>QEVD01000689.1 GCA_003576975.1 Candidatus Zhuqueibacterota bacterium
GCTTCTTTGCGCCAAAGCGGGTATCCCAGAAACGGTGTGGAATACGTTTCGCCAAAGCACCATGCGCCGCCGAAATAATCTTCCGTGCCCGTGCCGCAAATCGTCGGATACTCATCATCACCATCAATAAAAAATTTTACTTCACCTTCACCCCACCAGCCGTTGGAGAGCTGTTCCCACGCGAGAAACGTGCCGGCGTAGTGGCCGCGTCCGGCCACGTTGTCCAGGATAACATGTTCGGGATGCTCGCGTTGTGTCATGCTGCGCCGCCATTGCGCATGAAAATAACCGGCAATATCCGGAACGTCATCCAGCGCGTACGTGATTTGATAAAAAAAATGCGGGAACTCTACTTCATGTTGATTTTCAACCGTGACGCGAGCGTGCCGGCGAAAAGGCATGGGCCAGTAGCAATTGCTTCCGCCGGAGGGATTAACGGCGACCATCAGAGAGCTGATGTTGTAGCGCAAACCATGTCCCAGCGCGAAGAAGTCGCCAAGCGGGACTTCGACGGAAGGTTCGGTTTCTTCGTCCCAATAAAAGCGCAGAATGCAATCGCGATAGGCTTTGGCGTCGGTGGTGATCCAAATATGCTGAATCACGCCCGGGCCGGCAATGTCGGCTAGCGTTGCGGTTTGTTGCGGCGGCAGGGCAATGCAGGGCCGCACCTTCCAGCCTTTGCCGAGATGGAAAGCCGCATTTTTTGCGTCTTCAGGCACAGCGCGTGCGCCGCCGGCTTTTTCACCGGTGGGGTTTTCCGCAGAAATGGAGCGTGTTTTGGCAGAAGTGATCAGTGGCAAGCTGGCGAGGTTGAGAAAGTCATTCATGGCACGTTGTTGTTCAAAAAACGCAAGCAACACGCAAAGGCGCAGAGTCGCAAAGGGACCGCAAAGAAATCCTCTGCGTATTCTTTGCATCTGGGCGCCGTTGTGGGTGAGCTTTGCATTCTGCTATTTGCTTTGCGCCCGCTGCTCACGCGCAGTTTGTTTGATCTCATTCCATTGAAACCGTCGCGGCGTTGCGCGCTTTTTCTGCGCTGCGCCAAATCCGAGAATGTAGGCGCGGCGCGGAACTGCGGAACGATTCGGCGGCGTGTAATGCAGCGTGCGCGAGGCATGCACGGTTGCGCCGCCGGGTGGCAAGGGACAAGCAATCGCCTGGGATAAATCAACCAGGCTCATATCAACTTCCAAACCGTGAATGCGCGGATCATGATTGATGGAATGATGCGGCAAAACTTCCAGACGGTGGCTGCCGGGAATGAAATACATGCAGCCGTTTTCCGGCGTGGCTTCTTGCAGCGGCATCCAGAAACTGCCTTCGTTGTATTCCAGCTCGGGATTCCAATACGCCTCATCCTGGTGCCAGGGCGTTTCTGCGCCGTAGTGCGCCGGCTTGAAGATCGCGTGCTCACCTTTGTATGATGAGGCAGCGCCAAAAAGCTGTTGCGAGATCGCCAACGCATTGGCGCGATACAGCGTATGCGCCAGCTCCGGCGCGTATTTCACCGGCATGAGAATTTGCGGCAGCGCGGCCGTTGCGCCCTCTTCATCCGCGCCGGCCAAATCAAATTGATTGCCTTCCGCGCGGCCCGCTTGCGCCGCAAAGAGTTGATCATAGATTTTGCGAATGCGCGCGACTTCTTCCGGCGTGGTGATGGCGGGGATCACCAAATATCCTTCTCGATGAAAAAAGTCGATTTGATCTTGTGTCAGTTGGATCGTCGGTTCGGGCATGTTGTTTTCATCAAAAATAATTGTTCTGGCCATCTGGCGTGGAGGTGACCCGGCGGGTCGCCCCTACTTTGACACCTCGGCCTCCCAATAACGCAATTTTCCCACGCCCGGCTGATCCGGACTGCCGTCAAAATTCAATCCGAAATCCGACGGCGCCTGCTCGTGCAGCACGCGATTTTTGTGAAGAATTTTCACGCCGCCGGTGAAGGCGTAATGAATCTTGTCGCGTTCTTCCACCACAAACAGATGATAGGCATCGGTTTCGTAATCGCCATAAACCGTT
>QEVD01000690.1 GCA_003576975.1 Candidatus Zhuqueibacterota bacterium
CCCGCGCCACAGCCGCACGCCGCGGCCGCCGGGCTTTTTTTTGCCGGCGGTGTGCGCCGGGTCGATTTGCAAAGGATTAAACGCGGCAGCGTCGTCCTGAATTTTCACCGTCAAACAATTGCCGCGCAACGCCAGCTCAACGGCAATGGGATGCTCGGCCGCGTCCGAGTAACCATATTTGACGATGTTCGTGAAAATTTCTTCCGCGGCAACGCGCAGGTCAAAGCAGATGCCCGCCGGCAATTGATGGGCGGCGCAAAAATTTTCGATGGCCTGCCACAAACGTTGCAGCTCCGGCAGGCGATTCACCAGCGCGATGGTCATGACGTCGTTCATGGTATGCCTTCAAAGAAAACACAGCGCCAGCACCGTCATGTCGTCGTGCGGCGGCGCGGCGCCGACAAATGCCTTCACCTCGCGCAGCACCTGCTGCGTCATCTCCTGCGCGGCCGCGCCGTTCATGGCCGCCAGACATGTTTGCAAGCGGTGTTCGGAGAAAAATTCTTCTTGGGGATTCATCGCTTCGGTGATGCCGTCGGTGTACAGAAACAGCACATGCCGCGGCGGCAACGTCAGGCGCGCCGATTGAAAGCGCGCCTCGCTTTTGATGCCCAACGGCCCTCCGCCCAGAATTGCCAGCGGCGTGACCTGCCGGTCCGGCGACACTAAATATGGCGGATGATGGCCGGCGTTGCTGTAGTGCAACTCACCGGTTTGCGTATCGAGCACGCCATAAAAAACCGTTACAAACATGCGGCGTTCATTATCGCGCTGCAACTCGTAGTTGACGCGGCTTAGAATCTCATGCGGCGGAACGCCCGTTTGCGCGAGCGCGCGCGTCAGCGTCGTTGTCGCGTGGATCAACGTCTTGCTCATCGCCATGAACAGCGAAGCCGGCACGCCCTTGTCGGAAACATCGCCGATCACCACACAGAGATAGCGATCGTCGATCATGAAATAATCATAAAAGTCGCCACCCACCTCGTGCGCCGGCGCGATTTCGGCATGAATGTCAAAGCGAGAATTCGCCGCCAGCGCCGGCGTTTGCTTTGGCAACATACTCATCTGAATTTCGTGGGCGATGCGCAAGTCGCTTTGATTTTTTTCCTCGGCTTTGGTTTTAACGGTGAGTTCATTGAGATAAATGTGCAGCCGGCTTTCCATGTCAATGAACGATTCTGCCAGCTTCCCGATTTCATCCTGAGAAGCAGCGGCCAACTCCCGGAGCCCGGCGTCGGCTTGTGGCATAAAATCATGCGAAACGAGCTGCCGCGCGTGGCCGGTGAGCGTGTTGAGCGGCCGCGAAATGCGCCGGAGAATGAAACCAAGCAACGCCAGGAACACGATGAAAAGGGCCGTCCCGATAATCGCAATCACGCCAAAGGTTTTGCGCAGCGCCTGCTCCAGTTCGGCCATGGGAAGCAACAAGCCGTACTTGAAATGATGTTCGCCCAGCGGCAAAGATTGAAGCAAGCCCTTGTATTCCTTGCCGGCGATGCGAAAGGCATGCATGCGCGCCAGCGGCGGCGGCTTGACTTGATACTGCGCCGCAGAAACGAGGCTCGACAAAATAAGCCGGTCATCCAACCAAAACATCGACTCGGCATGAAAAGTCTCTGAGATAAATTGCGTCAGTTTATCGTCGTCGAGTTGAATGCCGCCGACAATCGAGCCGAGCGGCTTCTTCTTTTTTTCAATCGGAGCGGAATAAATCAAATAATGCTCTGCGTCCTCATTTTTGGCAATTTGAAGCTTCCGGCTTTTGGTGTGATCGAAAACGAGCTTCTTACTTTTGAATTTCGATGAAGCGATGCGCTGCTGGTCGAGATCGAAAACCGCCAGCATGGAGATGTCGAGCACTTTTCTTTGCTGGCTTAAAATCTCGTCAATCGCCTCGGTGTTTTCCAGCGTCAGGGTGGTTTCCAGCACATTGTCTTTGGCGACGCGTTCCACGCCTTTGATCAAATCTTCCTGCGCCCGGTTCAGTATGAGCGAGGTGGATTGCAGGCTTGCGCG
>QEVD01000080.1 GCA_003576975.1 Candidatus Zhuqueibacterota bacterium
GCCTCGACCATGGCGACGATGGTTGAAGCTTTGGGTCTGACATTGCCCGGCGCCTCGGCGATTCCCGCCGTTGATTCCAGGAAAAAAGTCATGGCGCAACTCTCGGGTCGTCGCATCGTGGAGATGGTTCGTGAAGATCTGCGATTGTCCAGCATTCTCACCAGAAAAGCGTTTGAAAATGCCATTGTTGTCAATGCGGCAGTGGGCGGCTCTACCAATTTGATCATTCATTTGTTGGCCATCGCCGGCAGGATTGGTGTAAAATTAAACCTCGAAGATTTTGACCAGCTCGGTAGCAAAATTCCGTTGTTGGTCAACTTGATGCCCTCGGGAAAATTCCTGATGGAGGATTATTTTTATGCCGGTGGCCTGCCGGTTGTGATCAACGAACTCGGCGACCGTTTGCATCAAGATGCGATAACCGTCAACGGCAAAACGCTGCGCGAGAACAATGCCAAAGCCGAATGTTTCAACCGCGAAGTGATTGCCAGCATCGATAAACCGTTACAGCCGGAAGCAGGTATTGCCGTGCTCAAAGGCAATCTCTGCGAAAACGGCGCGGTGATCAAACCCTCGGCGGCAACGCCGGCGCTGATGAAACACCGCGGCCGCGCCGTGGTGTTTGAAAGCATGGATGATTATCATGCGCGCATCGATGATCCGAACTTGGACATCGACGCATCGTGCGTCATCGTGCTCAAAAGCGTCGGCCCCAAAGGCTATCCCGGCATGCCCGAGGTGGGCAACGTTGATCTTCCCAAAAAGTTGATCCTCAAAGGCGTGAAGGACATGGTGCGTATTTCGGACGGGAGAATGAGCGGCACCGCGTATGGAACTGTGGTTTTGCACATTTCGCCAGAATCAGCCATCGGCGGCACACTCGCTTTGGTGAAGGAGGGCGATTTCATTGAGCTTGATGTTGCCAATCGCAAGTTGCATCTTGAGGTCTCCGGCGAAGAGTTGCAACGACGCCGAGCCGCGTGGTTGCCTCCCGCGCCGCATGCGAGCCGCGGTTACGTTCGCATCTATTTGGAGCACGTTCAGCAAGCCGACCAGGGCGCTGATCTGGACATTCTTGCCGGAAAATCAGGATCGGTTGTGAAAGGCGATTTGCATTAAATAAAAGCTCACGACAGAAAAATGTAGGACAGAAAAATAAAGCTTGGAATCATGCAAGAGAAGTTGATGCTGACAAGCTGAAGCAAGTAACATTCATTTTTCTGTCATCCATCTTGCTGTCTAAACGTTTTTGGTGTATTTCGTGTGTTTCATGGGCCAAGTAAAATGATTTGACTGAGAAAAAAATAAATGCTCATTCCCTATCTCGTTCTCAGCATCGTTGGCATCATCTTCTTGAGCGTTAAGCTGAAAGTGCATCCGTTCATCGCGCTGCTGCTCGCGGCTTTGACGTATGGATTTCTGGCGGGAATGCCGGCCGAAAAAATCGTAAGCGCGATCAACGATGGTTTCGGCAACACGCTGGGCAAGATCGGACTGATCATCGTGCTGGGTGTGATCATCGGCGCGTTTTTAGAAAACACCGGTGCCGCTTACACTCTGGCGGACAAGGTGCTCAAGCTCATTGGCAAGAAACGCGTTCCTGCGGCCATGGGCATCATCGGTTACATCGTGTCGATTCCGGTTTTTGCCGACAGCGGCTTCATGCTCATTTCGCCGCTCAACAAAAGTCTGTCGAAACGAGCCGGCATTTCGCTGGCAGGTTCTGCGATTGCACTGAGCCTCGGACTCACGGCCACGCACACGCTCGTGCCGCCGACGCCCGGCCCGATTGCGGCCGCCGGAATCCTGGGCGCGGATTTGGGTTTGGTGTTGATGCTGGGATTGTTGATCAGCGCGCTGGCAACGATGGTCGCGGTAATTTTTGCGACCAGGTTTGCCGCCAAAACTTACATCGAACCCAGCCCGGAGATCACCGAAGCTGATATGAACGCGCGCATGCAGCATGCGCCGAACGCGTTCAAGTCCTCGCTGCCGGTTGTTGTGCCGATTGTTTTGATCGTGTTGAAATCGAGTGTGGGCGTGCTGGCAGGCCCGGACCGCGGCACGGTTACCAAGCTCATCTCGTTCGTCGGCGAGCCGGTGATTGCGCTGTTGATCGGAATGTTTCTCGCCGCGTTGCTGCCCAGGAAACTGGAGGCCAAGATGTTTTCCATGTCGGGCTGGGTGGGTCAATCTTTAAGCAGCGCCGCCTCGATCATCCTGATCACCGGCGCCGGAGGAATTTTTGGCAAGGTGCTGCAGGACTCGGGCATCGCAGAATTGTTGAGCAAGATTTTGGCGGATGTGCATCTGAGTATCTGGCTGCCATTTCTCTTGGCGGCGGCGATCAAAACCGCGCAAGGCTCATCGACGGTGGCGCTTATCACCACCGCTTCCATCATGTTGCCGATGATGGACACATTGGGATTTATCAGCCCAATTGAAAAGGCCATTGTTGTTATTGCCATCGGCGCAGGCTCGGCGGTGTTTTCACATGCGAACGACAGCTTTTTCTGGGTGGTGACGCAACTCTCCGGTATGGACGTCAAAACCGGCTACCGGCTGCACAGCCTGGGCACGTTCGTGCTCGGCACTTCTTCGGCGGTGCTTTTGTTTTTGTTTCATCTGGTGTTTGTTTGAAAGATTTTTCTGCTAACATTTTAGACGTGAATCACCGCTGATGCGCGCTGGTTTCATTCATTCGCGGTTATTTCTTGTTAGCGCGGTGCAATTGTTGAAAAAATGAGGTAGCCACAATATGCCTACATGGATTTATCCCATATCAAAAAGTGCTAAACGTACGTTCGATCTCGTTAAGGGAAACGAAGACGATGTTACAGTAGAGAACTTTAGAAAACTTGTTGCGAGTGGAAAATTTACGGAATCCCAATGGTGGTCTATTAGTCGAAACTACAACGATGTTCAAATAGGTGATGTAGTGTATATCTACGCAGGAGTAGCGGATGGAGACCTCGGCTTTATCGGATATGCTACAGTAAAAGATAAGCATGGCAATGATAGAACTACGTGGATGTTGCACTTAAAATTTGACCTCAAGAAATGTCGTATGTTATTAAAGCAACCTATTCCTGCGACTATGGTTCGCAAGTGGGTCCCTTACCCCCGTAACACTGTTTGGCCTTTTTCTTTTGAAGCGGAGATAGCTCCGTTTCTGCCGTGGGGTGAAAAAAACAACACAGAAAGGAAGTCTCCTCAAACCAACAAAGGTAGACCTTGGCAACCAGATCCAAATAAACGACAAAAGGTTGAACAAATCGCAATAGACTTAACCACGAAACACTATGAGGCTTTGGGATATTCGATTGTCTCCGTAGCTAAAGACAATGTCGGTTGGGATCTGGATGCAACTTTGTCTGGCAAACTATTAAGAATCGAGGTAAAAGGGTTGTCTCAAAAGAAATTACTGATCGAATTAACCCCAAATGAATATGACAAGATGAAAAAGTATAAAGAAAGTTATAGAATAGCAGTTGTTACGGATGCACTCGGTAAGCACCCTTTTCTGAAGATTCTTTCATTCTCGCGCAAAAGTGCCCAATGGGAAGATGAACAGGGAAATCCAATAAATACAGTTGAAAAAGTGGGGGCAAGAATAACCTTGTGAGCGGGAATGGCTAGGCGAAAGAGCGTATAAATTGCAAATCTGCATTGAGGTTTTAAAATTGAAACTCTACAAAACAAAATTCGGCATCGTCATTGAAAAAGACCAGCGCTTTCATTTATTGAGTGGCGAAAACTGGGATACTTTTGTCAATGATGACAATCTCTTTAACAAACTCGCTGCCAGCGTGCGTGAGGTTGAACCGGTAGAAAACGGCCAACAACTTCTGAATTCAAGTCTTGAAGCGCCGATTCAATCACAAGAATTATGGGCCAGTGGCGTCACGTACATACGCAGCAAAATTGGCCGCCAGGAGGAATCGAAAAACGCCGGCGGTGGGGAATTCTATGCGCGCGTTTATGAAGCCGAGCGCCCGGAACTATTTTTCAAAGCAACGGCGCACCGCGTCGTCGGTTCCGGCGGCAAGGTGAGAATTCGCCAAGACTCCAATTGGAATGTTCCGGAGCCGGAGTTGACACTCATGATCACCTCCAGCGGCAAGATTGTCGGTTACACCATTGGCAACGACATGAGCTCGCGCAGCATCGAAGGCGAGAATCCGCTTTATCTGCCGCAGGCGAAGACGTATGACGGCTGCGCCGCGCTCGGTCCGTGTATTTACGTGACGGAGGAGCCGCTTCCTGCAGACACGATCATTCATCTTGAAATTGTGCGAAACAACGCGCCTGTCTTCACCGGCAGTGTGGACATTAAACAAATGAAAAGAAAGCCGGAAGAGTTGGTTGCTTACTTGTATCGTGAGTGCTCCTTTCCGCACGGCTGCGTGCTCATGACCGGCACCGGCATTATTCCGCCGGGTGATTTTAGCTTGCAGAGCGGTGATGAGATTCGTATTACAATTCAACCAATAGGCATGTTAGTAAATACCGTGAAATAGTAATGCCTACTTCATATCATTGAGTTAAGCGAAGACCAACTAGTCCCGAAGGGACTTGTGAAAATAGCCCCGCCATTTATGGCGGGGATTTGAAGTCACGGTTTTGCATAAGTCCCGCGAGGGACGATTGAATTCTCACGATCAACGCTTCTCATCCGTCCCTTGTGGGACTTATGAGGATATGTTGGCATGTTGACCCCGCGATAAATCGCTGGGCTATTTTCATCTGTCCCTTTGCGGGATAGATCATGGCGCTTTTCTTACGTGAAATAAAACTATGCAAATCACCGGACTAAACTTCATCGGCAACGAGCAATCAGGACAAGGGACGGTCGTTTTTCATGCCGTCAATCCTGCCACCGGCGCTGAAATGCCGCCGGCATTTCATGAGGCCACACCTCAGGAAATTGATCAGGCGATTCTCAAAGCCGAAGTGGCTTTTCTTGCATACAGCAAAAAAAGCGGACAGGAACGCGCCTTGTTCCTCGAATCCATCGCCGATGAAATCATCGCGCTCGGTGATGATTTGATAAAAAGATGTTGCGAGGAAACCGGCTTAACAGAAGCAAGACTAACCGGAGAGCGGGGTAGAACGGTGAATCAGCTTAGACTCTTCGCCAGTCTCCTGCGCGAAGGCTCATGGGTTGATGCGCGCATCGATACCGCAGATACGAATCGACAACCTGCGCCCAAACCTGACATCAGAAGCATGCAAAAGGCATTGGGCCCTGTTGGAATATTTGGCGCGAGCAACTTCCCGTTGGCATTTTCCGTGGCCGGAGGAGATACGACTTCCGCGTTGGCCGCCGGTTGCACGGTCGTTGCAAAGGCGCATCCGGCGCATCCCGGTACCTGCGAAATGATTGCGCATGCCATTATGAGAGCCATTGCCAAATCCAACATGCCGGACGGAACATTTTCCATGGCGCACGGCCATTCCACCGAAGTGGGGATGGCGATCGTAAAACATCCGTTGATTAAAGCGATTGGCTTCACCGGTTCTTTTCGAGGAGGAAAGGCACTCTTCGATGCCGCCGCGCAGCGGCCAACGCCGATTCCGATTTTTGCCGAAATGGGCAGCACCAATCCGGTGTTCGTTTTGCCGGGCGCTTTGCGTGAACGAAAAGTAGAAATTGCGAAAGGATTGACGGCCTCCGTCACATTGGGCGTTGGGCAGTTTTGCACAAATCCTGGGTTGGTGTTTTTTGAAGAATCCGCCGACGCTGCACAGTTTCAACAACTCGCTGCCGCCAATTTTCAGGAAGTCGCTGCCGCAACCATGCTCACTTCACAGATTCATCGCGCCTACGAGAATGGCATTGAAAAGTTGGGCAAGCAAGCAGGCGTCGCGCAGTTGGCAAAAGGCAAAACTGGGGAGGAAGGATTCCAGGGCGTTGGTCATCTGTTTCAAACCAACGCCCGGAATTTTTTGGACAACGCAAATCTCGAAGACGAAGTCTTTGGACCTTCCACGCTCGCGGTGACGGCGAGTAACAAAGCTGAGCTTATTGATGCTGCACAAAAACTGAAGGGCCATCTAACTGCAACACTTTGGGCGACCGAAGACGATCTCAAAGAGTATGCAGAACTCATCGCCATTCTCGAACGCAAAGCCGGAAGGTTGATCATCAACGGTTTTCCGACTGGCGTTGAAGTATGTCACGCTATGATTCATGGCGGACCATTTCCAGCCACGACAGATAGCCGCTCAACTTCTGTCGGCACCGCCGCCATCGCGCGGTTTGTGCGACCAGTATGCTATCAAAATTTTCCGGATGCTCTTTTGCCAGATGAGCTAAAGAATGAAAATCCACTGGGCATCTGGAGGTTGGTCAATGGCGAGAGGAAGAAATAATCTTTACGCATTGCGAATCACGAATTACGTATTACGTTTTGCGGGGTACGTAATGCGTAATCCACAAAAACGTAAAAACGTAAAAAACACGAGTCAACATGGAATATCGTGAACTCGGGCGCACCGGATGGAAGGTTTCTGCGCTGAGCTTCGGCGCATGGGCGATTGGCGGCACTTGGGGCGCGGTGGATGATCAAGAGTCGCTGGCCGCGCTGCATCGCGCGCTCGATCTGGGCGTGAACTTCTTCGACACCGCCGATGTGTATGGCGATGGACGCAGCGAACGTTTGCTGGCGAGGCTACGCCGTGAGCGGTCGCAGGAATTCTACGTTGCCACCAAAGCAGGACGCCGCCTTAATTCACATGTTGCCGCTGGCTACACGCAGCAGAATCTTACGGCGTTTGTCGAACGCAGTCTGAAGAATTTGGAGGCGGAAGCAATTGATCTCTTGCAGTTGCATTGCCCGCCCACAGATGTTTATTACATGCCGGAAGTGTTTGGCGTGCTGGATGATTTAGTCGATGCAGGCAAGCTGCGTTATTACGGCGTGAGCGTGGAGAAAGTCGAAGAAGCATTGAAGGCCATCGAATATCCGAACATGCAGTCGGTGCAAATCATTTTCAATATCTTCCGGCAACGACCGGCGGATCTCTTCTTCAGCGAAGCACAACGTCGCGGTGTTGGAATCCTGGCGAGATTGCCGCTCTCGTCGGGCTTATTGAGCGGCAAGTTTACTCGCGCCAGCACTTTCGCGCCGGACGATCACCGCGCTTTCAACCGTCGCGGCGAGGCGTTTGACCGCGGCGAGACATTTTCCGGCTTGGACTACGAAGTGGGTCTGCAGGCGGTTGAAGCATTGCGCCCGTTGGTGCCGCGCCATTGGACGATGACACAACTGGCGCTGCGCTGGATTTTGATGTTCCCGGCGGTGACGTGTGCCATCCCCGGAGCCAAGCGTCCGGCCCAGGTCGAAGAGAATCTCAAGGCGGCAAGCTTGCCGCCGCTTTCAGAAGCGACGATGGCTGCGATACGTGACCTCTACAATAAATATGCGCGGCCGCATGTGCATCACTATTGGTAATGCAAAGTTCAATAAAGTCGTGAAACTCATTTGCAGAATTTTCGATCATGAAAACAAAATTTCACATCGCCGGCCATCTCGTTGGCATGATTGGCCGAATGACTATTTCCCTGCTTTTTATTTTTTTGTATGTACAAACCGTCCACGCCCAGGAAAACAAAAGCGTGAGCGTTGTTTCATCATCGCTGCGCGTGGAAATTCCAGGTTCGCAATTGCAGAAGATCACCTCTGCGATTGTCGGGCAGGAATACGATTTGTACATCCATTTGCCCAGAAACTACGGCAGCAAAGATCAAAAGCATCCGGTGCTCTTACTTCTCGATGCGCAATGGGATTTCCCTTTGGTCACGGCCATTTTCGGCCAGCAATTTTACGACGGCTTCTTGCCCGGCATTGTCATTGTTGGAATAACCTGGGGAGGAAAAAATCCCAACCATGATTCGCTGCGCGCCCGAGATTTGACGCCGAACAATGCTGCGCCGTTGCGCCAGTCCGGCGGCGCGCCAAAGTTTCTCGCCTTCATCAAGCAAGAGCTGATCCCTTTCATCGAGTCCAAATATCACGTCTTGGACGACCGCACGCTGATGGGCAGCTCGTTCGGCGGTCTTTTCACGCTATACGCCCTTTTTACTGAAACAGAATTATTTCAGCGCTACGTTTTGACCAGCCCGGCGTTGGCATGGGCGAATGATGGCATTTACACCTTCGAAAAAAACTATGCAGCAAAACAATCCCGGCTCCCGGTCCGGCTTTTCATGGCAGTGGGAGATCTGGAAGACGTCGCCGGTTTTCAGAAATTTGCGAATCAGTTGAAAGTGCGGAATTATGATGGCCTTGCGCTGCAAACCCGGGTGCTGGAAGACACCGGCCATTCCGGCACAAAAGCCGAAGGCTACACCCGTGGGCTGCAATTCGTGTTCGCGCGTCCATCACTGAAACTTGATGCGGCAATCCTGGCGCAATACGCTGGCACATATGCACTCAATCCCGAAACCAAAGTTGTGATTTCGGTGGAGAATGATCATCTGGTTGCCCAAGGCCCGTACAATGCAAAACTGGTATTGCGTGCTGAGACTGAACAAGATTTCTATGTTCCGGGCCAGTATCTATTCGCGCGTTTCAAGAAGGATGAGCAGGGCAGGGTTGCCGGCTTTCAACTGCAACAATTTGGCGGAGAGGGCTTTGCGCGCAGAGTTGGAGCATCTGACTAGTGGTTTGTCACCTTAGTTTGTAGAAATACCTATTCGAAATGTCATCCCGCCCGGCGGCATCTTGTGGAGTGCTCGGCACAATCCCTGCAACTTCACAAGTTCCATTCTGGATGACATGCAGGGTGGATGTACTTTTCAAGGTAACAGTGCACGAGTGGCTTTTTACCTTAAATTATGTATTGAAGTGGCCTCTCTACATATCATTCAGATGAATCTGGTGAAATATCTGGCCCCGTGCCCAGCCTTTCACAGGATCCTTGCAGGATGACAGTGGTGGATGTACTTTTCAAAGTAACAGTGTACCAGCAAGATCGGTTTATTCGAGTGATAGGAGGAATCAATTAAAGGAGTTCAAAAACGTATGGCAGTCATGTATGAAGATCTCATTGGCAAGATTGTTCTGGTTACCGGCGGTGCGAGTGGCCTCGGTTTTTCCATCGCCAAGGCGTTTATCGCGAATCAGTCGAAGGTTGTTATCGTTGGCAGAGATGCGGAAAAGCTCGCGCGTGCCCAAAGTGAGTTGGGCGAGAAAGCGCGTGCCATCGCATTTGACTTGAACGAAATTGCCCGCTTTCCGGGATTGCTGTCACAGATCAACAATGCCGTTGGCGCGATCGATGTGCTGGTCAACAATGCGGGAATCAATTTGAAAAAGGATGCCCTGGCGGTTTCCAATCAAGAATATCAGGAAATCGTGCATACCAACCAGACAGCGGTTTTCGCACTCACTCGAGGGATCGCACAGACCATGGTGGACCGAGGCGGCAACATCATCATGATCAGCTCGATGGCCGCCCACTATGGCGTTCCCAAAGTTGTCGGTTATGCTGCCTCGAAATCGGCGGTTGAAGGTATGACGCGCGTCCTGGCGGTGGAATGGGCGCCGCATGGCATTCGCATCAATTGCCTTGCGCCGGGTTTTATTACCACAACGATGTCTGCCAAAGCTTTTGAAAACGATCCGGAGAGAAAAACGAGAGCGCTGGCGCGCACGCCCATGGGAAAATTTGGCGAACCCTCGGATGTGGCCAATGCGGCGCTGTTTCTGGCATCAGCACAAGCGAAATATATCACCGGCATCGTGCTCCCGGTTGACGGCGGCAATTCCATTGGATTCTGAAAACCATGAGCGTTGAGCTGTACTTCAATAATGAACATGCCAGCGTCACACCCGGTTCCTCGCTTTTTGAATATGCCGAGTCTTTGGGCATTCGTGTGCCGACCTCGTGCCTCAAGCAGGGGAAGTGCAAGGAATGCCTGGTAGAAATCGTTGCGGGCGGGGAATGCCTTTCTGCACCTGTGGCGCAGGAAGATCACCTGCTTGACAACTTCCGGCTATCATGCCGCACGCGCCTTGTCACGGACTCCGGCGTTGTGCGTTGCCATACGCTGCGGCGCGGCGACATGCGCATCGAAAAACGTGCGATGCGGCTTCCGGTGCAGCATCAAAACCTGCAGCTCGATCCTGCAGTAACGCGTGAGGGCGAGCGGATTCTTCTGGATGGCGAAATAATTGATCGCAGATCTGGCCCCATCCACGGGCTGGCTGTGGATTTGGGAACGACGACAGTCGTTATTCGCCTTCTGAATTTGGAAACTGGAGAAATCATCGCTGATGCTGCTCTCGAAAATCCGCAGCGGTTCGGCGGTTCCGAAGTCATGTCACGCATCCATTATGACTCCACGCACCGCGGCAAGCTGCTGCAACGCACACTCGCACGCTATGTGAATCATGCCATCGAGGAGTTTCCGGTGCATCCCGCCTCGATCTACGAGGTGGTGGTTGCCGGGAATTCCACCATGCGCGATCTGTTCTTTCGACTCGATGTGTATTCCATCGGACAAAGTCCTTATCAATCCATCACGGAGTTGGAAAGGGCGGGCGGTCTGCGGACGACGACGAGTCTCACGGCTCCTGCGAGACGCCTGCTGCTGCGGCTAAATCCCAAAGCGCGCGCTTACGGCCTGCCCATCATCAGCGGCCACGTTGGTGCGGACGCCGCAGCCTGCATGCTCGCCGTGGATATCGCGAACGCAGAGCGTTTGGTTGCGATCATGGATATCGGCACGAATACCGAGTTGATTGTGGGGAACAAGGATAAAATCCTGGCGGCCTCCTGTCCGGCCGGACCGGCATTCGAAGGCGGCAATATCAGCTGCGGCATGCCGGGATTGCCGGGCGCTATTGAAAGAGTGAGAATCAACGACGAGGGAAAAGCCGATTGCAGCGTCATCGAGGGCAATGAGCCGCAGGGCATCTGCGGCTCCGGGTTGATCGACTTGTTGAGCGAGCTGTTGAGAACCGGACACCTCAACACCCTCGGGCGATTTGAGCACGGCGACAAGCGTTTTGTTCTTCATGAGAACGGCGCTCGCCCGATTTATTTGAACGAAAGCGACATCAACGAATTGGCCCAGGCGAAAGGCGCCAACGTTGCAGGCCTGCAAATTGTGTTCGACGAGTATGGGATTGGATTTGAAGATTTGGAAGTTTTTTATTTGGCGGGAGGATTTGGCCGCCATTTGAATGTCGAGGCTGCGAAACGGATTGGCCTGATTCCCAATATCGATAATACCAAAATCCTGCAAGTCGGCAATGCCGCGATCGAAGGCGCCTGCACTGCGCTGCTATCACGTTCAAAACGTGTGGAGCTGGAAGACCTGGTGAAACGAGTCAGGCACTGCCGTTTGGAAACGCATCCCGGTTTTTTCGATTACTTTGTTGAGGGGTGTCAATTCAAACCGTTTGAAACAATGATCCAATAATATGATGCCTGAATTTCACGACACAAAACCTGAGACGAATGTTCAGGAAGCCGAGTACAAACGTCTCCTGGGTTATCCCAGGCATTACGAAATCACCGGTCGATCACGCGAATTGGCTGATTGGGCCAGGCAGTGGTACGCCGAAAATGGCAAACCGTGGATTTATGTCCGGCAAGCGGATCAACTTGATATTCTTAACGCGCGACTCAGCATTAACGGCGTCGTTTTCTCCTCGACCAGGCTTCACGAGCAATGGTACAAGGCGCAGGCGCATACGGCGATTCTGGCGGCCGTCAGCGCCGGTAAAGAATGTGAAGAAAAAGCGCGCCAACTTTGGCTGGAAGAAAAACCGGATGAGTACTTCTTTTTGGAAATCTACGGCTCTGCAGTTGTTGAACATTTGATTACGAACGCAGGCGCGCGGTTATGCGCTTGGGCGGAGCAACAGGGCATGGCGATTCTGCCCCATTACAGTCCGGGTTATCCGGAGTGGGATATAGCAGATCAGCGCAATCTGTTGGATCTGATTCGTCAAAAAGAATTCCCGGAAGAAATTCATGTGTTGGAAACCGGCATGCTCCGGCCCAAGAAATCCTTGCTTGCAGTTTTTGGCGTCACACCGCATGTCAATCGTGTTCGCAGCCTCCGGGGATTGGTGCCGTGTGAAAGCTGTTCCATGCTGTCGTGCCAGTATCGCCGCATGCCGTATGGCCGCGCACGCAAACACATGGAAGATGTGAGCCAGTTGCAGGCGAGTGTTGATCGAATCTCCAATGGGACGGCACGGATCAAATCTGCTCTTGATCACCATGGGAAATACTCCATCAGCGTCCGCGCTCTGCAAAAGTGGTCACAAGAGCGGCTGCATCTGAACGTTCTGGCTGACCGTTCGGTGCAGGTGCGATTCCGTTATGCGGGTACAACCTGTTGCAATGAAGGGCGGCCACTCGAGTATGACTATCATCTCAAGCTGGCGTCGGCAACAGAGGGCTACAGAATCATCGAGATGAGTTGTGCGCCCGCTCCGGGTGATAACGGCCATGCTCACATGTGTGAATATATCCGTAACAGTGAAGAACTCGAACGGGCCATTGCCGATGAAAAACCGTTGCTGGGCTGTTCCCTCAATGAAGTGTTACATTGGAATCGCCAGTTCAGCCCGTCGGGATGCTATTGCGACGCAGCCAGCCGCGAACACAAATGGGGCATGGCGCTGGAAGTGATTCACTACGCGTTGGTGCAGGACGAAAAGAGAAGGAATGCTGTTTGAATTGTTAGTACGAATGACGAGTAGAAAAGATGAAGTCAAAATCATTGTGGTCAAAATGTTTAAAAGCGTTTGAATGATTTTGACCCAAATCATTTTGGCGAATGGCTTTCGGCTCTCGCCCAGTTTGACTGGTCATTCGCATTATTCAATTCTTAAATCACGAGTGAACGCGCATTGGATGCTGCCAACCCGCTCCCATCGGCGGTTCAAAAGGCTGATGGAGTTGCCATTTGATACTCTTGACAATTCGACAAAGGGAATAAGACAAATCTTGGAGCCTCAGTCATGACGAAACTTTGTGATCTCAATCAAGCGGCAAAAGAGAAATTGTTGCCGGAGGTCAACGACAAATCCGGTATCGGCGTGCATTACATTGATGCCTTCATTAAACCCTTGAACACGATGCTTGCGGACGGCACCCGCGTGTCCTGCAAGCGCAAAGGTTTGAAGATCACCCTGGCCGCCGGCACGAAAAAAGGCGAAGGCTTGATGCGAAGGCTGGAGGTCAGCAAAGACCCGGTCGTGATGCTGCAAGCGGCGCTGCAGGAGGCGGCGAAAGCGGCAGGAGTTGAAATGAGAATCACGGACGCCGAGGTATTCATTTCAGGAATTATAAAACAATTGCCTTGACCCCAAACGCATTTCTGAGAGGAAATAAAACATGAAGCCAGCACAATGGGAGATCTTCAAGAAGGCAGCCCGTTTGGAAAAATTGGACCAGGTGCCCATGGCGCTGATTATTGACAGCCCATGGATACCCGGATATTTAGGCTTGCATCACATGGATTATTACCTCGATCCCGAACTGTGGTTCCAATCCAATTTGAAGATCCATGAGGAATACCCGGATATCATCTTTGTTCCTTCTTGGTGGATGGAATACGGCATGGCGGCGGAGCCTTCGGCTTTGGGAGCAAAGATCAAATTTTGGCAGAACAACACTCCCAGCGAATACCACACGCTCTATCACATCGAGGATATCGACAACTTTCCGGAATATGAGGTGGAGTGCGACGCTTTCATGGCAATGACGCTGCACCGCATCAAAATGCAGAAACAGCGCATTCTGGAACAAGGCGAGATCCTGCCGATGGTCACCTCGCGCGGTCCGTTGTGCACCGCCGGATTTGTGCGCAGTACCACAGAGTTCATGATTGACATTGTGGAAAAACCCGAATGGGCGCACAAACTGATCGATCGCTGCACCAATCTCATCATCGACTGGTTGAAGGCGCAGGTGAAAATCATGGGCGATTCGGTGGAAGGCATTTTCATTTTAGACGACATTGTGGGCTTCATCAATGAAGAGCATTACATGGAATTTGCTCATCCTTATTTGAAGAGAATCTGTGATGCCTTTCCCAAGGACTGGGTCAAGCTCTATCACAACGACGCTGAAATCGCCGCGTGTTTGGATCATTTGCCGGACTGCGGCTTCAATGTTTTGAATTGGGGCAAGCAAACCGACATTGCTGAAGTGAAAGCGCGCGTCGGTGACCGGATGTGCCTCATGGGCAACGTCAATCCTTTGGAAATTGGCGTGCGCGGCACTCCGGAGGAGGTGCGCGTGGCTACGCTGGAAGTTCTGGAAAAAAGCGGTGGCGAAGGCATCATTCTCTCCGTCGGTGGAGGCGTGAGCCCGGGCATGCCGCGCGCCAACATTTTGGCCATGCAAGAGGCTTTAGCAGAGTTCAATTCCAACCGGTAGAAGCAGCCCGGATTTGCTGTGTAACGGCGATGAGGAGGTGGAAATGATGAAGTCAGAAGAGAAAGGCGTCCGCCGCCGTGCAGTCGAGAAACGCAAAGAAAAAGCAGAGAAAACGCAAAGAAATTCTGGCCTGGTTTGACACATTCATCTTGCGGAGAAAGCGACACATGCCTGATTATGCCTTGATGAACCAATGCCTTTACGAAGGCAAAGCCAAAGAAGTCGAGCAAATGACCAAGGACGCTCTCGCGGAGGGACGCAGCGTTCAGGAAATTTTGAATGAGGGATTGATTGCCGGCATGAGCGTGGTCGGCGAAGACTTCAAACATAACATTCTGTACGTGCCTGAAGTTTTGATCGCTGCGCGCGCCATGAAAGCCGGCATGGCCGTACTCAAACCGCTACTATCGGCGCACGATTCAAATGTTCAGCCGCCCGGCGTGATCGTGATGGGAACCGTGCGCGGCGATCTGCACGACATCGGAAAGAATCTGGTGTGCATGATGGCCGAGGGCGCCGGA
>QEVD01000691.1 GCA_003576975.1 Candidatus Zhuqueibacterota bacterium
TGCGACTGCTACTGCCTGCTTCCGTTATGCAAACATCGTTCGTGGAGAAACTGCATGGCCGCCCCGGCTCCGGATTTACCCCCGCAAAGTCCAGCGACAACCGTGGCGTTGCCCGCGCCTCTGTTTACCGGGCAAGCATTACTCAAGCGCTCGCTGCGCTGGAGCAGCTTGCTGTGCCTGGTTTATGTCACGGTTTGCTCCGGCCCCTTCGGCTTGGAAGAATTTGTGCAGAGCGTCGGCCCGGGCATGGCTTTTCTCCTGCTGCTCATCACGCCAATTTTCTGGGGATTGCCCCTGCTGTTTATGTCGGCGGAATTGTCCAGCGCGCTGCCGCTCGAGGGCGGGCTTTATCGCTGGGTGAAAACCGCGTTCGGTGATTTTTGGGGATTTCAAGCCGGTTGGTGGTGGTGGCTCAGCTCGTTTTTGGATTGCGCAATTTATGCCGTGCTGGTGGCGGATTATTTTGAATTCTTCTACCCCCACATGAACGCCTTCGCGCATTGGGGCATCGCGCTGGCGGTGATTTGGTTCTTCACGTTTTTGAATGTGCGCGGCATCGAAGTCATCGGCGCCAGCTCGACGATCTTCGTGGTGTTGATGCTCGCGCCGTTCGTGATCATGATAATCCTCGGCGTGCCGCAGATTTCACAAAATCCCTTCACCCCGCTGCTGCCCCCCGGCGAAAATTTTATGGCGACGTTCAGCTCCGGCCTGCTGATGAGCATCTGGTTCATCAGCGGATTCGAAGCGCTCGCCTCGGCCTCCGAAGAAATACAAAATTCCGCGCGTGTTTTGCCGCGCGCGCTGCGCATTATCTTTCCGACGATTCTGCTGAGTTACGGCTTGCCGATTTTGGTGAGTCTGGCAGTAGATGCGAATTGGCAAAGCTGGGAGTCCGGACATTTTGCCAAAATTGCAGAAACGCTGGGCGGGCCGTTGCTGGGAGGATGGGTGTCGCTCGCCGGCGTGATTGCGAACATGGCGCTGTTCGGCACCTGGCTGCTGTCCTATTCCCGCATTCCGTTCGCCATGGCGAATGACGGTTATTTGCCGAAAGCCATTGCGCGCATCTCGCCGCGCTACGGCACGCCGGTGTTTGCCATCGTGTTCAGCGCCGTTATTTACAGCCTGGTCTCGTGGTTTGATTTTCGCAGTTTGGTGGAAATGGATATCTGGGTGATATTGCCGGGAATGTTTTTGGAATTTCTCGCGCTGGCAAAGTTGCGGCGCAGTCACCCGCATTTGACGCGCCATTTTCGTGTGCCCGGCGGAAAATGGGGACTCGCTTTCACCGTCATTTCACCGATTGCCATCGGCTTGTTCGCCATGTTCGGCGGCGGCGCAGAGTATATATTCCCGGGCGCAATCGCGCTTGCCAGCGGGCCGCTTGCCTTTTGGCTTTGCAAACGGTTTGTAAAAAACGTTCACCGCCCGGGCGGTTTTACCCCCGCTGCCTGAGCTTGTCGAAGGCAGCTTGTCAAAGACTCATCGCCCGGGCGATACCCATGATGTGTTGTCAAGCCAGTTTACATTGCAGACTGAAATGAGAATCGCCCGGGCGGTTATTCTCCCTCACGGCACAATCGCAATAATCCGCAGCGGCCCGCCGCTGCCGCCTTGAATTTTCATCGGTAAGGCAATGACATGCGCGCCGGTTTCCGGCAATTGCTCAAGATTCGCGACATTCTCAAACGCCGGAATATTTGCCGCAAACAGCGCAACGTGACTTTCAAACAAGGTTGATTGACCGTAATCGATGCTCGGCGTGTCGATACCGATGGCATTGATCTGCCGATTGCTCACCAGCCACGCGGCTGCCTCCGGATGCAAGCCGGGGAAATGCAGCTTGGGAACGGCATCCGGCCCGGTTTCCGTGGTGCCGAGATATTTTTCGCGATCCGGCCAAAACTTGCCGGAGCCGGTGTGCAGCAGCACAATGGCTCGGTCGGGGATTCTGCCATGCGTTTCTTCCCACGCTTCAAAATCCGCAACCTGCACTTGATAATCGCGAATGAATCGGTGAATCGAGATGCGTGCCGCCATGCTCGGCAGCCGCGAAGTTGTTGGCGGCGTAATAATATCCGCCGGGCGTCACACCTTCCGCGACTTTCTCCAAAGTGAATGATTGTGCCGTGGGCCAGTAGATCGTTTCGGTAGAAAAAGAATAGCTTAAATCAACCAGTTTGCCATTCGGAAACGGCTGAGGTTGCGGCTGGGGCGCACAACTTGCCAAAATGACGCTGCAGAAAAGGCCTATCAAAATTAAATCACGTCGCATGGTTTGCTCCTGGAATAATAGCATGAATAGAGAATTTGCTTTGCCCGGCGAGCTTGTCATTCAGAAGAATCCTGTGAAGCTGTTATCTGGAGCTGAATTTTTACTTTGCTAACGGACACTTTTTCTTTAGCCACGGATGAACACGGATTTTCACTGATCTGTTTCTATGTTTTACCAATAGTTTCTTTCAAAAAACTCTGAAGCGTTTGAAATCCGTGTAGATCCGTGTAGATCCGTGTAAATCAGTGGCTAAAAGGCTTATTTCTAAAAAGTGTCCGGCAGCAAAATTTCTACAAGCTTCCCTCTGAATGCAATAACAC
>QEVD01000081.1 GCA_003576975.1 Candidatus Zhuqueibacterota bacterium
ATTGCACGTGATCATCACGCAGCAATTTACTCTTATTGATGAGGAGAAAAGTTTTATGCGAGTCGGATTTACCTACAACATGAGGCGGACCTCGGCTTCCGCTGAAGATACGGATCCTCCGGAATTTCCTCCCTCGCCGGCCTCGGGCGTTGAGGGCATTGACAATTTTGCGGAATGGGATGATGAAAATGTCGTGCGCGACTTGCGGGAGACGATCGGCAAATACCATGACGTCATTCCGATTGAAGCGGATCTCAACGCATTTGAGAAACTGCGCAAGTATCGCCCGGATATTGTTTTTAATATTGCGGAGGGCTTTACCGGCGTTTCACGCGAATCGGTAATTCCAGCCATGCTGGAAATGCTGGGTATTCCGTACACCGGTTCGGATCCGTTGACGCTCGGCATGTGCCTGGATAAGGGGCGCGCCAAGGAAATCCTGGGATACCATCGCCTGCCAACCGCGAAATTCGCGGTGCTCAAATCGTGGCCGTTGAACGGGCAATTGCGGCATTTTGATTACCCCATGTTTGTGAAGCCGCTGTTCGAAGGTTCCAGCAAAGGCATCTGGACGGACTCGGTGATCGAAGACAGCAAAGCACTTCGCCCCACGGTTGAGAAAGTTTGGAACACCTACTCGCAACCAGCTATCGTCGAAGAATTTCTGCCCGGCCGTGAATTTACCGTGGCGTTGTTGGGCAATGGCGCTTCGTTGCGCGTGTTGCCGATTGTGGAAATCGCTTTCGAAGCATTGCCGCAGGGCGCAAAGCCCATCTATGGCTGGGAAGCAAAGTGGCTGTGGGATTCTCCGGATCACGAGCTTGAAATTTACAAATGTCCGGCTGATCTCGACGAGGACTTGCGCAACAAGATCGAAACGATCTGCAAAAAGGCGTACAACTATCTCGGGTGCCGCGATCTCTGCCGCATCGACGTCCGCCTGGACGCGAACGGTGAACCAAACATCCTGGAGCTGAACCCGCTGCCCGGCTTGATCAAAGACCCCACCGTACATTCGTGTTTCCCCAAAGCGGCTTATTCTGCGGGAATGACATTTGACGATTTGATTCTCGCGATTCTCGATGAAGCCTGCAAACGGCAAGGAGTGAGTGTATGACCGGGCAAAAAGTGTTGATCGCGTACAACGCGCCGCGCCGCGAACAGCGTGGCCGCGAGATCGATTATGTTTCAGAAGCCGGCGTGCTCGATCAAGTCAACGCCGTGCATGCCGCGTTGCTCGAGCTTGGTTATGATGTCATGTTGGCGCCCTTGCAAAAGTCCATTCCGGCATTTATGGAGCGCCTGTCGCGCATTCCCACGGATGTGGTTTTTAATCTGGTTGAAGGCTGGCAAGGTGAGAGCCGTTTTCATGTGCATTTGGCTTGTGTGTACGAATTGCTCGGTGCGGAATACACCGGCGCGCCGCCGCCTACACTGATGATGGCGACCGACAAGTGGACGACGAAGATGTTGCTCAACCAGGCCGGCCTGCCAGCGCCCAAGGGAATGCTATGCAGCGAAGTGCCCGGGCGCTTTCGCTTGAGATATCCGGTAATCGTCAAACCCGTTCACGAAGACGCCAGCCTGGGCATTGACGCGGAATCTGTGGTGTCCAATCTTGGTGATTTGCGCCGCCGTGTAGCATGGGTGATTCAAAACTATCATCAGCCGGCGTTGGTGGAAGAGTACATCGAGGGCCGCGAGCTGAACATTGCCATTATTGGCGACCAGATTCCCGAAGCTCTGCCGATTTCGGAGATTACGTTTCCTTACTGGCCGGACGGCCGCCCGCGCATTTGTTCCTATAATGTGAAGTGGATGGCCAATAGCGAAGAATACCAAAGCGTTGGCGCCGAATGTCCGGCCCCGCTCGATGAAGACACCGCCCGGAAAGTGCAACAGATTGCCATTGCAGCGTTTCGCTTGATGGGTTGCCGCGATTATGCCCGCGTGGATATGCGCCTGTCGCAAGACAATCAACCGTATATTGTCGAGGTGAATCCCAATCCGGATATTTCGCCGGACGCTGGATTCTCACGTTCGGCGCAGGCTTCGGGACGGTCTTATACGCAGTTGGTGGGCGACATCATCGCGTGCGCCTTGAAACGTGGAGAACGTCATGATCACCATTCGCGCCCTGCGTCGCGACGATCGCCTGCCTATCAAGCAAATTTTGCTTGAGACGGGCAACTTTACCAAAGTAGAAATTGAAGTCGCGCTCGAGTTGATCGACATTTACCTCGATCGGCCCGAACAGAAAGATTACATTCTCTATTGCGCCGTCGATCAACATGATCGCGTGGCCGGTTATGTTTGTTATGGCCCGACGCCGATGACCGAAGGCACGTGGGATCTTTATTGGATTGCTGTTGATCCCAAACGCCAGGGCAGCGGCGTCGGTAAAGCCTTGCTTGATTTTGTCGAAAACCGGATTCGAGCGCAAAACGCCCGCCTGTTAATGATTGAAACCTCCTCCAAGCCCAATTACAACGCCACGCGGCAATTCTATTTCCGTCAAAATTATCAAGAAATTGCCCGCATCCCCGACTTTTACGCGGTCGGGGATGACCGTGTCATTTATCGCAAATTGCTGCGCGACTAGTACATTACCTTAGAAAATTTATCCGTCGTTGAATGTCATCCGGGAGGGATATTGTGAAGTTGCAGGCAGATTGCTGAATACTTCACAAGATTCGGTGAATGACATTTCAATGGAGCCACTTCTAAAAATTAAGGTATCAGCGTATTCGTTGACTGTCTGTTCTTTGCTTGGGAAGGCAAAAGCAGAGTTTTGCTTCTGTTCCCAAAAGTATCCCCAATAACTGACTGTAATCATGTCGCGTAGAATCCCCTGTACCGCGTCGCGCCTGCACAGTAACGGCATAAATTGCTTCCCGGGTCGCGCAAAAAAATCTTGTGCTTCACAGAAAGATCATTATCTTGCGCAAATATCTTTTCCCGGGGCGCGGCGTTTTGTTGCGAGGTACATGCAAACAAGCAGACTATCATAAACCATGCGTGAGGGCCAAGGCCTCACGCGACGCTAGGGGTTCATGATCGACGGAGGAAGGAGAGCATGGAACGACTCACCAGCGTTCTTGGCATGGTGGCCATGATCGGCATCGCCTATGCCATATCGTATGACCGCAAAAATTTCCCCTGGCGCGTAGTGTTTTGGGCCGTGGGTTTGCAGCTTTTTTTCGCGTTCATCATTCTGTGGACCGACGCCGGCAAGGCAGTCTTTCAGTGGACTGGCGACAAAGTGGCGGCGTTTCTCGACTTTACCAAGGCCGGCTCGGGATTTCTTTTCGGCAACCTCATCAAACCGGAATATCAAGACACGTTCGGTTTTCAATTCGCCTTCGGCATTCTTCCCACCATTATATTTTTTTCCGCGGTGATGTCCATCCTGTATCACCTCGGCATCATGCAAAGAGTTGTTGAAGTCATTGCGCGGGGCATGGCCAAAACCATGGGCACCAGCGGCGCGGAATCGCTTTCCTGCTCGGCCAATATCTTCGTCGGGCAGACGGAAGCACCGTTGCTCATTCGCCCGTTTATCGCCACGGCGACGAAATCCGAGCTGATGGCGATTATGGTCGGCGGCTTTGCGACGGTAGCCGGCGGCGTGCTCGCCGGTTATATCGCCATGGGAGTTCCCGCCTCGCATTTGCTCGCGGCGAGCGTCATGTCGGCGCCGGCCGCGCTGATGATGGCAAAAATTATCTTGCCGGAAAAGGAAGAATCGGTCACCAAGGGCCACGTGAAAGTGCCGCCGGGAAAAGTTGCAGGGGATGTGATTGAAGCGGCTGCGGTTGGCGCCGCTGATGGCATGAAACTGGCCGTGAATGTTGGCGCGATGCTGCTGGCCTTCATCGCACTCATCGCCGTGGTCAACGCGGGTATGGGCGTCATTCACGACGCGCTGTCAAATTGGGTGGGCTTCACTTATTTCCCGCAAGATTTGCGCACACTCTTCGGCTGGATTTTCGCGCCACTGGCCTGGCTTATGGGCGTGCCGTGGAAGGATTGTCTGGAATTCGGCAATTTGCTCGGAACCAAAATCTCCATCAACGAATTTTTGGCGTATGTGCATCTCGGCGAGTTGATTGAAAGCCGAGGCATGAGTGAACGCGCCATCACGATTGCGACGTATGCACTGTGCGGGTTTTCGAATTTTTCTTCCATTGCGATTCAAATCGGCGGCATTGGCGGCATGGCCCCCGAACGCCGCGGCGATTTGGCCAAACTCGGCCTGCGCGCCATGTTTGGCGGCGCGCTCGCGAGTTGGATGACGGCAACGATTGCAGGCATGCTCATCGGATAAGCGGCAGGGGATGAGACAATAATATTTGATCATCCTGAACGGACATTGCGCTTTGCGACGCGGATGGTTGGATATGTTCGCAACGTTTTCGTGTGATGCCGCGGATTTGAGACTGGCCGCGAGCGCTCGAACAAATCCGGAGGTAGATTTTTCGACCGGCGTTCTACAGGTAAAAAAGTGTTTATGGCATACAAATTTTTGATTGACGGATTGGTTTGTTAATTTTTTGTTCGTTTAGCTTCTGCAAGCGAATGCTGGTGAACACGGTTTTTGCAGTGGCATAATTTGGCGCAATCAATCAATTATTGGCTCCTTATTCTTTGTAACATTGTCTCCCTGGCTTATGAAC
This sequence comes from Candidatus Zhuqueibacterota bacterium, assembly GCA_003576975.1. Classification (GTDB taxonomy): domain Bacteria; phylum Zhuqueibacterota; class Zhuqueibacteria; order Zhuqueibacterales; family Zhuqueibacteraceae; genus Coneutiohabitans. Next base: position 4,677 of record QEVD01000081.1, read on the forward strand.
ATTTTCCGCACCAAAAATCTCGATCAATTGGCCCAGGATGCCGAGAAAACCAACTTGAAGCGTTCACTCGGCGCGGTTGATTTGATTTCACTCGGCATCGGCGCGATCATCGGCACCGGTATTTTTGCCGTCATCGGCACCGCCGTCGCCGGCGATGCGATGCGCCCCGGCGCCGGGCCGGCGATCATGCTGTCTTTCGTGCTCACCGCTGTAGCCTGCGCGTTCTGTGGCTTGTGCTACGCCGAGTTTGCCTCGCTCGTGCCGGTTTCAGGCAGCGCCTACACCTATTCCTATGCAACATTGGGCGAGGCTGTGGCATGGATCATCGGCTGGGATTTGATCATCGAATATGCCATTGGCAATGTCGCGGTGGCCATTGGCTGGGCGGCATATTTTCATCAAATGTGTGAAGGCCTCGGCATTCACATCCCCGCGTGGCTCTCTGTGGATTATCGTTCTGCGGCGCAGGCCGCTGCCGCCGTGGCCAACGCCGGCGGGCAAATCGATCCGGCGATCGCGTTGAACTACGAGGCCTGGACGAATCATCCCACCATTCTCGGCATTCCGATCGTCTTCAATTTTCTCGCCGTGGCAATTGTGGCTGCAATCACGTGGCTGTTGGTGATTGGCGCCAAAGAATCCGCGCGCGTCAATAACATCATGGTCGTGATCAAACTTGTCATTCTCTTTTTCTTCATTTATGTCGGCGCGAAATATGTGAAACCCGAGCATTGGTCGCCCTTCATGCCGAACGGCTTTTCCGGAGTGTGGACCGGGGCGAGTTTGATCTTTTTCGCTTATATCGGTTTTGATGCAATTTCAACCGCGGCGGAGGAGTGCAAACGGCCTGGACGTGATATGCCGATCGGCATCATCGGCTCGTTGGCGATTTGTACGCTGATCTATGTTGTTGTTGCCGCCGTGCTCACCGGCATGATGCCCTGGGATAAATTGGGCGTCGCGGATCCCTTGGCGGCGGCTCTTGCTTACGTCGGTTCCGATGCGGCGGCCGGTCTCGTTGCCTTCGGGGCGGTGATTTCAATGACGGCCGTTCTTTTGGTTTTTCAATATGGCCAACCGCGCATCTTTTTCTCAATGTCACGTGACGGGTTGTTGCCCCCGGTTTTTCAGAAAGTGCATACCAAATATAAAACCCCGCATGTCACGACGATTTGGACCGGAGTAGCGGTGGCATTGATTTCCGCTTTTGCCAATATCAACGAGATTGTCGAGTTAACGAATATTGGAACCTTGTTTGCGTTTGCGCTCGTTTGCGCCGGCATTATTATTTTGCGTTATAAAGAGCCGCATCGCCCGCGGGCATTCAAGACGCCTTTCGTACCCTTGGTGCCTTTGCTCGGTATAGGTTCTTGCGTCTATCTCATGGCGGGGTTGCCCTGGGTAACTTGGGTTCGCTTTGCGGCATGGCTGGGCGCGGGACTTCTGATTTATTTATTGTATGGGTATCACAGAAGCAAATTGCATAAATCAGGATCGAATTGAAACTTTTTGATTGATTCTGATACGATTTGATACTATTTTGATACGTTTGCTCGGTGTGTTATCTTGAGTATTATTGGAGAAGAAACCTTGAAAACGTATCCTGAAAATATGAATCTGGCGACGGCCGCAAAATATCTCGGCGTGTCGCCGGTGACGATCAAGCGTATGCTCAAAGATCGCGAGATTCCTGCCGCAAAAATTCGCGGACGCTGGCTTTTTCAAAAAGCCCTGATTGATGAATGGATCACGGAAAATTCGTGGTCACAGATTACCCCCAAGTCCAAAAAAAATCAGCGGGAGGCGATGTCATCGTTGGCTGCGCCTCACACGCATCCCTCTGTTGTCCGCTTATTCGCCGCGCTGGATAGACTTAATTTCAGTAATTTGGATGCTGCGGATTGGGACGAGGCAAAAAAGTTCATCAAAGAAAAAGAAGCGGAACGCACACAAAAACTCATTAATTTGGCTGAACGTGGGGAATGAGCGTGCTGCAAATGTTCGACACGAATTATATCTTGGCTTTGATCGATCCACGTTCCGAGGAACGCGATAAAGCGCGTCTTGCACTCGACCCTACATTGGAAACCGTTGTGTCCTGTGTTGCTTATGGCGAAGCGTGGGAAGGGTTATGCCGGGGCCGTCCTGAAAAAACTGCGAAGAAACGCAAAAATTTTGAAGCGGTTATTGCATCTTTGCGAGTGTTATGGTTGGATAATGAGACCTTGCAACGATTTCATGATTTGTTTTGGCAATTGTGCCGGCAGGGTACGCCGATTCCGGCCAATGACATCTGGATTGCCGCGCTTTGTTTGCAGCACGATGCCATTCTTATCACCGACGATTTCGATTTCAAGCAAGTCCCGGGCTTGAAAATACGAAGCTGGTAAACTCATCGTAGGAGGCCATCTTGGCGAACCTCTCCGAAGTTACGCACACAGATCAGCAAACCTCTTCTCCGGAACTCCTCCGCGCCCTGGGATTAAAAGAAGCAATCGCGATCAACGTTGGCTGTATTATCGGCTCCGGCATTTTTTTGGTGCCGGCAACGATTGCAGGGCATTTGCCCGCCATGGGTCCGATCTTGCTCGTGTGGGTGGTCGCCGGCATGTTGACTCTGTTCGGCGCACTCTCGCTCGCCGAGCTTAGCTCGATGTTGCCGCAGTCCGGCGGGCCTTATGTTTATTTGCGTGAATCCTACGGCAAAGTTTGGGGCTTTCTCTTCAGTTGGAATGATTATTTTATCAACAAAGCGGCCTCCCTTGCCGCCGTTTCCATTGCCTTCACTACATATCTCGGCCATCTCGTGCCGGCGATTGGGCAAAGCGAACCGTTTTTTCAGCCCGGCTGGAGCATCTTTGGGCATCCGTTCACATTCGGCTGGAGCCAGCTCATTGCCATTCTCGCCATTGCTGCAGTGACCATCGTTAATGTGCGCGGTGTAAAATTCAGCGGTTCGGTGATGAACTTCTTCACCACCGCCAAAGTGGTGGCGTTGATTCTGTTGATTCTCTCGGCTTTTTTTTCGAGTCAGGCGAACACGGCGAATATGGCACCGTGGTGGCCGGAGAGTTGGACCAGCGGAATGACGGCGGCATTCGGTTTAGCTATGATCTCAGCACTCTGGTCTTATGATGGTTGGATTGATGTTACCCTCAATGCCGGCGAAGTCAAGAACCCTACCCGCAACGTGCCGCTGGCCTTGATCTTGAGCTGCCTGGCAGTGATGGCGCTTTATCTGCTCGCCAATATTGCTTATGCCTTGATCATCCCGATTCAACAAATGCCAAACTCGCAGCGCATCGCTTCGGATGTTGCGGCCACGGCGGTCGGCCCCATCGGCGCGAGCTTGATTGCGCTCGGCATCATGTTGTCGACCTTCGGCACACTCAACGGCATGTCGTTGTCCGGTCCGCGTTCGATTTGGGCGCCCGGCCATGATCGTATTTTTTCTCCCCACTTTGGTAAAGTTCATCCGCGTTTTCGCTCGCCTTATGTCGCAATCATTGTGATCGGCGTGTGGGGCGCGCTGCTCACGTTGAGCGGCACGTATGATCAGCTTGCAGCTTACGTGGTATTTGGCTCCTGGGTTTTCTATGCGATGGCGGCCGTGAGCGTGATTATCCTGCGGAAAAAAATGCCCGACGTTCAACGGCCGTACAAAGCCTGGGGTTATCCGGTGACAACGCTAGTGTTTGCCGCCATTGCCGGCTGGTTTATCTACAATACTCTCCGTGAAGACCCGCGCAATGCCCTGATCGGCATTGGGTTGTTGGTGCTGGGTTTGCCGTTTTATTATTATTGGACGCGGCAGCGCTGAACCCGCATCAAACAAATCCCTTTCAACAGATTCGTGACTCTTGCGGTCATAGGTGTAGATTCATCCTTTTGACAAAAGGTCGGGTTAATGTTGTTATCACCGTAATTGCAATCACCAATCCTTCAATCTTGACCACAAACATGAAAGGTGAGTCATGCCCTCTTTTTTTCCCTCTGTACGCATGAAGTTCATCCTGCTCGCGCTTGCCGTGGTTTTGCCGCATCTTTCTTTTGCGCAAACAACGGCAAGTGAAGATACGACGATCCCGGTGGCGATTGACAGCATGCGCGCACAAATCGCCGCGGATACGGCCCAAACGCCAGCAGCTCCGCCCCCCACCGGCTTTACGAGTTCCATTGATAACGCCGCCGGCGTGGTGGTGCGCGGCCTGGCCGCCGTTCTGTTTTATCCGATCGGACCGTTTCCAGCGATCGTGTTGTGGCTCATCATTGGCGCGGTGTTTCTTACGTTCTATATGGGTTTCGTCAACCTGCGCGGCTTCAAACACGCCATCGAACTGGTGCGCGGGAAATATACCAACCCGAACGAGGCCGGTGAAGTCACGCACTTCCAGGCTTTGAGTTCGGCGTTGTCCGCTACTGTTGGCCTCGGTAACATCGCGGGCGTCGCCATTGCGGTTTCGATTGGCGGCCCGGGCGCCACGTTCTGGATGATAGTCGCCGGCTTTCTGGGCATGAGCAGCAAATTCGCCGAATGTACCCTCGGCCAGATGTATCGCAAAATAGACGAGAAAGGCCGGGTCTCGGGCGGCGCGATGCACTACTTGCATGACGGTTTCAAAGAAAGGGGAATGGGGGGTATCGGCAAAGCCTTGTCCGTGCTTTTCGCGATTTGTTGTATCGGCGGTTCGTTCGGTGGCGGCAACATGTTTCAGATCGGCCAATCCCTGGGCGGAATCACCAATACCATCCCGGCATTGGCGGATTACAATTGGGCGTATGGCCTTCTTATGGTCGGTATGGTGGGCATTGTTATCATTGGCGGCATCAAACGCATCGCGCAAACCGCGGAGAAAATCGTACCGTTCATGTGCGGCATTTACGTTTTGGCTGCGCTTGCGATCTTATTCATGCATTTCTCTGAAATCCCGGCGGCATTTGGAACGATTATCTCCGGCGCGTTCACGCCGGAGGCCGGTTATGGCGGCATCATCGGTGTGCTGGTGCAGGGGTTCCGCCGCGCCACGTTTTCGAATGAAGCCGGCGTCGGCTCGGCGCCCATCGCGCACTCTGCGGCGAAAACCGATATTCCTATTCGCGAAGGTTTTGTGGCCCTGCTCGAACCGTTTATTGATACCGTCGTAGTATGTACCATGACGGCGCTAGTTATTGTGATCACGGGCGCCTACAACGCCGGCGGCGCATTCGAAGCAGCGCGCGCGGCGGGTAACGGCGGCTTGCTCACCTCGCTGGCGTTTCAAGAGAGAATACCCTGGTTTCCATACATTCTCTCGCTTGCGGTTTTTCTGTTTGCCTATTCCACTTGCATTTCCTGGTCATACTACGGCGAGCGCTCGTGGACGTATCTCTTTGGCCCGCGCAGCTCGATCATTTACAAAGTTCTGTTTCTGGTGTTCGTTTTTCTTGGGGCGATCATTACGGCGCAAAACATCATTGACTTCAGCGATCTCATGATTTTTTCAATGTCGCTGCCGAACATGATTGGCTTGTATCTCATGGCCCCCAAAGTTCGGCGCACGATGAAAGAATACTTTGCCAAGCTCAAAGCAGGAGAGTTCAAGGTTTATTCGTAAGATGTTTGAACAAGTGTGAAGAAGATTTATTAACAAAAGGCCAGCGGATCCTGTTCATCCGTTGGCCTTTTTTTATCGAGTCTTTTAGTGCAGGGTAGCACAACCAATCCCCAATTGAGCGCGGGTTTTATATTTTCTCCCCTGTAGCCTGCCTCAAATTATTTATCACTCGCTTCGGGAATGGTTGCAATCGCCAGTTTCTTCACGCCTGCTTGCTTGGCGATGTCCATGACTCTGACGACTTTGCCATGTAACACGTTTTGATCCGCGAACAGATGCAGCGTCGTTTCAGAAAGCTTGCTGGCCGCCGGTTTCAAGGCTTCGGCCAACGTTTCCAGCGTCACCTCCTGATCATTCAAGCGCATGCTGCCGTCGGCATAGATGTATAAGAGATAAGATTCGATTTGGGTAAGATCGGCGCTTTTCGCGCTCGGCAGATCGAGTTTCATGCCGGGTTGTTCGACAAACGTCGAGCTGATGAAGAAAAACATCAGCAGCATGAAGAGCACGTCGATCAACGAGGTGATGTTGAGAAATACGCGTCGCCCGGCGCGTGCGCGCATCGTGCTCACCAGAGAATATTTGCTGTCGGAGAATTGCATGGCAATAGAGATTTGAAAGATGATTCGCCCGGTGACAAGAAACCGGTTTGTGATTGCTTAAACATTGGCTTGGCCCGGGTGGGCTCCCGCCGGAGGAGTAAATGAACGAATTTTCAACAGCAATTCTGCAGTTTGTTCTTCAATATCCAGAACGAAATTTTCCGCGCGTTTGGTGAAATAGTTATAAACCACCAACGCCGGAATGCCGATCGCCAGCCCCACGATGGTTGTAATCAACGCCTCCGCAATGCCGCCGGCAAGCGCAGAGGCCTGCCCCACGCCCATTTGACTGATGATTCTAAAAATTTTCAGAATGCCCAGCACCGTACCGAACAAGCCCAACAATGGGGAGATGGCTGCCACCGTTTCCAGCGCCACCAGTCCGCGCTCCAATATGCGCACCTCCTGGCGGCCTTTATCAACGATGATTTCCTTCATCTCTTCGCGCGGCAGCGCGCGATGTTCGAGCGCCGTGCGCACGATATTCGACAGCGGGCCGTTGTGTTTTTGGCAAACTGCCTTGACCAACTCGATATCTTTGGGTGACGAAATGCTGTTGATCACGGACATGACTTCCGGCGTGAGAACTTTTCGGCGTTGTAAGCTGAAGGCTTTTTCAATCACGATCGCCAGCGCGACCACGGAGCACAATCCCAGCGGAATCATTGTGATGCCGCCTTGTTGCAAAAAATGCCAAACGGTTTCCATTTCTCCCTTCCATTCGTAAAATGATCATCTGCCTGAAGTCGTCTGCCCTGAGTCTTTGCTGAGATCTTTCAATGATCAACAAGCATGCTCACTGCCGGATAATCGTGTACTCGAACTGTCCGGTGATCTCAAGATAAGGCTCCGGGAAGTTTCCTGGCAGCTTGCGAAACGGTGCGGAGAGCTGCACGGCGCGCATGCTTGTCCGCATTAGCGATTCATGGCCGCTGAAATTGAGCAGTTCAAGGGTTTGCAGCGTCCCATCCGGATAAATGCGAAACCGCAATTGCGTCTTGCCGCTGATCAATCCCATGTGAGTGAATGCCGGCGGCGGATAAATGTTTTCCTGAATGCGGCGTTTGAGCCAGATCATGTATGGCGCAAAATCCCAATCATACGTATTGAGGGAAAAATCTCCCAATTCGGGTGAACGGGAGGCTTGGTTATTCCGCCCGGCTGAGGTTTGCGTTTCAGTTTGAGGATTACTGCTGGTGAGCAGCTCGCGCCGAAAGCTGCTTGCGCCAAAATAAAACGGCTCCGGCTGCGCGTTTGCGCTCACGTCGTCGTCATTTTGCTGATTGGCCGGGCTGGGCGATTCTTGCTGCGGTGTGGGCTGATGCTGTTGCGCGGGAAGATCGTCGGCCTCGGATAAGCCCTGCGCATAAGCCTCACCGAGCGGCAAGTCTTCCGGCGCCTCGCGATTTTGCGCTACAGCATTTTTGTCTGAGGCATATTTAGGTTCAGGAGTTGTTTCATCGCGTCGCGCGGACTCCGGCGTTTCGACGACTTCACGGGGTTTATCTTCGTCAAAGGTCAGCTCAATAACGGCAGGGCCAGCAGCAACTTTTTCCGCTGCCAAAAAAATCCAGCCCAGCATCGCGGCCCAGCTTGTGAACAAAAAAGCGAGCAGATGAATAAGCAGGGAGACGGCCAGCGCCCAAAACAATGGTTTTTTCTTGAGGTTCTTCAAAAAGGATAGATACCGTAAATGTGCACACAACCGATGGAAAAACGTTTTTTGAAATTATCGCACGGCCTTTTAGCGGAGATTGACGTTACGGCGCTTAATCAAATTTAAAAACTGGTGTTCGTCAGCTTTGATGGATTTCTGCTACAGTGCTACAGAGTAAGACGCTGCAAATCCTGCGCAAGTTTGATCTCGCCCGAAAATTTTTCACGGCATTGGGCAACGATATTAGCCGCCAAGCTTTCGGGGTAAAGATGCGAAAGTAAAACACGCTGGCATCGCGCACGCTGTGCAAAGTCGCCCACCTCGCCGGCCGTGAGATGATTCCACGTGCCGTGTTCATTGGGGAACGAACATTCCGTAATCAGCAGGCCAGCGTCCTGCGCCAGCGGCACAATTTCATCACAAGGCCCGGTATCCCCGGTATAAGCGAGTGTGCGCTGCGAGGCTTGCAAGCGATAACCGTTTGCCGGCATGCCATGATTCATCGGCAACGCCTGCACCTGCCACGGCCCCGTTTTAAAAATTTCGGAATAAACCTCACGCACGATGATCGGCGGCGCGATTTCTGCGATCCAATTTCCGTACAAATCCGACAAGCCCTCGAAAAAGTTGCGAAAACCGGGTGGACCAAAAAGATGCAAGGGGCGTTCGGCGCGCTGCCGGCCCTCGCCGTGCAGCGCCCACAACAAGGGCGGCAAATCGGCAATGTGATCGAGATGAAGATGAGAGAATAAAACCGCGTCTACGGTGATTACCGGCAAACCCGCCTCCAGGCCGCGCCGAATCACGCCGTCGCCGCAATCCAACAACAAAAAGTAATCACGGCAGCGTACCGCATAACCGGCCATGCTGTGCTCTGCCAGCAACACGCGCGTACCCGAACCGAGCACAATTATGTCAATCTCAGAGCCTGCCGTTGCCATTTTCGCATTCCGCAATCATCAATCCGAAATCGGCTTGAGTTCGCCGTTGAGCCACTCCAAATAGTTCGCTGCGCCCGCGACGATTGGCAGTGCAATGATTTCGGGCACTTGATAAGAATGATGCGCTTGTACTGTGGCAATCAACTCGTTCAGCAAGCGCGGCGCGGTTTTGATTGCCAGCAACGTTTCGGCTTGTTCATCAATCCGGCCTTGCCACCAGAAGAACGAGCGTATTGTTGGAACGATATTGACGCAAGCAGCCAGCCGCTTCTCGATGATTTGTTTGGCGAGTTTCGCGCCTTCGGTTTCATTTGAGGCGGTTACCAGCACTACAATATTTTCGTTCGAATTGTTCATTACCCTCTCCAGCACAAAATGCAGCCGCAATTTTTTCCAGACTTTTTTGAACGAAAAGATTGACTATCGCCATCTTTTCCAGGAGGCCGGCAAAAAGTTTCTAGTAAAATGCCACATGGTGAAACATTCCACCGCAAATGCCATAAAGCCGAGATAGCCGTAAAGCGGCATCTCAAAGATTTTGGGCTTGTTGAAATAGGGTACGGTATAAACCCATTTGGTGCCGGCCCAATAATTCCAAAATTCCCACAGGAAGCCGCAGATAATTCCCGCAACAAACAGGGTCAGCATGGTGCGCACCGAGCCGCGCGCGATTTCGTTCAACAATGAGGGCAACCCCGCGCGATAATTCATGGGATCGAGCAGGAAAATGAAGCCCACCCAAACGAAAATGAAAAGATATTGCGCGACCGCGTGCGGCAGCAAGAATGGCACGGTGCAACACAAAAACCCAAAAACGATAAATGTGTTCAACAGCCAACGTGGAAAGGACAGCGGCGTTTTTAGGCTAGATTTGAACGACACATTTTTGAACAACCCGAGCGCCTGCAAAACCTCATTCGTCATTAAAACGCCGGGATAAACCGTGGCAAACGCCCAAATGAAGCCAACCATGCGTAACGCAAAATTTTTCGGGAGATTCACATAAGCCCAGTTGCGCAGATGAAGGTTGTAACCCTCGAACATGAACCAATAAACAACAGAAAAGAGAGCTAGGGCGCAAAATTCGCGCGTGTGCGCGAAAATAAAAGATTCTCCGCGCCATTTGACCAGCAGAGCGTCGAGCAGCAGAAGGTAGCCCGTCCATTGCACCGGGGTGAACCACTCATAAACCGGATTGATTTTGGCGAACATGAAAACTTCGCCGAGCAACATAATCGCTAAGCCAAGAAAACCATGGGCGGGAAGAGAGGGGCGCCGCGATCGCGTCGCTTTCATACCGGCAAGCGCTTCGGGCATGGCGGCTCAATTCAGGAATTCGGGTGAGCGGGAAAGGCGTTCGCGAAGAATACGGTTGAAACGGCGGCGATAAAGCAA
>QEVD01000082.1 GCA_003576975.1 Candidatus Zhuqueibacterota bacterium
TCAAAAAGATTGCGGTCTTTATACGTGACCTGTTTCCGCGTGAGTTATTGCCATCTACTGAAACGTAATGGGGTTAATTTCATGCCAGAAAAACCTCGAATTTTCATCAGCTATTTTTCCAAAGACCAAAGCCTCGTTGAAAAATTCATTTTGCTCTAAAAGCAACCTGGGGCACGAGAGTCGCACTAATTTCTCTGCAAGAACCGACTGTTTGTACCTGAATTTCTGTCAGACCTGACTCACAACTGAACCACCGTCGACACAGGAACCCCAATGCCCGAAAGCAACAACAAATCCCAGATGCAAAAAGCGACATCTCAAGCCTGGGGACCCGACAACCCGCATCCGCTGGCGAAGATGAAGACCGAATTGGTGTGGGAAGGCAAGTACGACGAGTTCGGCAACCGCCGGCCAGTGAAATTGCCCACCTCAGCTTTGCCGTTGCAGCGCATTGAGACCATTGACGAGCCGCGCGACCGTGAAAAGGCGGCGCAGGGCAGCTTGTTCGATCACGCCGAATTTAGCGCCAAAGCCCACCGCGACGATTTCCACGCGCACAAAAATCGTTTTCTTGAATTCGAGTGGATACAATGACAAATATGGAAATTGTCGTAAAAATCACTATCTTTAGCGAAGAAGCAGGAATTTGAAATATCTCATTGAAAGACAGCAATCAAAATCAAAAGGATCGCGTGGATATTTCTATCAGCTCTTGTGAGCATCCTGTTTAACAATAACAGGAAAGCGAGGCTTGCAAATGGCACGAGCAGATCTACTGAAGCAACTCTTCGAGAGCTATCAGAAAGCGGACGATGGGAACTTCCGTACCATCGCCGCTGAAATTATTGACGATGAGCGCAAGAAACATCATATGGTGTTAGCAAACGAGCTTCAGCGCATCATGAATAATGGTGTACGCTCTTTTGAGAAATTTCAATCTAGTAAAGCCCAGTTTGATCCAATACCAACGGATAATGATCGCCGCACCCCTCTTCTTTCAATCCGCACGCCGGATCGATATCTTGACGATCTTGTCCTGAATGAATCAATACTGTCGCTAATCGAAAGGCTGATGTGGGAGTTTCGTTCATGGGAAATCTTGGAAGCAAATGGGCTTGCTCCGGTTCGGCGGGTACTTTTCTGTGGCCCGTCTGGCTGTGGTAAATCGGCAACTGCTGAAGCGATTGCTGCTGAAATTGGCTTGCCGCTGCTTTATGTTCGTTTTGATAGCGTGGTTTCCTCTCTTCTTGGAGAGACCGCGGCAAATCTGCGCAAGGTGTTTGACTATGCAGAAAGAGGTCAGTGGGTTCTTTTCTTTGACGAGTTCGATGCCATTGGCCGGTCACGTGATGACGTTACTGAGCATGGCGAAATCAAACGTGTCGTAAATTCCTTTCTCCAGCTTCTTGACAATTCACGCAGTCGTTCGCTGGTCATCGCTGCAACCAATTTTGAACAAGTACTTGATCCGGCAATTTGGCGTCGCTTTGACGAGATTGTGCGCTTTGAACGGCCGGACGTAAAAGCATTGGAAGCCTTGATCAAAAAGCGCCTGATTCCGCTACAGGCTCAGAAGAAGCAGATTGATGATCTTGTTGCAGCGCTTGATGGAACAAGCTTTGCCGATGCTGAACGAGTTTGTCTTGATATTCGAAAAAGCTCTGCCTTGAATGGTAGCAAAAGTGTTCGCGATGAAGATATTTCAGAGGCATTAGAACGTTTCCGTTATCGTTGCAGAGTCCTGATAAAAGCCACACCTTCAGATAATTCACCCAGTGTCGATAAGGAATAAAAAATCATGGCAGGAGAGCCGAACCAACCACAGGAATACACGCACATCCCATTTGAGCGGGAACCGAATATTGAGGTTGAACGACGTCCACTCAGCGGAAGAGGGCCGCAGCCTCCACGTCGCGATCGCAATTTGCATGGAAAGCAAATACTTTCATCAATGAAATCTGTTGGTGAAGCCATCAAGGAAACCCGAAAAACAGCGAGGATTGACCCCAACAAACTTTTAGTAGTTAAATTCGAATCTCACAACAAGATCGATGCTCGCGAGGAATTTGAGAAACGGTACAATGCTACTGTCGTAGACGAACATAATGAAGACTCGGCAGATGCCAAGAAAACTCGCCTTCTCGTCCAATTCCACGATACGGCAGCGCTTGATCTTTTTTGTCGGCAGTTTAAAACGTACTCTTCTCTATCGCCTTCTGGTAGAGCTAAGGACATTCCAGCGCGTTTTTTTGATTCAATCGATAGTGTAGGAATTGTCAGTCCAAAAGATCGAGAAGGAAGTCGACTTCGCGCTGAGGGTTGGCCAAAGCAAGAATCCTTCTATATTGATGTCGATTTGTGGCATCCGGGAACCGCACAAGGGGCGCGTGAGATTCTGAACGAGCTTCGCGCTATAAGCCAAAACTACGGCGGGAAGGTAACTGATGACACACGAACTTTTACATTGCTTCTCGCTCGCGTTCACGCCAACCAGAATTTGGGTGAAGCGTTACTCCAATTAGACATTGTCGCTTGCGTGGACCTACCGCCCAAACTTCCGACAGCCTACACGAATCTTTTTGATCCAATCGTGCCTCTTCCTATCGTTGACCAACCAACTGATCGGGATCCAATTGCTGCTGTACTTGATAGTGGTGTTCTGCCTGGACATCCATTGCTTCAAGGCTGGGTAATCGAAGAGCGTGATTTCGATACTGGTGAAGATACACCTGTCGATCTGCATGGTCACGGCACACAAGTCGCCGGACTTGTTGTATATGGTGACGTAGCGAAATGTCTTGAGACAAAAACGTGGCAGCCAAAAGTTCGAATCTGCAGCGGAAAGGTGTTGCGTCGTGATCCGAATGCTTTTAATCCTGACACAGATCCTCCGGTTTTTCCGGAGAACCGGCGGCCTGAGGCCGTGCTTGAGGAAGCCATCCGATATTTTCATAGTGAGCGAGGGTGTAGAGTATTCAATCTCTCGCTTGGCAATGCTTACGATATTTACAACGGCGGCCGCCAGTTCCCTTGGGCTGAGAAGTTGGACCAACTTGCCAAAGAACTGGATATTGTTATTGTAATCGCCGCTGGAAATCGAACAGATCTGCCGATTCCAGATGTGGGTTTCACACGAGATCAATTTCAAAAAGCCGTTTGCAACCAAATGCTTGCAGATGATAAACAGCGTCTGTGTAATCCAGCGACTGCTGCGATTGCTATCACTGTCGGTGCCATCACGCGTTCTGCACAACCTTACACGAGAGATGCGATTGCTGCTGTTCCAGAGAACGTACCTTCACCTTTCAGTAGAGTAGGGCCAGGATATCAAGTTAAGGATACCCAACGGGTGGTTAAGCCGGAATTCGTTGCGCATGGCGGAAACTATGCGCTTCAAACGATTATTGGTGGTGAACCAAGATGGGTATATAGCGACTTGTATCTTGGAGAACCGACCCTGCGTTTGCCAACAGATGATGGACGTGTAATTGGTGTTGCGACGGGAACTTCGTTTGCATGCCCACACATAACTCATGCTGCTGCCTTGGCAGAACGCAGGCTTTTCGATGTTTTTGGTCAACCGCCATCGGCGAATGCTGTGAGAGCAGTTCTCGGGGTTTGTACAACACCCCCTCATTGTGATGCAGAATGGATACTAAACGCGGACAACAAAGAGGCCTGGGAAAAACTTCAACTCGTTGGATATGGAGCATGCCTTCTTGATCGAATTGTTTTCTCAAGAGAACATGACGTTTGTCTGATTTCCGAAGACGAACTTCCGGAAGATAGATGGCATATCTATGCCTTGCCTATTCCACAGGACTTTCTCGGGGATCAAAGCATGCGCGGCATTACAGTGGCCATGGCTTATGATCCTCCGGTACGATCCAGTCGGCGAGAATACTTAGCGCGTACCATGTGGGTTGAGGTGCTCAAAGGGATGACGATGCCCCAGATTGAAAAATATCGAGGCCCGTTTTCTGGCAAAGGCAAAGCTCCAAGTCTTCCGACGAGTGCAATACTCGATCTACGTCCCACGAAAGAACCTGTGCAATGGTCAACATTACAAGTGCGGAGGCGAGTTTGGAAAGCCACCCCTCGTTTTAATACGGTTGAACAAGCTGAAAATCCAGTTCTACATGTTGTGGTAGGTTGTCAGCACCGATTTGCTACTGGAGAGGATACCCCACAACGTTACGCGCTTGCAATACGTCTTTGGCATGAAAGCGAGCGTGTGAACATTTATCAGAAACTCAGAGAGCACATTCGTGTCCGAGCTATTGAACGTGTGAGAATCCAAGAAAGTAGATAGATTTCAGAGTACCTCTTCAAAAACTCCGGGAACGCCGTTCGACATGGGCGAAAAACCTCAGGACACACATCTTTTGCCTAGATTATGCGCAACCGGCACGTTGCGCACAGCGAAGCGCCGCTCGCTGATCCGGAGAAAGCGATGGAGGCGATGGGTGATTGGGTGCGGTGTATCAATCGGATGGTGAAAATAGCGGCATGAGAAACTTTGCCATGCAACCTCTCGGCATTCTCGAAACCGCTTTGTATGTAAGTGATATTGAACGCGCCGAGGCGTTTTATGCAACTGTGCTCGGTTTGCGGCGCATTAGCAAACAGCCGGAACGCCATGTGTTCTATTATTGCGGCGACGGTGTGTTGCTGCTGTTTCGCGCCGTGGCCACAGCCGTGAAAACCTCGTCTATGCCCGCGCACGGTGCGCATGGCCCCGGGCACATGGCATTTCGGGTCAAGGAAGAAGAGATGGAGGCCTGGCGCGCGCATTTGCAAAGTTGCGGCGTCGCAATCGAAACTGAAATCCGTTGGCCGGAGGGCGGATACTCGATCTACTTTCGCGATCCCGACGGCAATTCTTTGGAACTGGCCACCGCCAACGTCTGGCCGGCAGAATAACCTTATGCAAACAACTGCGCCGGCGCTTTTTTGCGCAGATTTTTAGCCTTGATCATAAATCACCCAATGCAGGTTTAACTACAACCAAAGCCAGACGAGCCGGAACCACAGAAAAAAACTCACGCAAAGCAGCAAGACGCAAAGAACCCGCAAGGGGTTTGTTTGCGTACCTTGGCGGCTTTGCATCTCCGCGTGACTTCTTTGCTTTTTTACAAAGAATTCACTTTAGAAAAACTAAAAGATGAACATGGGAGAAGATATGGGCAAAATTGTGGCGCTTGCGCCGGTGTTGCTGGTCAAAGATGTCGTGGCCGCGGCGAATTATTACCGCGATAAATTGGGATTCGCCTATGAGAGGTTTTGGGGTGAACCGGCGAACTTCTGCATGGTTCGCCGCGACGGGCATACGATCATGCTGAGCCAGGCGCCGGCGCAACACAAAATAGTTCCGCATTGGCAAGTCGTCGACAAAATGTGGAACGTTTATTTGTGGGTCGATGACGTGGAGACTATTTATCAGGAGTTTCTGCAGCGCGGCGCCCAAATCGATTATGGCTTGGGCATGAAGGATTACGGCGTGAAAGAATTCGGGGTGCAGGATTTGGATGACCACGACATCGGCTTCGGGCAAATTATGCGATAACTCCTGCGGCGTTCTTAAAGTCGAATAAAATTCCAAGGGCCGGCAATCCAACAATCTAACCGGCGCCTTTAATTATTCATCCTGATCGATATGCTGCTTCGCATGCTTGCCATCCTTTGCCTGACAGCAGGCGTTCTTTTTCACACGGCCTTTACGCCAACGGTGGACTGTCAAACCTCTCAAAATATCTCGCCTCGGGGTGTGCTCATCGTCGAGTTCGGAATTACGCAGGAAGGGCTGGCAACCTCTGCCTGGCGCGAGGCCATTCATGCGCGGCACCCGGAAGAGAGGCTATCGAACATTGCCGTAACGCCGCGAAGATTAACGCCGGACGAAAGTCTCTGGGCTGATTTGATTCGACAGAAAGCCGTGAGCTGGCCGGCGCTGATCGACTCGCTGCGCATGCCGTTCCCCGGCATCACGCCGCCGGACACCCTCATCATTTTGCTGGGCAATCAAGGAGGCGAAGATGCTTTCCTTTCTCCGGCGTTGAAGATTTGCTTCGATCTAAACAAGCTGTACCGCTACTACGGTCCGGCCTCGGATGAAAACAATCATGACAGAATTGACCGGTTCTTTGCACACGAATTGACGCATGTGCTGCACAAAGCCTGGCGCAAAAAGCGGGGATTGGAACTTGCTTCCCCGTTTGAATATGCGTTGTGGGAATGCCTCACGGAAGGCCTGGGCAACTATCGCTCGCTTTCCGGCAAATGGCTGCGCGGAAAAGGCGAGTTATCGCCGCATGCCCAGGAAACGCTGCAGCGGCTGCAACCGATATTTGTGGAACGACTTTCAGCGTTGCAGCATGCCGGCGAAACAGAAGCAGAGACGTTGCTAACCGGCCTGTCCAGCGGGGCTTTCGATCAAAAATGGGGCGCCTTAACCGTTGCACTTTGGCTGGCGCAAGAGGCCAAAGGTGATGACCGGAATTTGCGCAAATGGGTTGAAGCTGGTCCCACGGGCGTATTGGTTCTGGCGCGCCAATATCTTCCGGAAAATTTGAAAGAGCAGTTGCCGAAGACGAACTAACCGCAACATGCGTCACACCCGCTGCGGCTTTCACAGGTGATAAGACTGGACATTCAAAAATAAAATCGCAATGTTGTTGGTTGACAAAAACCAGACGGATGAAACCCTGGCAGCTTCACGACAAGAGCCGATGAAATCTCATAATCTCTCACCCTGCAAAACAAGCGGAACAGCCCTCAGCCGGTTCCGCGCGATGGCGGTTTTCTGCCTTGTGTGTGTTCCGTTTTCTGCGTCGTTTGCCCAGCGCGAGGGCACGCCCTTGAGAGTTTTTGGCTATTTCCAGAATTCGCTGCAACACTGGACCGCGTTCACCGCTCATCCGGAGCAAAATTCCTTTGGTTTGCAGCAACTCAATCTCTTTTTCCAAAAGGATATCAGTGAAAACTGGACCGCGTTTGTTAATTTCGAAGCGCTGAACACTTTTTCTTCCGGCCGGCATTGGGGCGCGTTCAATTTGGAGGAGGCATGGGTGAAATACAGCGCCGACATGCGATTCAATCTCAAGCTCGGCCTGCAAATACCGGCCTTCAACAATCTCAATGAAATAAAAAATCGCACGCCCCTGCTGCCCTACATCATCCGACCGCTGGTATATGAAACCTCGTTTGGCGAGTTTTTTCCTCTGGAGGATTTTGTGCCGGCGCGCGCATTTGCCCAGACTTACGGTTTTTTTCCCGCTGGCCAAACGAAGCTCGATTATGCCGTTTATCTGGGCAACGCCCCCGATATCAATCGAGATCCGCAACGAGGGCAAACCGGCATCGATACCACGATCGCTTTCACGGTGGGTGGCCGCTGGGGAATTCGGTATCGCGAATTGAAGCTTGGTCTTTCGGGAACCTATGAAAAGACCGATCAATTTGTGCGGTTGGCGTCCGTCTTGCGCCGCTCACCGTCAGATCTGCGCGGCCTTCCCATTACGCGTTTCGGAGGTGACTTATCCTTCAACCTCGCGCGCTTTTCCTATGAGAGTGAATTCATCTTCCTGGACGTGAACACCGGCATACCGGAACTGGAATTGGACCTGAATTTCTACTATGCCACGTTGGGCTACAATTTCGACAATACTCTGCTGGGTTATGCCAGTTATTGGAAAACGAACGGGCATAATGCTTTCTTGGTTCCCGGCGCGGAAACGATCGAAGATGAAAACATTTACATAGCGACGCTCGGCCTCGCATATGATTTGAATGATAGAATTCGTTTGAAGAGCCAGTGGGCACGAGTACGCGACCAGGGCACGATTCAATTCGTTGCGCAAGACGCCGTCATCACCATCCAGGATAAATTCACTATTGTTAGCGCCGCTGTCTCGGTTTTCTTTTGAATGAAAACAAGCGTCTGAACCGGCGAAACGAATATGAAAATAACGTTTGTGACAATTCTGTTTTTGTTGGCCTGGACGGCGAACGCCAGCGGCCAGGTGGCCGTCATTGCGCATAAATCAGTGCCTCTGGATTCCATTAAAAAATCCGTGTTGTTGGATTTCTATGCGCGTGATATTAAAAAATGGAGCGACGGACAGCCCATTATTGTGTTTGATCTCAAGCCGCAGAGCGAGGTGAAAACGATTTTCTATGATTATCTGGGAAGAAGCCCGTCGCGCATGAAGTCCATTTGGTTGAAAAAAATGCTGTCCGGCGAGGGCGATCCTCCGGAAGCAATGGCTTCCGAAGAGGCGCTGCTCGCGAAGGTCGCCGCCACCGCCGGCGCCATCGGATTTGTCAGTAAGACGCTGGCGCACAACAGCGTCAAAGTGCTTTTGGAGATAACTGAAGAAAAAAAACAGAAATGACAAAAAGGAATCATCTTGTTTTTATGAGAATTGGCATTGAGATTTTGAGAGAAAATGTTTATATTAGGCGCTGAATTGAAAGCGCCAGCGATTTCAGACGGGCTGATTCTGATGCTTGGGCATGAGACTCCTCGAACAGCATGAAGGATCTGGCGTCGCACAAACAGGGGCTTGCAGAATCTTATTCTCCGGTTGATTCTCGAATCCTTGTAAACTCGCTGAGCGGAAGAACGATTAGGGTAGCAAGTAATGGCCAAAGCCCTCGGTCAAGCGTTGCAAGAGTTGCTGCATCAATACGGCATTGCGCAGCGCGTAAAAGAATTCGAAGCGGTCAATCTTTGGCCGGAAATCGTTGGCGAACAGGTCGCGAAAGTGGCCACCGCAAAAGATGTGCAAGACGGCCGCCTGTACGTTGAAGTGGCGAACAGCATTTGGCGCAACGAGCTGTATTACATGAAACCGGATATTATCGTAAAGATTAACAAAAAATTAGGACAAAATCTCATTCATGATATCCAATTAGTATGACGAGGTTATAGATGCCCACCAAAACCAAGCAAAAGCCGGCAAAAACCACAAAAGCGAGTAACGGCAAAGCGAAGGCTCAAGCGAATCCTCCCCGGGCAAAATCGGCCGCGCCGCTCGCCGCTTCTACAGCGCCTGCGAATGACAAAGCGACCAAGGCGGCCGAAGCCAAGCTCGCGTTGAAGTCAAAGGACAACAAGACGAAACCAATTCAGGAAAAAAACATGAAAAAAGCTGAAGTGCTGGAATACCAGGACGAGAAACAGGAAAAAGGCAACGGCGCCCCGCAAGATCTGGAAGCGCTGGCAAAAGCCAGCGGTGAAAAGTATACCTCTGATGCCATTACCGTGCTCAAGGGCCTGGAGGCGGTGAGAATGCGGCCCGCGATGTACATCGGCGATACTTCCGTGAAAGGCCTGCACCATCTTGTTTATGAGGTGATCGACAATTCCGTGGATGAAGCACTGGCCGGCTATTGCGACACCATCGATGTTACCATGAACAAGGACGGCAGCGTTACGGTGGAAGATAACGGCCGCGGCATCCCGGTGGATACGCACAAAGACATGAAAAAGTCCGCGCTGGAAGTCGTCATGACCGTGTTGCACGCCGGCGGCAAGTTCGATAAAAAATCTTATAAAGTTTCCGGCGGTTTGCACGGCGTGGGTGTTTCCGTTGTTAATGCGCTGTCAGAGTGGCTCGAAGCGTATGTTGCGCGCGATGGCAATTTGTATTACCAAAAATACGAGCGCGGCAATCCGGTGGCCGACGTCAAAATCGTCGGCAAGCGCAAAACCACGGGCACGAAGGTGATTTTTTCGCCGGATCCCGAGATTTTCGGCAAGCGCAAATTTACGTTCGATATTCTCGCGGAACGCGTGCGCGAGCTGGCGTTTTTGAACAAGAACCTCCGCCTGTCGATCAGCGACGAAAACACCGGCAAATCGCATAAGTTTCAGTTCAAGGGCGGCATTTCCGAATTCGTAAAATACATCGACGAAGCGCGCGAGCCGATCATGAACAAGCCGATCTATCTCGAAGGCGAGCGCGAAGGCGTTCCCATCGAAGTCGCGCTGCAATACAACGACGGCTATAACGAGAACATTTTCACCTACGTCAACAACATTCACACCATCGAAGGCGGCACGCACATGGTCGGCTTCAAGGCGGCGTTGACCAAAACCATCAACACCTATGCGACCAAAAACAATCTGCTCAAAGATAAAGATAACTTTCAAATCACCGGGGATGATGTGCGTGAAGGTTTGACCGCCGTGGTCAGTATCAAAGTCACAGAGCCGCAATTCGAAGGGCAAACCAAAACCAAGCTGGGTAATAGCGATATTCGCGGCATCGTCGAATCGTTTTGCAATGAGGGCTTGGCGGCGTTCTTCGAAGAAAATCCCTCGGTGGCGCGCAAGATTGTCGAGAAAGGCAAGCTGGCGGCGCAATCGCGCGAGGCGGCGCGCAAGGCGCGCGAGCTGACGCGGCGCAAATCCGCGCTCGACGGCGGCGGCCTGCCCGGCAAACTCGCGGATTGCTCGATCACCGATCCTGAACATTGCGAAATTTACATTGTCGAAGGCGACTCTGCCGGCGGCTCGGCGAAACAAGGCCGCGACCGGCGTTTTCAAGCAATTCTGCCGATCAAAGGCAAAATTCTAAACGTCGAAAAAGCGCGCCTAGACAAAATTCTTTCAAATGAAGAAATTCGCACGCTGGTCACCGCGCTGGGCACCGGCATCGGCAGCGACGATTTTGACCCGGAACGGCTGCGCTACGGCCGCGTCATCATCATGACTGACGCCGACGTTGACGGCTCGCACATTCGCACGCTGCTGCTCACGTTTTTCTTCCGCTATATGAAACAACTCATCGAGCAGAGCCGAATCTACATCGCGCAGCCGCCGCTTTACCGCATCTGGAAAGGCAAGGAAGAATTCTATTGCTATGACGACGACGAGAAAGATGCGGCGCTGAAACGCTTCGACAACAAGGACAATGTCAACGTGCAGCGCTACAAAGGTCTCGGCGAAATGAATCCCGAACAATTGTGGAAAACCACCATGGATCCCGAGCAGCGCGCCATGAAGCTGGTCACCATCGAAGAGGCCTATCAAGCCGACGTGCTGTTTTCGACGCTGATGGGCGACAAAGTCGAGCCGCGCCGGAAGTTCATCGAGGAGAATGCGAAGTATGTGAGGAATTTGGATGTGTGAGAGCGGGAGGTATTCACCTTCATGAAAAAGGAAATCTTTCGGCCAGACAATGCGGGGCAATTTGTTAAGCCATCTTATTTTACCCGGCCTGCATTGTCCGGAGAAAGCTTGCGTGTGCATCTTTCAAGCGAATGAATTTGGGATCGAAATACGTGAACAATAAATTAGACTTAATCAGCGCTGCTCTGGCTCAAAAAATGGGCGTAAAGCAGATCATACTTTTCGGCTCAAAGGCTGAGGCGACGGATCGACCGGAAAGCGATCTCGATCTCTGCGTCATTACCGATTTAAAGAATAAAAGAAAGATTGACTTTATGCGCGACGCCAGGCGTGAGCTGCTTGATCTGATTTCAGATCCATTGGACCTTTTGGTTTATGATGAGGAAGACTTCGTTCGTCGCGCCAAGCTGCGAAATACGCTGGAGCATAAAATTATGAGGGACGGGATCAAGATTCATGGATAACATTGCAATCAAAAATGCGCAGACGATCAGAAGCTATGTGCTCGCGCGTGCGAAGATGTGAGAGAACAATTGCTGCATCAAATACCACCAATCATGATCAACCCTGTCGTTCACATTGAAATTGCCGGGCAAGACGGCGAAAAGCTGGAAGATTTCTATTCCCGGCTGTTTGGTTGGTCGATCGCGCGGCGCATCGTCGGCCCCGGATTTCCCTACGGCCAAATCGATACCATAGCCAAGAGCGCGAGTGTGACCGGCGGCATTCGCCACGAGCCGGAAGGCAAGGCCGAGCTGGTTTTCTACGTCGAAGTCGATGATCTTCCTGCTGCGCTGGCGCAAGCGCAGGAACTGGGCGCGACGGTGCGTATTCCAATCATAACCACACCGGACTTGACCTTCGCGATGATTACCGATCCCGAAGGCAATCCAGTGGGGATGATTCAGAAGAAGGAATAGATTGACGAAATGAATACCAATGCCTTGTCCTCTCTCAAAGTCGATCGCACTGCCTTCGCCGTTGCCTCATTGACCGAAGAGTCTGATGAAAAGTCCTACTGGCGCTCGCGCATGCCGGCCGAGCGTCTGCAACACATTGAGCTTTTACGCCGGATAAATTATGGAACTGCGGCTACCGCTCGACTTCAAAGAGTTCTTGAGTTTGCTCAACGCGAAAAAAGTTGAGTACTTGTTGATTGGGGGATATGCTGTCGGATATCACGGTTATCCGCGCGCTACAAACGATATTGACGTTTGGGTTGCCATCAGCCCCGAAAATGCCGAGCGTATTGCCGCGGCTTTGCGTGAGTTCGGTTTTGATACCCCAGAACTATCGGCAAGCCTGTTTCTTAAAGAAGACAGCATTATACGCATGGGAATTCCTCCTATGCGTATCGAAGTGATAACCGGAATTTCAGGCGTTCGTTTCGATGAGTGTTACGCGGAACGAGTTGTCGATACGCTGGATGGCGTTCACGCCAATATCATCAGTTTAAACCACTTGCTGAAAAACAAAAAGGCCAGTGGAAGGCACAAGGATTTGAACGATTTAGAGAATTTGTCGGGAGCCTAAAACAAGCTTAGGAGCTGCGCAAAATTAAATTGGTGAATTTAGGCTTAAAGATAACATTATAAATCTGAAAATGCTTGATTTTTTTGGATTCCAAATGTTACTATTGCGCTTTATTGGCGTAAATTATTTTTGCGCAGATCCTTAGCTGAACAGAAAAGCGGTGCGCATTCCAATAATCACCACGCCGGATTTGACCTTCGCGATGATCACCAATCCTGAAGGCAATCCGCGGTGGGGATAATTCAGAAGAAATCCTGAAATTTACGTTAGAAGAGCGGAGTAACGACAATGCAAATAAGACTCTCGGGAAAAGCCGCTGAAATTGTCGAGGCCCAAATTGCCTCCGGGCTTTATACGAACGCGGCCGATTTTATCTCAGACATTGTTTTGCGCGCTGACGAATTCAACCAGCTCAAGCTTGAGCGGCTTCGCCGAGAAGTCAGTATCGGGCTTGAGGAAATCAAACGGGGAGATGTTGTTGAGGTTGATTTGGAAGATATTCTCAATGCTGACGTAAAGTAATGCCAAAACCGGTTTTAGCGAAACAGGCAAGAATAGACCGAATCGAAATAGAAAATTGAAAATGTCTAAATCCTACACGAGACGATGGATTTTTCACGGCATCTCAAAAAGGTTCTCCAGCACTCACTCAAAAACATTTTGATCAGCGATGTCGTCACCCAGCTTTAATCACTTTAGAGATTTCTCATTATCTGATGAGTCTATTCCACCTGTTAGAAACGTAGACTCTGATGCTCCACGGGAAATGCGAAACGAGCTAGTCGATCTCTTCTTTCATCTCATAGAACACAGTTCATCTTCAATTAGCCCTGATCTATTGTATCGCATTATTTGCCAAAGCCTCGGTGAGACGGCCTCGGGGAAGCCTTGCGGAGGCTATAGATATGCTAGCGGACGTGACGCTGGAAAAGCTGATTGGCAGAGAATTTACGATTTGATTTGCCGATTGTGGCCAGAGTTTGTGACTGCCGATGTCAAAGAAGAATACCGCAACGGGGTAAATCGAATTCTTGGCGCTTATGGAATAGTATGGGAACTAAATGAGTCTGGGCAACTAAGAAGAGTTTTGCCAAGAGAGGTTAATTTACAGATCGCTGCTGCAATGGCAGAATTGAGCCAACAAAACTATGCTCCGGCACGCACTTTACTCCACACTGCCCTGGACGCCTATCATGATCGACCTGCGTCAAGATAGGGATGCATGTGCAAACGTCTTTGATGCCATGGAATCGGTTGCGAAAGAAAATTTTCAACTACCAAACGCCACATTTGGCGCTGTACTCGCGCATATTCGTAAAACCCAAGGCCTGCAAACCGAAGTCATCGATGTACTTGAGAAGGTAAATACTCTTAGGAATCACAAATTCGGACATGGCATGACAGTGCCATTTGATTTATCTTCCGCAGAGGGTGATTTTACTTATTTGAGCTGCATTGCTGGAATACTATTATTCGTTCGAACCAGACAAGCGCAACAACTCTAAATCAAATTCAAGTTGATAGATTTTCTATTCATGTGAATCGCCTTTTGCAATTACCTCGACAACTCAACGTCTGTTATCGTAGTGCATGGCAGTTCAATAGTGTGAATGAGATGCATTGCGTCGTGTAGTTGACCGATTTATCAGTTGAGCATCATCCATCGAGTTGCGCATGGATATCGCAGCAATTCAAGAACGTGTGAGAGCAGGAAATTATCTTGCGAAAAGCCATGCAATTCAACATGCTTTGAAAGAAGGCTTTGAGCGCAAGCACATGGTCGAAGCCGTGCTCAACGGCAAGATTATTGAAGAATACCCCGATGATAAGCGCGTGCTTATTTGTGGTCGTGTGAACCTTTTGGAGCGTATCTTCATATATTTACATGTCGCCTGTGAGTATGCTGATCCGGTTTACGCAGAATTTGTGACGGCGTACATTCCTGACGAAGATCAGTGGGAGCGTCCGGATTTCACCAGACGGAAACGAAAGAGGAAATAAAACGATGTCAACCAAACCGATTCCAGTTTGCGGCCAACATCACCTTCCCAAAGAATGGCGGCCGACGGCCTTCGAGTACAATGATGAAGGCATCTCGGTCCGCGTTCCCAATGTTTATGCC
>QEVD01000692.1 GCA_003576975.1 Candidatus Zhuqueibacterota bacterium
TGCCCCATTTGCGGTCCGCATCCCACCATCACCGAGTTGATCGACTACGAACAATTTTGCGGCATGCCGGTGGTCGAAGATGATGGCCGGGACGGCAAGATCGTCAATAGCTTTGACATCTCGGCAACCGAGCTGGCCCGGAAATTGAAAAGCGAGCCAGTTTATTTGCTCGATGTGCGTGAAGCTTATGAATACGAAATTTGCGCGATTCCGGGAGCAACGTTGATCCCGCTGCCACAATTGCCGGAACGCCTCGCGGAAATCAACGGGGCGCAGCCGATTGTGGCCTATTGCCGCACCGGCAAGCGCAGCGCAAAGGCGGTCACGCTGCTGCAACAAGCAGGATATGCTTCAGCAAAAAATCTTGCCGGCGGCATTCATGCCTGGGCTGATGATGTGGATCCGTCGCTGCCAAAATACTGATTGGTTACTTGCTGTTCCGCTACCCAAGGATCGTCATTTAGAAAACTTGGTCATTTTTTAAACCGCTAATCAACGCGAATGGCCCCTAATGCTTTTTAATTCGCGATGAGTCGCGTCTATTCGCGGTTGGAGATTGGGAACGTTATTTAATCCGCGATCGGCGCTCGCAACAACCGGCCCTCGACAATCTCGAAACTCTTTGCGATTCATGCCAGACTGGCAACTAAAAATCCTCAAATCCATTTTGCGCCTGCGGCGCTTTCTGGCCTTGCGACCCAACGCCACGATCGCGCAGCAGCGCGAGGCATTTGAAGAATTTGCCAAGCGCTTCACGGTTGGCCGCGAAGTTGTTTGCCAGCCGGTTTCGGCAGGCGGCGTGCCGGCCGAATGGATTGTCTCACCGGAAACGATGGACGCGCGCGTCATTTTGTATTTGCACGGCGGCGGCTACAATCTCGGATCATTGTATACTCATCGCGCGCTCGCAGCGCGCATTGGCCGGGCCTGCCAGGCGCGGGTGTTGACGATTGCCTATCGCCTTGCGCCGGAGCATTTGTTTCCGGCGGCATTGGAGGACGCAGTGAGAGCCTACTGCTGGTTGTTGGCGGAGGGTGTGCAGCCGGATCAACTCGCGCTTGCCGGCGACTCTGCCGGCGGCGGGCTGGCGATTGCGACGCTCGTTTCATTGCGCTATCACGGAGAGCCGATGCCCGCAACCGCTGTTTGCCTGTCGCCCTGGGTCGATCTCGAATTGACCGGACACTCACTCACGGCCAACGCCGCGGCTGATCCGGTATTGACTCGCGCAGCGTTACGTGCGTGGGCAAAAAATTATTTGGGCGGAAAAGATCCGCGCGCGCCTTTCGCCTCCCCACTATATGCGGATTTGCACGGGCTGCCACCTTTATTGCTGCAAGTCGGGTCGGAAGAGATTCTATACGATGATGCTGTGCGGCTGGCCGAGCGCGCGTTGGCGGCGGGTGTGAACGTCGGGCTGGAGGTGAGCAAGAACGTGTTTCATGGTTGGCATCTCTTCGCCTCGAAATTGCCGGAAGCACAACAAGCCATCTCACGCCTTGCGAAATTTATCGAGGGACATTGGGCGGCATGAGCCAACGCCGGTAGCGACAATAGCGCCGGGCAACAGCTTAAAAACCTTACCGCAACAAATCCAATCAACCGTCAATTGAAGCCTGCCCCGGTTTTCAGGCAGGTCAAAAATTACGGCTCTTCGAACAGCTTTGTGAAACCTGCTCACAAAATTGAAATCCCACAAAAAAAGCAAAAACCGTTTCAGTGGGATTTCGTTTTCGCGGGCGAGATACATTCAAAAATTTTATTCAGGCTTTGAATCATTGATCACCTACGCCAGCTTTGTGACAATGCGCTCGCGATTCAGCGTGCGCACAAGCCAGCGATAGACAAACACATCGATGACGTAAATCACCGCGCCTGCAATCAAGTTCACCGGCACGGTGAGATAGAGCACACCCTTCACTTGTGAAATCATCACGCCGATAATGGGCAGCAGCAACAGCGCAGAGATTTGCTGCGCCTCCCACACG
>QEVD01000083.1 GCA_003576975.1 Candidatus Zhuqueibacterota bacterium
GTGTTCGTGCTCGACGACGGCAACGAGGCGCCCGATAATTTCATCGGCGAAGGCCCGAACAGCTCCGATATGTTCTATTGGATGAATCAATTCGATCTCGCGCAAGATTTTTTGCTCGAAGGTTTTTATCTCTACATGCGTTCGGAAGCGTTGAATGAAAACACCATTGAAATTGCGGTGATGGACGATCAGCTTCTCGATATCGTGCGCGGCGACGTGAGCATGCCCATTGCGCCGAACGGAGGATGGTTCACGATCACGCTTACCAATCCCATCACTTTCAAGGCCAGCGACACTTTTTATATCGAAATCGGCGCGCACGAAGCGATTGAATATCCCGCGGGCGCGGACCGAAACGCGCAAACGCCGCAGCGCAGCTTTCACTACAATTGGGTTTCGGGCGATTATGATCCGATTGGCGCAGTGACAGGTTTTGAGAACGGCGCCTATCTCATTCGCGCATTCGGCACGAAGAGCGGCGGCAACAATCAACCTCCGGTCGCGCGCGCGCAAACCTCGAAGTCGGTGGCAAATGTGAACGAAGCGATCACGTTCGATGCCTCGCAATCTTTTGATCCCGACGGGCAGATCACGCAATACGCCTGGGACTTCGGCGACGGCGCTTCGAGCAATTTGAAAATCGCGACGCACGCTTACAGCCGCGCGGGAAATTTCACGGCGAAGCTCACAGTGACGGACAATCAAGGCGCGACCGGAGAAACGATTCGCCTCTTGACGATTCATCCGAACGGCACAAGCCGACTCGCGGTGAATCCCGCGATTGGCGCGATTGCAGCGGGCGGCGCGCATACGATCAATGTCACGTTCGATACCCAAGGCCTCGCGGAAGGCGAATACGAAGGGCAGATCATCATCACCAGCAACGGCGGCAATCTCACGCTGCCAGTGCACGTTCGTGTGAGCCATGCGACGGCTGTTGATGAGCAAGCTGCGAGCGCGCCGCGCACGTTTGAGTTGCAGCAAAATTATCCCAACCCATTCGCCGTGAACGGCGCCGTCGTCAATTCGGCAACGACGATCAAGTATCAATTGCCCTCAACTGCACAAGTAGAACTGATGATTCATGATCTTGCGGGTCGGGTCGTGGCAACATTTGATGTCGGCGTGAAAGAAGCGGGCGAATACTTCGTGGAATGGAATGGTCGCGACGGCAAAAGCGCGCACGTTGCCAGCGGTATCTATTTTTACCGGCTCACGGCAACTTCTGTGGATGGCAACATAACGACTTTGTCTAAAAAACTGGCGGTTTTGAGATAAAGCATTAGCGCAAATCCAAGCTGTTTTTCGATCTTCGTGACATAGAAATCGAAGCATGCCGGTCGCCGGCGATTGATTGCGAATTCTTTGACAAAGAGCAGAACGAGCATGCGGTCTTTGCACCGGCTGGCATCCATGCCGCGCAGTTCGTTTTAGCTTGACCAGAGAGATGAAATGAGTTCGGATTTGGGTCGCCATGCAGATATCTTGCAGTGGGAAACGACTAAGAAGAACTCCCAAAACCGTTGTAGGAATGGTGAGAAGTTGATAGTCCGCGTGAGCCGCAACAAACTTTTTTGCTTGCAAGTATGCGCGCAAAGATGTAGAATGCCTGCACTCAAAAAGGCTATCCCGTATGACTGAAATTCCTCATTGCCGTTCGCTCATCGACTGGGGCACCTCCACCTGGACGTATCCCGAATGGCGGGGCATCGTTTATCATGAGTCCTAAGCCGACCATACTCATGAAACTCATTTAACCCTTCTCGGGCTTGGATTGCCTCCATTGTTTTATGAGTCAAAACTACGAACACGAGTCGCTTTCTTCCACCGCTTTGCTCACCACCAAGCTCTTTCTCCCAGCGGCGCGCACGGATTTGGTTCGACGTTCTCGTTTAACCGAACGGCTGAATCAGAATCTCCAACTCAAGCTTACGCTTATCTCCGCGCCTGCCGGATTTGGCAAAACTACTCTGTTGGGTGAATGGATTCCCGCCAGCCCGCGCTGTGTCACGTGGGTCTCGCTGGATAAAGGCGACAACGATGCAATGCGCTTCTGGAGCTACGTTATCGCCAGCCTGCAATTGCTGCGCAACGATCTGGGCAAAAAGACGCAGGCTTTGCTCAATTCTCCGCACCCGCCCACATTTGAGATCATACTTACCAGCTTGGCCAATGAGATCAACGCATTCCCCGAAGCTTTTGCGCTTGTGCTCGATGATTATCATCTCATCGAAGCCCAACCGATTCATGCGGGCCTTGCGTTGTTGTTCGAACACTTGCCGCGCAACATGCATGTGATCATCACCAGCCGCGCTGACCCGCCGTTGCCGCTGCCGCGTTTGCGCGCCCGGCGCGAGATGATGGAATTGCGCGCCCACGATTTGCGTTTTACGCTTGCCGAATCGACCACCTTTCTCAATGAGATCATGAAGATTGGCCTCGCGGAAAAAGACATTGCCGCATTGGATCATCGCACCGAGGGCTGGATCGCCGGCTTGCAATTGGCCGCACTGTCGCTGCAAGGCCGCGACGACGTTTCCGCTTTCATCAAGGCTTTCACCGGCGACGACCGCTATATTTTGGATTATCTCATCGAAGAAGTCTTTCGCCGCCAACCGGAGCCTATTCAAGACTTTCTACTGCAAACTTCGATTCTCGAGCGGCTGTGCGGTCCGCTGTGCGACGCGGTTCTGAATGCGGATTGGGGATGGCAGATTGCGGATGAAGAAAATGGAACCCGCAATCAACAATCCGAAATCCGCAATTCACAGGCCATGCTCGAGCATCTCGAGCGCGCCAATCTTTTCATCGTCCCGCTGGACGA
This sequence comes from Candidatus Zhuqueibacterota bacterium, assembly GCA_003576975.1. Lineage (GTDB taxonomy): Bacteria > Zhuqueibacterota > Zhuqueibacteria > Zhuqueibacterales > Zhuqueibacteraceae > Coneutiohabitans. The sequence goes on from QEVD01000083.1 coordinate 2,825, forward strand.
CAAGCGGCAATGGTATCGTTATCATCATCTGTTTGCCGATCTGCTGCGGTTCCGTTTGCAACAGCAAAAAAGCGGGACGAGGCGAGAGTTGCACTTGCGCGCGAGCCTTTGGCACGAGCAAAACGGTTTGTTCTCCCAGGCGATTGATCACGCGCTGGCCGCGGAAGAGTGGTCACGAGCCGCAGACATGATCGAGCGCTTGATGCTGATGCCGATGTTTAGACAAGGCCGGTACGCCACATTGCAGGTTTGGCTGGAGAAACTGCCGGAAAGCGAATTGCAAACCAAGCCCGATCTTTGTTTCTGGTATGCGTGGGCTTTGTTGATCTCCGACCGGCGCGAAGAATATGAGCAACCGTTGCGCTTGGCCGAGCGGGCATGGCAATCGCAGGCCAACACGCACAAGCTGGCGCAGATTCACGTGATTCGCGGCATGGAGGTTTATTTCAAGGCGCAGGCGCAAGAAACGATTGCGCTCGCGCAAAGCGCGCTGCGTGATCTTGCCGAGGATGATCGCTTCAATCGCGGCATCGCCTATTTGCTCTTGGGCGGTGGTTATAGCTTGGCCGGCAAAGTTGCTGAGGCAACAACGGCGCTGCTCGCCGCATGCGCCAACAGTCGGGAAACCGGCGATCTCAGCATCGAGCTGGCGGCGACGGAAGAATTGGGCTACGTGCAAATGCTGCAAGGAAAACTGTGCGATGCCGTTAAAACTTATCAAGACGTGCTCCGGCGCCATGACAATCGTTTTCACAATCAGGCGATTCGCGCCAATATCGGCATGGGCGTGATTCACCGCGCATGGAATGATTTGGAAGCGTCGCGGCGCTATCTGGCTAGCGCTTTGGAGATTGATCGGCAAACGGGCTTCGGAAAAAAGTGGCCGTGGCTTCACGTTGAAAATAGCCGGACGCTCGCACTAACCGGCGAAATGGAATCCGCGGTTGCGGAGATGAATCGCGCCATCGAACTTGGCGAGCAAGCCGGCAATCACCGCATTGTTCGCGAAGCGCGCGCCTATCTTGCTCGTTTTGCATTGGCGCAGGGGAATTTAATCGCGGTGGAAAAATGGCTCGCGCAATGCAAGGTGCGGGATGATAACGATATTCATGAAGGCCTTGAGGTTGAGTATCTCACGCAGGCGCGCTGCCTGTTCAGCCAGGACGAATATGCGGCGGCTGTGAGTTTGTTGCAACGCTTGCGACAAGCCGCGGAAACCGATGGCAGAATGAGCAGCGTGGTGGAATGCCTCACGCTCGAGGCGCTTGCCCTGCACGCGCAGCGCCAAGTGGAACCGGCTTGCAGTTGTCTTGCCAAAGCGCTGGCGCTGGCTGAACCTGAAGGCTTTGTGCGCGTGTTTGTGGAGGAGGGCGCGCCCATGGCGGAATTGCTGCGGCAATTTCTCAGAGCGCAGCAAAAAGGAAATTCTCCCGGCGCCAACCAGCTCTTGCAGAGCTATGCGATCAAGCTGCTCGCCGAATTTCCACCGGAGCAGGTGCCGGCGGCGATTCAGACCCATAAAACCGCAACAGGCTTGCCGGCCTCTTATCTCGTCGATCCGTTGAGCGAGCGCGAATTGGAAATTTTGAGGCTTGTGGCCGAAGGCTTCTCCAACCAGGAGATCGGCCGCAAGCTTTTTATAGCCACCAGCACGGTGAAACGGCACATCAACAACATCTACGCGAAACTTGATGTACATAACCGCACGCAGGCGGTGGCGAAGGGGAAGGAGCTGAGGATACTCGGCGAGAGCGAATAAAACACAAAAGTCGCCAGCGTATGAGCGAAACCATCTCACCACCCGCCTTACTCACCACCAAATTTTTTCTACCGCCGGCCCGTTCTGACCTGGTGCGGCGCCCGCGTTTGACCGAACGCCTCAATGAGGGTTTGCAGCGCCAGCTCACGCTCATCTCCGCGCCCGCCGGATTCGGAAAAACCACTTTGTTGGGTGAATGGATTCCCGCCAGCCCGCGCTGCGTCACCTGGGTCTCGCTGGATAAGGATGATAACGATGCAGTGCGCTTTTGGACGTACGTCGCGGCGGCGTTGCAAATGCTGCGCAGCGATCTCGGAAAGAATACCCGGGATTTGCTAAATTCTCCCCAACCGCCAACCTTCGAAACGATACTCACCAGCCTGGTCAACGAAATTGCTGCCTTTCCCGATGTTTTTGCGCTTGTGCTCGACGATTATCACGTCATAGAATCATCACCGATTCACGACGCCCTTGCGTTTTTGCTCGAGCATCTGCCGCGCAACATGCACGTGATCATCACCAGCCGCGCCGATCCCGCGCTGCCGCTGGCGCGTTTGCGCGCCCGGCGCGAGATGACGGAATTGCGCGCGCAAGACTTGCGTTTCACGCTCGCCGAATCAACCGCTTTTCTCAATGAAGTCATGAAAATTGGCATCGCGGAAAAAGACGTTGCAGCGTTGGATCATCGCACCGAAGGCTGGATTGCCGGCTTGCAACTCGCCGCACTGTCAATGCATGGCCGCGACGATGTTTCCGCTTTCATTCAAGCTTTCACCGGCGACGACCGCTACATTTTGGATTATCTCATCGAAGAAGTCTTCCGGCGCCAGCCCGAGTACATTCAAAATTTTCTGCTGCAAACTTCGATTCTCGAGCGCTTGTGCGGTCCGCTGTGCAGCACGGTTTTGAATGCGGATTTCGGATGGCAAATTGCGGAGGCTGAAAATGAAAACCGCAATCCGCAATCTCAAATCCGCAATGCACAGGCCATGCTCGAGCATCTCGAGCGCGCTAATCTCTTCATTATTCCTCTCGACGATAAGCGGCAATGGTATCGCTATCACCATTTGTTTGCCGAGTTGCTGCGTTTCCGGCTGCAACAATCCCAACCGGAAGCCGTCGCGGAGTTGCATTACCGCGCCAGCATTTGGTTCGAGAGCAACGATTTGATGGAAGAAGCCATCGAACACGCGATTGCCGCCAAAGATTGGGATCGCGCCGCGGGCTTGATCGAAACCGTGGCGTTGAAAATGCTGGCGCGCTGGCAGCAAGGCAGTTTGTTGAACTGGATCAAATTTCTTCCCGATCAGGCTTTTGAAAAGCGGCCGAATCTCTGTCTTTGGTCCGCCTATCTGGCGATTCACACTGCAAATTATGATTCCTGCGAACCGTACTTGCAAAAGGCGGAACAGGCTTGGCAGCGTGACCCGCACGATCAAAAACTTTGCGCGGTATGGACGGCGCGCGCCTTCTTGGCATATTTTCGCGGAAATGCCGCCGGAGTATTGGAGTCCGCTCAACAAGCTGTTGCCCTTGCGCATCCCGACAATGCCCGGGAACAGGCACAGAGTCGCATGGTTTTGGCGCTTGGCTCACTGCTGAAAGGATTCATCGCTGAGGCGCAAGAAGGTTTTGAGAAAGCCCTCCTTGCCAGCGAGGAGGCCGGCGACGACATCACTTATTTGGGTTCGTGCGCGTGGTTGGGATTTGTGCATGCTGCCCAGGGCCGGCTGCAGGACGCCACGACGATTCTGCATCACGCCGTGTCGCCCAAGAGCCGGGAATTTCCCCGGGCCGCGCTGATGGCACACAGCATTCTTTGTGATCTCGAGGACGAACGGAACAACGCGGCCGCTGCCGAGGCCCATCTGCGCGTATGCGTCGATATCGATCAACGCAGCAAAAGAAGTTGGGTGCTCATCTCAGAAGGATTGCGGGCGTTGGTGCGGATGCTTTATAAGCGCGGAGACAAAAAAGAAGCTCTGAATCTCATTGCTCACCAACAGACACTGGCCCAAAAGCATCGTAATAAGACCACAATCCAGCAGATGCGAGCACTTCATGCGCAACTGTGCTTGTGGGAGAAAGATCTCGTTGCCGCCGCGCGTTGGGCAGAGGTGAGTCATTTGGCAAGCGATGCGGATTTCTCTTTTGGCCGCGAGATCGAGTATCTCACTTTCGTTCGCGTGCTCTTTGCGCAAGCGCGGTACGATGAGGCGATCACCTTGCTTAGACGGCTTCAACGCACGCTCGAGGCCGATGGAAGGAGGCGATGTTTAGTGGAGGTTTCAGTGCTACAGGCTCTTGCACATAAAAACCTTGGACAGACACAGCAGGCCACATATGCTCTCGAACGCGCTCTCAATCTCGCCGAGCCGGAAGGCTACCTCCGCACGTTTGTAGATGAAGGCGCGCCGATGGTGGAGTTGCTGCGGCAATTCATGCGAGATCAGCAGAAAGCGAGTCAAGCCGAATCGAGCCGCGTTTTGCAGAATTACGCAATGAAATTGCTCGCTGCATTTCCATCGGAGTTGGTGTCGGCAGCGATTCAAACTCATAAAACCTCAGCCGCATTGCCGGCTTCCTATTTGGTCGATCCGCTCAGCGAACGTGAATTGGAAGTCTTGAAACTCATTGCCAACGGCTTATCCAATCCCGAAATCGCCCGCAAGCTTTTTGTGGCGACCAGCACGGTGAAACGGCACGTCAACAACATCTACGCGAAGCTTGATGTACATAACCGCACGCAGGCCGTGGCAAAGGGGAGGGAGCTTGGACTTTTGGCTGGATAAACACATTATGTGGATTAGGACGTCAAAGGTAGAATAAAATTCCAAATTCTTATCACCAACGGATAGATTAAGACCAACGGACGAAAAGACAAAAAGCTTTATCCGTTGGCGTTAATCTATCCGTTGGAGCCGCCTGGGGCTGCAGTTTTCAGCTTGGCTAAAATTTGGCGTAAAATTTTCAAGCATTGAGGAAGTCTTGATGCTAATTTAAATTCTCCATCTCCGATTTCCCCTCCCGATTCACCTCCAAAATCCACCCCTCGGCTCATGCTGCTACACCCCTGTCGGCGTATATTGATCATGTAAATTGATTCGTTCTGCAACGCGTCGCCGAGTTGAACTCGCATCGCGTGCAAGCTCGGCGGCGCAAACCCCACAAATTGAAAGAAGACTCATTATGCAAGCCATCAAACGCTGGTTTGGCTGGACCGCGGTCATCGGGCCGATTCACATGTGTGAGCAGCTTCTCTTCGGCCTCGACGAGGTTGATGAGCTGAAAGGCTTTGCCGAAAGCTACTACTCTTTATTCAGCAATCCAGATTATGGCACCGTGTTGCTGGTCACATTCTCATTCAGCCTGATCAATTTGATCGTGTGCGGCCTGTTGAAGGGTGGCCGGTCGCGGCTCGCAGCCATGTTTTTTTTGCGCTGGTCGCAGTCGGCGAGATGCACCACCTCATCAAAACGATCGTTCATGCCTCCTACGACATCGGCGCAACAACGGCGATTCCATTTGTGATGTTCGGCGTGCTGCTCTCCCGCGAATTGGTGAGAGAGTTTCGCAAAACTTCTGCGCCCATTGTGGAAGCGGCGTTTCAACAAGCATGAACAACCTCACCCAATGCGATGAAGCCGGCGTATTCCTCCTCGCCGCTTTTTTGCAGGGCAAGTTCTTTCGCTTCAAAGTCGAGGCCTTTGATGAAGCCGATTCAATTGCGAGGACGAGCACTTGCGGGCAGTCATAAACACGGAGCGTTTGTTGGCCGGCGCTGCGCGACGCAAGGCTTGAGAGAGGCATGCGGCTTGTGCAGCAGTATAGATCCCAAAAGAATCGCAGTACACGCGCAAATTACACCCTTCGGCGCAAGCCGCTACACCCTTCCGTTGCGTATCTTGATCTCGTCAATTGCTTCAATCAACGGCACGAGGCCGAACTTGCGCTTACGATTTGATAAACCACCGCGCGCGAGTTCGGCTTCAAAATCTATCAAAGAAAAACTATGATGAAGGCACAAGAAACTCTGTATGGGCTTTACTCACACAAGCCGTCTATCCTGTCGGCCATCGCAGCAGCGTTCAGCCGTATGGCAAAACCGGCGGTGTTGATCACGTTGGGCGTCGGCGTGTATCTGCATGTCACGCGTTTGTTCATTGGCGCCGAGTTGCTCATCGAACACATTTACACGGCAACATTCGATGTCGTATTTGCTCTCCCCATGTTGGCCGGCGCCATCGGCATCTTGACGGCTTGGAAGCATATCGTTTTTCGAAACCGGTTTGAGAAAGGAATTACCGCGGTGACCGGCGCGTACTTTTGGGTGAGCGTGCCATTGCACGTCCAAACTTGGCTCTCGCAGAGTACGGACTACATCTTGATTTTCCCGAAGTGGTACAGCCTCGTTTTTTTGGTTTATTCTTCACTGCTAATGCTGGTTTGGCAGCGGTTAAAAATTGTAACCGAAAGGCGATCTTAAAATTACACCCTTCGGTGCATGACGCTACACCTGTTCATCTCGTATCTTGACCCCGTTAATTGATTCAATCATTCACGCGAAGCCGGATGTGTACACGCACTACACGAATCCGGCTTCATAACCTCTCACATGAAAGGAAGTTTTATGAAAACTGCAGTTCTGTTTTTGACGCTTGTTGCTTTGGCGCTGGCCCTCGGCTGTTCTCCCGTGAACATCAAGCATGACTATGACACGGACGCCAACTTCGAGGCGCTGAAAACTTATAGCTGGATGTCGGCGCCAACCAACGCAACGGGCAGCGTGCAAGCCGCTCTGCAGCGCAACAGCTTGATGGATAAACGCATCAAAGAATCCGTTGACCGTTACTTGGCCGCCAAAGGATATGCGACAAACACCGATAGTCCGGACTTCTTGGTTCTGTATCATGTCGGCGCGCAAGACAAGATCAACGTCACGGATTGGGGCTATGGCTACGGACGTTATGGCCGTTGGTATGGCGGCCGCGGCGTCGAGGTTCATCAATACCAAGAAGGAACGTTGATACTCGACATCATCGCAGCCGAGTCCAGGCAGTTGGTGTGGCGCGGCTTTGCAGCAGGCACGATTGATCCGCATGCTTCCCTCGAAACGCGCAAGCGCAAACTCGATGAAGTCATTGCCAAAGTTCTTGCGGAGTTTCCGCCGACAACGAAGTGAGGGATTGGACGACGGGGCATTTCATGCGCAAAATACACCTTTCGGTGCATGACGCTACACCCGCCCGTTTTGTATATTTTGCGCGTGAACTTTTGGAAGATGCCGATTCATTTAGTGAGAATTACTATGAAGCAGAATTACACACAGGAAGTTTACCAAATCCGCGTGCAAGGCCGCCTGGATTCAAACTGGTCCGCTTGGTTTGATGATATGACTTTGGCGTTCGAGAATGGCGTGACAACCATTTCCGGCGTCGTGGCAGATCAAGCTGCGCTGCACGGCCTGCTCGCGAAAGTGCGCGATCTCGGCCTCACGTTGATCGATGTGCATCGCGTTGAAGCGGAAAATAAACAAGAATAGGTTGAAAGAATAGAAGCGCTGACAGAAAGTTGTATGACAGAAAAATGGAGCTTCTATCAAAACAAAGACACGCTATAAAATTTTTTTACCATACATTTTTCGGTCAATAGAACGGAGAAAAAATATGACCTCGACATTCAAATCTCTCACCATATTGCTGACCGTTTTCTGCTTCATCATACCGGCAGCGGCGCAGAATCCCACGATCCACGTCGGTGTCATTCTCGACGGGCCCTCGGAGCGCAACGCGGTGAGGCAGCGAGAATTTCAAAAGCAGATCACCGAGTTTTTCAACAGTGAATACGACGTGCGTTTCACGCCGGAAAATACGCTGGAAGGGGATTGGACCGCCGCCGGCGTCAAAGCTGCGGTGGATCGCCTGCTCGCCGACAAGGACGTGGAGTTTATTCTGGCGCTCGGCCCGATCAGTTCGAATGAAATCGCGCTGCGCAAGAATTTGCCGAAACCGGTAATTGCCGGTGCCGTGATCGATGCGAAGTTGCAAAATTTTCCGACGAAAGACGGCGCCAGCGGCGTGAAGAACCTCAACTATCTCGACGAGGCTTATTCCGTCACGCGCACCATCAAAGCGTTTCAAGAAGTCGTTCCGTTCAAGAAGCTCGTGGTTTTGCACAACCCCGGCATACTTACTGCGATTCCGCAATTGCGCGAGCGCGCGCAGCAAGAAGTGCAAGCGTTAGGCGCGCGATTAGAATTTGTGCCGGTGACGACTTCCGCAGCAACTGCCTTGCAAGCTCTTCCCGCTGACGCGGATGCGGTCTACATTTCACCTTTGCTCCAAATTCCCGAGAAGGAGTTCGATATACTCGTGGCTGGTATCAATCAACGACGGTTGCCCAGCTTTTCATATCTTGGCAAAGCCGAAGTGGAAAAGGGCGTGCTGGCCTCTTATGCGCCGACTGATGATGTCACGCGGCGCGCGCGGCGAATCGCAAGCAACATGCAGCGTATTCTCCGCGGCGAAGAGGCGGGCAGCATTCCGGTGGATTTTTCGACTGCGCCGCAGCTCATCATCAATATGGCCACCGCGGCCGCGATTGATTTTTATCCCAACTGGAAAGCGTTGACCGAAGCAGAATTGCTCAATCAAGAAGAAATAAAAACCGGACGAACGCTTTCACTGGCAACGAGCGCACGCGAAGCCGTGCGCGTGAATCTCGATTTGAGAGTCGCCAACAAAGAAGTTGAATCCGGCAAGTATGAAGTGAAGAAGGCGCGCGCGAATTTATTGCCGCAAGTTGAGGCTTCGGCAACGGGAGTCTTGATCAAAAAAGAAACTGCCGAGGCGAGCTTCGGGCAACAAGCCGAACGTCAAATCGACGGCGCGCTCACTTTTTCACAAGTGCTTTACTCCGAATCGGCGCACGCGAATTTTTCCATTCAAAAGCATTTGCAAGCTGCGCGCGAAGATGATCGCCGTAGCGTTGAGCTTGACATTGCTTTGGAGGCGGCGACGGCATATTTGAACGTATTGCGCGCAAAGGCGTTGTCGCGCATTCAACGTGGCAATCTGAAACTCACTGTGTCAAATCTCGAACTCGCGCGCTTGCGCGAAAGCGTTGGCGCTTCGGGCCGCTCGGATGTTTATCGCTGGGAAAGTGAAGTGGCGACGAGCCGTAAGAATCTCATCGACGCCGACGCGCAAGTCGAAGTGGTCAAAATAGAAATGAATCGCGTGTTGAACCGGCCGCTCGAAGAGCAATTTGCAACGGAAGAAACCGCGATTGATGACCCGATTCTCCTCACCGGTGATAAAAAGATTTTTGCTTATCTCGATAACCCGCGCACCTTCGGTGTTTTCCGCGATTTCATGGTGCAAGAAGGCGTGAATGCCGCGCCGGAATTGCGGCAACTCGACGCCGCCATCGCGGCACAACGGCGCGCAAAAACTGCAACGAGCCGTGCGTTTTGGATGCCGACCGTTGCCTTGCAGGCGAAAGTGAGCAACGTCTTCTCGCGCAGCGGCGCCGGCTCGGAAGGATTTCAGCCTCCGCCCTCGATTCCACTGTCTTTTCCTTCTGCGCAAGATTTGAATTGGAACGTCGGGGTGCAACTCGCGCTGCCGCTGTTCACGGGTTTGAATCGGATTGCTGAAAACGAGCAGGCGCGCGTGGAGTTGGATCGGCTGGCGTTGGAACGCGACGCGGCGCAGTTGGCGATCAGCCAACGCATTCGTTCCGCGATGCACGTTGCCGGCGCTTCGCACGCGGGCATCGAGCAAGCACGCACCGCTGCCGAAGCCGCGCGCAAAAATTTGGAATTGGTGACCGATGCATATCGCAGCGGCGCGGTGTCCATCATCACGCTGATCGACGCGCAAAACTCCGCGTTGATCTCGGAGCAAGCTGCGGCAAGCGCAGTGTATGATTTCATGCTCGATCTCATGAACGTCGAGCGCGCCGTCGGGCAGTTTCATTTCTTCAGAACGGAACCAGAGCGGCAAGCGTACTTCAACCGGCTGGAGGAGTTTTATCGCAAGGCGGGGATTCGTTTGTAGTAAAAGTTTGTAGTAGCGCCTTCAGGCACAAAGGCGCCGTGTGAACGCAAAAGCTCGTTACAATTGAAATATGATTTAGCTTTCGAAACTCGATGCCTAAAGGCATTACTACGAACGATAATGCACTTCATCACCTTAACCGCAAGGAGAGACTTGTTATGGCAAACAATTTTTCTGTAAATGGAAAAAGCACCGACGTGCTGATCGTCGGCGCAGGCCCAACCGGACTGGCGCTGGCGACGATGCTCATGCGCTCCGGCATAACGCCGGTGATTGTGGACAAACTTGCGACAGGCCAGAACACTTCGCGCGCTGCGGTGATTCATTCTCACACGCTGGAAGTGTTGGAGCAGCTCGGCGTATCTGAGCGGCTCGCGAACCAGGGCCTCAAGCTTGCCAAATTCAGCATCCGTGATCGCGATCGGGTTTTGGTGCGGCTGCGCTTTGACAAGCTCCCAACGGCATACAACTGCCTGCTGATGCTGACGCAGGATAAGACGGAGAAAATTTTGGCCGCTGGACTTGCAGAGGCCAAAGGCGCCGTGCGCTGGGGCTGTGCTGTGGAATCGTTGATCGAAACAGCAGAGGGGGTGCAAGCGACCATCGTCTCGAGCGAGGGCAGACAGACGATTCACGCGCGGTATGTGATCGGCGCCGACGGCATGCACAGTTTGGTGCGGCAAACGGCGGGGATTGGATTTACCGGCGACACTTACGAAGAGTCTTTTGTTCTTGCCGACGTGGATATGAATTGGGATCACGGTCGTGACGAGGTAATGCTGTTTTTTTCGCCGGCAGGTTTGGTCGTCGTTGCGCCGTTACCTGGCGGCAGATATCGTATCGTCGCCACGCTCGACAACGCTCCGCAGGAACCAGGGTTAGCCGACATTCAAGCGCTGCTCGACGAACGCGGTCCGACACACGGCACCGCAAAAGTTCTGTATGTGCATTGGGGCTCCCGCTTCCGTTTGCATCATCGGGTGGCCGATCAATACCGTCGCGGGCGTTTTCTGCTCATGGGTGATGCCGCGCACGTGCATAGTCCGGCCGGCGGGCAAGGCATGAACACGGGTCTGGTGGATGCTTGCGTGCTCGGACGCATTTTAAGCGAGGTGATTTCGAAGCGCAAAGACGAGAGCCACCTCGATAAGTATGAAACGTTGCGGCGGCCGGCGGCCAAGCAAGTGCTGCAACTCACCGAACGATTGACCGAGATGGCGACCATGAAAAGCGCGCCGAAGCGATTCATGAGAAATATCGTTCTTCGGACGATCGGCCTCTCTCCGATTTTTCGGCGCCGTTTGGAAATGAATCTTTCCGGCTTGAGCCGCCGCGCCGCTGCGGAGTTGTAAGCTCAAAATGTTCACAGCGAATGGCCATTGACAATTGCCTCGTAATTACACCTTTCGGTGCATGACGCTGCACCCAATCATTCGTTATATTGATCATGTCATTTGACTTGAAATTAGTGAAGGCATTTCATCAGCATTTGGAGAAAACAATCATGAGAGCTTCGAAGGTTCTCAATCTTATTTGCGTTGCGGCCATGACGTTAGCTGCTTGCAGCAAGCATGAAGAGCGCATCGCGCAGCCGACACCCGTGACGGTGTGGACGGTTGCGAACACGGCAGGTGAGAATGGCCTGCGTTACTCCGCCAACATCAAGTGCAGGTTGATCTCGCGTTCAAAGCCAGCGGCTATGTCGAAGAGATCTTTCAAGTGACCGGAGTTGATGGCCGGCGGCGCAACGTGCAGGAAGGCGATTTCATCAAGAAAGGAACGGTAATGGCCCGTGTACGGGCCAATGAATATCGCGACCGCGTCGCCGAGGCGCAAGCGGCGCTCACTAAAGCCAAGTCGGATTTCGATCGCGCTGCCAAGCTGTTCGAAAATCAATCCGTTTCCAAAGCGGATTATGACGCAGCTTACGCCGGCTACACTTCTGCGCAAGCGCGCTACGATCAAGCGGCGCAAGCGCTGCGAGATTGCGCGTTGCAAGCACCAATGGACGGCTTCGTGTTGCGCAGAAACGTCGAAGTGGGAACGTTGGCTGCCCTCGGCATGCCCGGATTCGTACTCGCTGACACGCGCGCCGTCAAAGCCGTCTTCGGCGTGCCGGACATGATCGTCGGCCAAATGAAAATGGGCGACTTTCAAACCGTCACCACCGAAGCCATTCCCGGCGTGGAATTTCGCGGGCGCGTCACGCGCATCGCGCCTTCGGCTGATCCGAATAGCCGTGTCTTCGAGGTGGAGTGCACGATTCCGAATCCGGACAATCGCCTCAAAGCCGGCATGATCGCCGCACTGAAAATTGCAGCGCAAGCATCGTCTCCGTCGGTCCTGTTATTGCCGCTGAATGCGATCGTGCGCCCGCGCCATGATCCGAAAGGCTACGCGGTTTTTGTCGTGGAAGAATCAAATGGCAAATCCACCGCGCGAGAGAGAAAAATAAATTTGGGAGACGTGGTCGGAAACTCGATTTCAGTGAATGCAGGATTGCAAGGCGGGGAAAAAGTGATCGTCAGAGGCGCGACGCTGGTGGTGGATTCGCAGGAAGTGAGGATTATTCCGTAACGTACTTTTATTCAGTTTTCCTTGAAGAAAATCAAACAAGCTGAATTTTTAGACGTTTTCCCAATACTGCGGCAGCACGTTCTAAAGTATGCAAAGTGACAGAGCCATTTTGAGGATCGAGCAAACGATCGAGCGCTGCGCGGCTGGTTTGCATACGCTTCGCCAGCGTGGCTTTGGAAATGTTGTGACTTTTCATGATTTGGGCGAGCTGAAAAGCAATGACTCGTTTTACGGCTACGGCTTCAGCTTCTGCGAGCAAGCCTTCTTCTTCAAGAAACTTGTCAAAATTGCTGCCGAGGTTTTTTTTGCTCATTGATTTCTCCTGAGAGTTGACAATCGCTTTCTTGCAAGGCTCAGATCAGTCGGCGGCATTTTTTGAGATTTCTTGATAAAGCCGTGCAAGAGCACCATAACGTTCTGATGAACCGTAAAGAGCACACGAGCAATCCGATTGTCCAAATCGGATCGAATTTCCCAAAGCCCGGTTTCGATTTTTCGAACCAGAGGCATTCCCAATGGCCAGCCAAACTGCACAGTCTTGATGTCTTCGCCAATGACCTTCTCTTCAGCTCGTGGCAGGCTTCGCAGCCATTCTCGAACAGGTTCCCTTCCGGAATCGGTTCGATAAAAAACGACCTGTAATCGTAGGTGATCCTTTATTTGAATGCAGTGTACCAATTTTGATACTCAATGTCAAGGGTCGAAATTCCGAAAATAAATAAATTCGAGAAAGAGAGAAAACAAAATGGCTCACAAATCTGACAACTGGTTCATCCAAAACACCCACAACACCGCGCGCTTCTTCACCGAGAACCGCCACATCTCGTGGATGGTGCTGGTGGCAACGGTGGTGTGGGGAATTTTTGGGTATTTCAAAATGCCGCAGCGCAAAGATCCGGATATTCCGGTGCGCGTTGCGGTGGCGATTTGCTCGTGGCCCGGCGTGGCGACCGAGAAAGTCGAGCAGCTCGTCACGCGCAAGATTGAAGAGAAGATGGCTGAGAATATCACCGTTAAAAGAATCGAATCGACCACGCGCGTCGGCGTTTCATTCGTCTACGTCACGTTGCAAGACAATATCGAAGAGACCGGCAAGCAATTCGACGACATCAAGCTCAAGCTCGACGATCTCCAAGCCTCGTTGCCGGACGGCGTGCAGCCGATCAACTTCATCAAAGATTTCGGCAGTACGGCGGCGCTCATGCTCACCGTCGCCAGCCCGAAGATCGGCGAAGTGGAAATTTCGTTGCGTGCCAAAGCGGTACAACGCGCGCTCGAACAAGCCCGCGCACCGTTTTACACCAACGGCGCCAACGAACGCATGGCGATCATCTATTGGTTTCCGCCCTCGGTCGAGCAGGACTTGGCGAAGCGCCGCTTCGAAGCTTTCGTTCGTTTAGCGCAAAACGAAGGCGTCCTTCGCGATCCGCGTCTCATCGAAGGATCGGGTTTCCTCGGCGTCGATGGCATCTCGGATTATGACGACGCGAAGATGCACGCCTACATTCAGCATTACATCAAAGACCATCTGCGCATTGCGGAGCTGCATCCGGACGGCTGGCCGCCGATCGTCATTCGCAACCTCGAAGAGACTGAAAAGAAATTTGCCGAAGCTGCCGGCGATAAATATACCTATCGCGAGCTGAATGAATTCACCGAGCTGATCAAGCGCACTATACAAACTGTTCCGCAGGCTTCCAAAGTCGATCGCGCCGGCGTGCTGGACGAAGCCATTTACCTCGCGTATTCCCAGGAACGCTTGGCAGCGTATGGTTCGCAAACCAACAATCTCCGCGACATTCTCAGCGCGCGCAACACGGCGCTTCCCGGCGGCGTGGTGGAGTATGAAGGAAAAAATCTTGCCATCGCGCCCACCGGTGAATTTAAAAGCGAAAAAGAAATCGGCGGCGTGATCGTCGCCGCTTCGCCAAACGGTTCGCCGGTTTACTTGCGCGATATGGTGGAGATCAATCGCAGCTATGACAGCCCGCCGCGCTACATGAATTTTTACACCTGGCGCGACGCGCAAGGCAACTGGCAGCGCTCGCGCGCCGTCACGCTCGCCATTCAAATGCGGCCCGGCGAGCAGATCGGCAAATTCGGCGCAGCCATCGACGCAGCGCTCGCCAATGTCAAGCATCGTTTGCCCGAAGATTTGATTTTCGCGCGCACCTCCGACCAGCCGCTGCAAGTCGCCGAAAACATCGACCTGTTCATGAGTAGCTTGTACGAAGCCATCGCGCTCGTCGTGCTCATCGCGCTCGTTGGCTTTTGGGAATGGCGCTCCGCCGTGCTGATGGCGCTCTCCATTCCGCTGACGCTGGCAATGACCTTTGGCATGATGTACGTGCTTGGCGTCGATTTGCAACAAGTCTCCATCGCTTCACTGATCATTGCGCTCGGTCTGCTCGTCGATGATCCGGTCGTGGCCGGTGATGCGATCAAGCGCGATCTCGCCATCGGACACAAGCCCATCATCGCCGCGTGGCTCGGGCCGACGAAACTCGCGACGGCAATTCTGTATGCCACCATCACGAACATCGTGGCCTATCTGCCGTTCCTCATGCTCACCGGCGACATGGGCCGTTTTCTCACGACCTTGCCGATAGTGATGACGTGCTCGCTCGTGGCTTCGCGTTTGGTCTCGATGACTTTCATTCCGCTGCTTGGATACTATCTGCTGCGCCCGAGCAAGAAGCAGGAATTGCCGATGTCAGAACGCCGCCAACGCGGCTTTGCGGGATGGTATTACAAAATTGGGCATTGGGCCATCGCGCATCGCTGGAAAGTTTTTGCCGGCTCGCTGGCGTTTCTGGCGCTGGGCGGATTTTTCGGATCGCAACTGAAGTCGCAATTCACGCCCAAAGACCTTTCCTATTTTTCTTATATCGACGTCTGGCTGCCGGAAGATGCGCCGCTCTCGGCAACGCGAGAAGTGACCGAGCGTGTTGAAGCCATCACGCGAAGGGAAATAGATGAATACGGCAAAGCACACGCGGAAAATGGCGCGCCTCTCGATCTTTTGGAATCGCTCACGACTTTTGTCGGCGGCGGCGGCCCGAGATTTTGGTTTTCGGTTTCACCGGAGCCGCGGCAAACCAACTATGCGCAAATCATCGTGCAACTGAAGGACAAGCACGCAACGCATCATCTCGTCGAGCCGCTGCAAGCCGCGTTCTCTGCTGAAATCGCCGGCGCTCGAGTCAACATGCGGCAGCTCGAGACCAGCGCCATCGGCATTCCGGTTTCGATTCGCCTTTCCGGCGAAGATATTCCCACGCTGCGCGCCGAAGCGGAAAAAATGAAAGAAATCTTCCGCGCCCTCCCGCTCGCCGACCGCGTGCAAGACAACTGGGGCGCGCAAAGCTTCGTGGTGAATTTGGAGATCGACCCCGACCGCGCCAACCTCGCGGGCGTGACGAATCTCGACGTCGCCGTGTCATCGGCGATTGCGATGAATGGTTATCAAGTCGGTGAGCTGCGCGAAGGCGACAAACAAATTCCGGTGATCGCGCGCATGCGCATGGAAGAGCGCAGCCAGCTTGCGGATTTGCAGAACCTTTACGTTTATTCCTCGCAAAGCGGACAGAAAGTGCCGCTGCGGCAAATTTCTTCGATGAATTACACGATGCAGACCGAAAAAATACAGCGGCGCAATCAGTTTCGCACCATCACGGTGTCGTGCTTCTCTGTTGCCGGCGTGCTCCCTTCGGAAGTGTTGGACGCCGCCCTGCCGCAGTTGCAAGAATTTGAAAAGAAGCTGCCGTCCGGCTACCAGATGGAAATCGGCGGAGAGTATGAAGAACAAGTCAAAGGATTCGGTGAACTGGGAATAGTGATGGGTATCTCCATCGCGATGATTTTCATGGCGCTGGTCGTGCAATTCAAGAATGCGGTGAAGCCGCTGCTCGTCTTCGCCGCCATTCCCTACGGCATCGTCGGCGCATTGGCGGCGCTGTGGATTATGGATATGCCGTTCGGCTTCATGGGCTTTCTCGGCGTCGCGAGCCTCGTCGGCGTCATCGTCAGCCACGTTATCGTGCTGTTTGATTTCATCGAAGAGGCGCACGAACGCGGCGAGTCACTGATCGAGTCTCTGCTCGACGCCGGCATCATGCGCTTGCGGCCAGTGATGATCACCGTCGGCGCCACCGTGTTCGCTTTGTTCCCATTAGCCGCGCACGGCGGACCGCTGTGGGAGCCGCTCTGCTACGCGCAAATCGGCGGTCTCACCGTGGCCACGTTCATCACACTGCTGCTCGTGCCGGTGCTGTATGCGATTTTTGTGCTGGATTTGAAGATTGTGAAGTGGGAGAAGACAGCCGACCATGATGTCTAGAAGTTTTTCATCAGCACCGTCGTGATCTTTTAAAAACGATGCTAAAATATCGTATCCCTTCAGTGAACCCGTATTCGAAACGATGTCGGGTTCATTGAAGGCGTGGTTTGGTGCGACACGCAGGGGATGAAATCGCCGGAGTTCTGGCCGCAGGAGTTGGCAGCGTTTTTTCAGATGATGCATGTTGAGCCAATACCGGCACGGATAATAGCCGAGGCTTACCTGTCGACAGAACTCTGTTTGCCAAAGTCCATTCGCGAGAAATCGTTCGACCTTTTCAAACATCTCTTGCGCGTGTGTCTGATCGCAATGCCGCTGTTCCAGCCGTTCTCCCTTGTAATTCGACACAACATCAAACCTCGAATCGAACAAAAAAGATGGGTTCAACGAGTGATACCCACACGTGAGCTCTCTTTTGCCCGCTTTCGCCTTCCACAGACATTTCCTTTGGCGATTCCCGAATACAACATTTTCGCCGTTCTTGGGTCTTTATTCCAGGCGTGGCCGGATTACAATGCCAGAAAATTCTTTTGATGATCGGCCAGGCCATTTTATACTGTGAAAGTCAAAAAGGATGAATCGGCGATGAAAAAACTCGTCTTCCCGCTGTTGATCACTCTGTTTGTGATTAAAGCGAGCGCGCAAGAGAAAGATTCCAACAACGCAAACAGGCTGGTGCAGATTGAAGCGGCGCTCAAGTCAGAGGTTCCGCGCGTGCTTTGTTTGAATGAGAATGTCGCAACCGGCGGCCAGCCCAAGTCAGCCGCGTTTGCCAAGCTCGCAAGCAATGGTTATCGCTCTGTGCTGACGTTGCGCACCGATAAGGAAAACGTCGATCTCAAAAAAGATCGCGAATTAACTGAAGCTGCCGGCATGCGTTACATTCAAATTCCGGTAGTCACGGCTGCGCCAGATCCCAAGCACGTTGAGGAGTTCATCAAAACCGTACAGGACAAAAAGAACTATCCCATGCTAATTTATTGCGGCAGCGCCAATCGCGTTGCTGCATTTTGGATGATCTATCGGGTTGTCGCAGAAGGTTGGGCAGAAGAAAAGGCTATGGAGGAAGCTGTCAAAATCGGTTTGACGCGGCCGGAGTTGAAAGCATTTGTGCAGTCGTATCTCGCTTCGAATAAACAGAAATGATTGTGGTTAATCTGGGAGAGCCTCATGAAGGAATGATCACAACCGAAGAACTCCAGTATCATATCATTATCCGCCGTGAACCGCCGCATGCAGACTTGCACGTTCGGTGATGAGGCCCGGGGTGGGAGAGAAGCCCGTCCCGACTCGCATAGACAAGTCTTGCATCAACTACACCTTTCTTACACCGCATTTCAACCAACTTTACGCTATTTCAATCTGAAGTGAACTGGGAGAGCCACCCACACGCGGTATGGATTCCCGTTTAATTTCGCCGGAAGCCTTTTAACCGCTTTGATTGCTTCGTAGGTCGCTTCTGCAAGTTTCGCAGACGGAGATTCTGTAGGTTCGTAAGGGCCGGCATTCCCGTCTTCGTCAAGCATGAATTTAATCACTTCTTTTCATTCTTTATTTGTTCTTTTTGCAGATTCGGGTTACCTTAATTTATTGTGTATCAGTTGAAGTCCGTTCGAGGCGGCTTCACAAATCTCTTTGCGAATTATCATTGCGGCGATTTTTTGCCGGGGGTTTTGCCTGCCCTCTGCGGCTTTCTTGAGCTTCGGCGGCGAACGCTCGCAGCCGGGGCGTGGCTGTAGGCGGTCCGGGCTGTGGCCGCAATCTGCCGAAGCGCCGGGCCAAGCGGCGAGCGGCTGCGCCACACGAGCGCAATGGTGCGCTTGGGTGCTGGCCGCGCAAAGCGACGGATCGCAAGCTCAGCGCGCTTCGCCTCGGTCGCCACGGCGATCTCGGGCAGCAACGTTACGCCCGCGCCGCCGGCGACCATCTGCGCCAGCGTCGAGAGGCTGGTTGCTCGAAATTCAAGCTCGTGAGCTTTTGCATTCGAGCAGAAGGCAAGCGCCTGCTCCCGAAAGCAGTGGCCATCGTCGAGCAGAAGCACATTGGCGCCCTTCAACTCTACGGCCCGCGCGGGCGAAGCCTTTGCCCCCAGCGGATGCCCCACCGGCGTGGCGAGCACAAACGGGTCTGATCCGATGATCTCGTGCTCAACATTGCCAATGTGGGTTTCGAGCGCGAGGAGAGTAGCGTCGAGCGTGCCGGCTTTCAGGCTCTGCATCAGGGAGTCGGTTTTGTCTTCAGCCCAGAGAACCGTGAGGCGCGGGTAGGTTTCGCGCAACGCGGCAGTCAAGCGCGGCAGAAGGTACGGTGAAAGGGTCGAAATCACGCCGATGCGTAGCGTGCCGGAGAGCGGATCGGCGGAGCGGTGCGCGGACTCCAACAGGTCGACGGTCTCGCGCAGAATGAGGCGAGCACGCTCGATGATCTTGCGGCCGGCAACCGTGACGAGCACCCGCCGCCGGTCGCGTTCGAAGAGCCGCACACCGAGCGCCTCTTCCATCTGCGCGAGCTGCGCGCTCAGAGACGGCTGCGAGACGTGGCAGCTTTCTGCTGCTTTGCGAAAGCTGAGCGAGTCGGCGACAGCAACAGCGTATTGAAGCTGCCGCAACGTGAAGGGAAGCGGGCCGAGGCTCATAGTCATAACCTATCACATTTATCCAAATAGTGTCTTGGAAATATCACGCTAGTGTGCGTAACTTAAATTTCTGATTAACGCGAGCAGCCGTCGCGATAAGTAGGTAAATGCTCATCATTCACGCGAGGTAAATCTATGTCAACAGAATCAAAATGCCCCTTCCACCACACGGCCGCGGCCGGCGAAGTCAAGACCATTCGCGAGTGGTGGCCCAACCAACTCAATCTTAAAATTCTGCGCCAGAATTCTTCGCTCTCCGATCCCATGGGCGAAGATTTCGATTACGCCCAGGAGTTCAACAGCCTCGACTTGGAGGCCGTGAAAAAAGATTTGGAGGCGCTGATGACCGACTCACAGGACTGGTGGCCGGCAGACTTCGGCCATTACGGTGGGCTTTTCATCCGCATGGCCTGGCACAGCGCTGGAACCTATCGCATCGCCGACGGCCGCGGCGGCGCCGGCGCCGGCCAGCAACGTTTCGCGCCACTCAACAGTTGGCCAGACAACGCCAACCTCGACAAGGCGCGCCGGCTGTTGTGGCCGATCAAGCAAAAGTACGGCCGCAAGATTTCTTGGGCTGACCTGATGATCCTCGCCGGCAATGTCGCGCTCGAGTCCATGGGCTTCAAGACTTTCGGCTTTGCCGGCGGCCGGGCAGACGCCTGGGAACCCGATGAATCGGTCTATTGGGGTGTAGAAGGCAAGTGGCTCGAAGACAAACGCTACTCCGGCGACCGCGAACTGGAAAATCCCCTTGCCGCCGTGCAGATGGGGCTGATTTATGTGAACCCCGAAGGCCCGAACGGAAATCCCGATCCCCTCGCTGCAGCACGCGACATCCGCGAAACCTTCCGGCGCATGGCAATGAACGATGAAGAAACCGTGGCGCTTATCGCCGGCGGCCATTCTTTCGGTAAAGCTCACGGCGCCGGATCAGCGAGCCTTGTTGGTCCCGAGCCGGAGGCCGCGCCCATCGAAGCGCAGGGACTGGGTTGGCTCAGCAGCCATGGCGCCGGTAAGGGCGCAGACACCATCACCGGCGGCCCGGAAGTTACCTGGACCACCACGCCGACGAAATGGGGCAACAACTTTTTCGAGAATCTGTTCGCCTATGAGTGGGAGCTGACCAAAAGTCCGGCTGGTGCGTGGCAGTGGGTAGCCAAGGGCGCGCCCGCGGTGATACCTGACGCGCATGATCCGAACAAGAAGCATCCGCCCACCATGCTGACCACCGACCTGTCGCTGCGTTTCGACCCGATCTACGAAAAGATCTCGCGGCGCTTTTATGAGCATCCGGATGAGTTCACTGATGCTTTCGCCCGCGCCTGGTTCAAGCTTACCCATCGCGACTTGGGCCCGCGCGCCCGTTATCTCGGTCCGGAAGTGCCGGCGGAAGTTTTGATCTGGCAAGACCCGATCCCGGCAGTCGATCACAAGTTGGTCACCAACAGGGACGTCACTGCGCTCAAGGCCAAGGTGCTGGCCTCCGGCTTGTCGATCGTGCAGCTTGTTTACACCGCCTGGTCGTCTGCCTCGACTTTTCGCGGCTCGGACAAGCGCGGCGGCGCCAACGGCAGCCGGATTCGCCTGGCACCGCAAAAAGATTGGGAAGTCAACCAGCCCGAGCAGCTTGCGAAAGTGCTGAACACGCTGGCAGGCATCCAGAGCGAGTTCAACCGCGGCCAGAAGTCCGGCAAGAAGATTTCGCTGGCTGACCTGATCGTGTTGGCCGGCTGCGCGGCGGTAGAGCAGGCGGCAAAGAATGCGGGCCACAATTTAACAGTGCCGTTCACGCCGGGCCGGATGGATGCTTCGCAAGAGCAGACCGAGGTCGAATCCTTCGCCGTGCTCGAGCCTTTCGCCGATGGTTTTCGCAACTATCAAAAGGCGAAGTCCAGCGTGCCCGCCGAGGCGCTGCTGATCGACAAAGCGCAATTATTGACGTTAACGGCGCCGGAGATGACGGTGCTCATCGGCGGCATGCGCATGCTTGACGCCAACTTCGGCGGAAGCCGCCACGGTGTGCTCACGCAGCGGCCGGGCGCGCTCACCAACGACTTTTTCGTCAACCTGCTCGACATGGGCACGGAGTGGAAGGCCGTTGGTGCAGACGAGGAAGTGTTCGAAGGCCGTGATCGCAAAATCGGCACGGTCAAATGGACCGCCACGCGCGTCGATCTCGTTTTCGGATCGAACTCCGAGCTGCGCGCCCTGGCGGAAGTTTATGCCAGCGCGGACGCGCAGGAAAAGTTCGTCAAGGACTTCGTCGCGGCGTGGAGCAAGGTGATGAATCTGGATCGCTTCGAGTTGGCGTGATTCTTTGTTGAAGTTTTGGTTTCCTATGGCGGTTCAGTCGCACGCGAAGTGTGCCGGCTGAGCCGCCAGTCAATATCCGCAGGAAGCTGGCCGCAAGGCGGTGAGTTGGAGCCTGCCCAGAACTGCTTAGAAAACAGAACCGCATATTTCACCTTGCAAAATCAAGCCACTTTCTGATTGAACGATTTTATTTGCGCATATGCGGCCTTATTCGATTGCAGGGTTTTCCACATATCATAGTTGGTCTGGAGCCCCATCCAAAAATCCGCGGTTGTATTGAAAAATCTTGCCAAACGAAATGCAGTATCCGGGGTAACCGATCTCTTGCCCAAAATGTTTTCATTGATGCGCACACGAGTAACGCCAATCGCATCCGCAAGTTGTTGTTGGGTAAGGTTCAATGGTTCAAGAAACTCATAGCGGATTATCTTGCCGGGGTGCGTCGGTTGTCGATATTGGGGTAACATTGTGATTATCCTCTTCAATGGTACTGCACCAACCGTATTCCCAAAATATTCCAACCAAGACTGCTTAAATCTCTTGATCATGGCGGAAAATAGTGTGCAACGACATCCGTTACAAGCGGAATTATATTTATATGTTGGGATCTTGTTCGAAGATATTCAGAAATGAATCGGGTCGGCCACGAGGCTTGCGCTCCGATCTCTCCTCAGAAGCGTCCAGAGCGGTTTCTCGTCATCGGCTCAAACATTTCAATAGGCTGACCTGGTGGGAGCAGCCCCGTAGTAACTCTCGAACCGCAGCCCATCTCATTTTCCTGGGAGATAACTCCGGCAAACTGTACTGCCTTCGCGATACGCATTTGAAGTCTTCGAACTTTGTGCTGCACGGCCTTTACTTTTTTCAGACTCTTAGTGCAGTCGCGCGAACAGTCTGCTTGCGTTGCACAAGACGGGGAGACAGCTTTTCCACGTTCCGCATAATTGATCCTGTAAGCGAATAACGATCTGCAATTGGCCTTGATGGGCGAGGAGTGGCAGAATCGGCGTCTCCATGAAGCGCAAGCGGGGTGTCGGTTTGGCGCAGGCCAGCCTGGCCAAGCTGAGTGTCAGCGAGTGTATGAAAAAATACAATTCAATTGCATGCTTGGCCAAATCCGAGGCAAACTTAAGGGGCGATGTTGTCATTTTGGAAGAATCATGCAAAGTTTCCTGCACAATCGGATCCTCACAAGATTCTTCTAAACGACGTATTCACTCAATCGAAAACGATTTAAAATTAGCGAAGGTTAGCGGACATTCGCGGTTTCAAAGATGAGTACGCTATTTAAATGGCAAACCTCATGTCTCTCCCCGAATCCGGCAAAACTTTTTTCCTCCCATCCTGCAGCGTTGTTCGCAGCCGGGTCGCAGCTTCATTGGCATGAATTTGTACCAACCCGAGTGCAGTGGTTTTCTTCGCCAAAGCGGTTAGAATGAAGTCCTGCTCCATTAGATAAATAAAGAGTTGAAAGCGCGCGCCTTCTTGGAATATGCATGTGAATTCACCGTCTTCCTGCAGCGCGGCTCCGAGGCTTTGGGCCATAGTCATTTGCGCGGCTGCGAGCGTTGCGAGTTTATCAACCTCAAACAATTGCAGCGAGGGTTTCGCGCTGCTCGCCAATACCAGGCCATTACGGTCGCTGAGCAGCGCCAAATCAAGTTGCGCCCGGGCAACAAACTCAAACAAGGTTTCGAGCAGGGCCTGGGCATCGTTTCGTGAAGTTGGTGTGGCGAGCTGGCGCGCCTCAGGCGCTGCGTGCCATTGATGCATGAATTCCGGTTCCACCACATCAAATGTGATGGCATCGTGATTCCTGTTTGTTTTTACCTCCCGGCCCAATGCGATAAGGCGAAGCATCTTTGCGATTTTAGTTTCTTGGAGTTGCGATAAGCCAAAATCTGCGCGCGCAGTCTCCTCGCCCGAACGTGCCTTCCCACGTTTTCGTTGCCAAAACATTTGCGCAAAAATCGCCGGCATAAGGGCAATAAACCTGAACGAGGGCAAACCGAGAGCGCCATTCGAAACCTGGCGAAATAGGAATGCGCCCAGAACAACTGTGGTCATATTTGCAAACCACATGGCGAAAACCGGCGAAAGTATCTGGTGATCGGCAAGCACTTCGCCGCCGATTAACGCCGTCCAATAGAAGAGAAAAAATCCCAGACTGAGGCCGGCGCCAGGGGCGATGCCACCGCGGCGCGCTAGTGTCCCCAGGGGCGCGCCAATGACGACGAAAACCAGGCACGCCGCCGGGATTGCATACTTTTTGTGAATTTCCACCAACAATGCCCGGATGACGGTCTCAAGACGTTGTGTTTCGGCAAGTTTTGCATCACGCAAACCCCGCAGGCTTTCTTGCGCCGGCAGTTGTGCGAGGTGTTCGCGCAACTGCGCCATTTCCGTGCGTGCTGTTTTTACCTCTTGCCGCATCTGTTGGGTGCTCTTCTCGCGGTTGTTGCGCCGCGCTGCGTTGCCGGCAGTCATGACGTTCGTCTTTCCGCCAAGTGTCATGAAATGTTTGGAGAAGCTGATTCGCCGGAATTCCTCCCCTTTTGTGATATTGATTTCTTGAATTTCACCATTAAACAGCGTCAGCGCCAGTTCGCCCTGCGGGTTGTTCGAATGAATCAAACCCGAGTGTGCGGATATGGTGCGCCGCACCTCGGTCTGGCTGTTATCATCGATGAGCAGTTGGCGAATGGTGGTTTGACCGGCGCTGTCGACGAGCGCTTGCGCCAACAGGCCATAATTGGGAATTTCATTATACCAAACCCCGGGTTCGATTTGAACGGTTGGTTTGTGACGCACAATTTCTTCGGCGAGCGTGCGCACGCGGAGATTGTAATCGGGAAGGAGATTGTCATTGAACCAAATCAACGCGACGGCGAGCAGAGCAGCGGCAACTAAAACGGGTTGGACCTGATGCCACAGGCTGACACCACTGGCTTGCAGGGCTGCGAATTCGTTATCAGCCGCGAGACGGCCAAAAACCATCAGCGTGGCAGTCAAAACTGCCATTGGAACAGCCGTCGCGATAATCCAGGCAAGATTCAAACCTAGGAATTCCAGGACCACGGTCCAGGCCAACCCTTTGCTCAGCAGACGGTTGAGATTACGAAACAATACTTCCAGAAGAAAGGCCAGTGTAATCAGGGCAAAGCTGAAGCAAAAGGGACCGAGGTGCTCGCGCAAAATATAATGTGGCAGAATGAATTGTCGCATGGTTAGGCGTGTTGCTAAAATGCTGAGTCCACTTGACAGCATATATACGCCACGCCGCCGGCTGCGGAATAGTTAAGTAATGCAAATTTTTTTCCGCACATGCGCTTTTTTAGTTCTACAACTATGCGTGTTCTTCGGCTGGAGAGGGCTCGGCTTAAATCTCTGGTTAAACCGTTTCCTCCCTATTGTGTCTGCCGCAATGGCTGGCGTGCAACACACGAATCCCGCGAAGTGTTTTTCAAAATTGAAGGCCCGCAGAATGGATCTTGTTGAAAAGGCACAAGCCACAACCTTGATCTATGTGCGGCTTTCGGCGCTAATTCTTTGCAACCTCTCTCTTATGCGACGAACGGGCAAACAGTTTTTGCTTCTGCTGACGTTTTTTTTAATTTGCAGTTGCGGCAGCCACTCCAGCAGTAATTCGAATTCGCCGCGAGCGGCGGCTGTGATTGGCCTGACTAGCGATTTTGACACCCTGCTGGAATTGGGCACGGCCAACTCTGATGCGTTGCACGTGATCGAAGAGATGCTCTTCCTGACTTTGTGTGAATTGGATGAAGAGTTGAATCTGCGGCCACGCCTCGCCAAATCCTGGGACATTGGCGCCGGCGGCAAAGAAATCACCTTCACGCTGCGCGATGATGTGTTTTGGTCGGATGGGAAACCGACGACTGCCGCTGATGTTCTGCTCACCTATCAACTGGCTGTGCATCCTCAAGTCGGATATACCGGACGCGATCGCTTCACGGAAATCGATACGGTGATTGTGCTCGACCGGCATACCATCCGATTCACCTTCAAAAAGAAATACCCCGATGCCATGCTGGATTTACAGATTCCGATATTGCCCAAGCATATTCTGGAGAATGTGCCGCCTGCGCAATTGCGGCAATCGTCCTTTAACCGCCAGCCGGTTGGCAATGGGCCGTTCCTTCTCAAAGAGTGGCACGCCAATGACCGCATCGTGTTCGAGGCAAACCCGGATTATTTTGGCGGCCGGCCCAAGCTGGATTACGTCGTGTTTCGCGTTGTTCCAGACGAAACGGTTTTGCTTTCGAGTTTGCTCGCGGGTGAAATCAATGTCCTGTCATACGTGCCGCCCAACAAGTTGCGCATTCAATCTCAAACGGCCGGTTTTTCATGATCGCCGTGTGCGTGAGGCCATAATCCATGCGATCAACCGGCAGAACCTGGTTGAGGTGCTGCTCAACGGCCAGGGCCGGTTGGTTGCCGGGCCGATTCCGCCGTATTTTTGGGCATATGACGCATCCTTGCCGTTGGAAGTGTTCAATCCGCAAAAAGCAAATACTTTGCTCGATTACGCCGGCTGGAGCGCGCGCACAAAAGAGGGGTGGCGTGAGCGCGAGGGCGCCGTGCTCGAGTTTACGATGAAGACAAATGCCGACAACAAACTGCGCAGCGACGCGCTGGTAATGATGCAGGCGGATTTGGCGAATGTCGGAATCCGTGCAAAGCCGGAACTGCTGGAATTCGGCAAGCTGGTCGAAGACGTTCTGCAGCGGCGTGATTTTGACGCGGTTTTGCTGTCGTGGAAGACGGGGTACGCGGTTGATCCCTCGCCGGTCTGGCACTCGCGCGCGATTGAGAATGGCTATAACCTCGGCGCCTACCGCAATGTTCAAGTGGATTCTCTGTTAACCGCGGCGCGCTTGGAAACGGATCGCGCCAGGGCAAAACCGTTGTGGCGCGCTTTTCAACAGCAGGTGGTTGCCGATTGCCCCTATGTGTTTTTATATAATCAAGACAATGTGGCCGTCGTTAAAAAGCAATTGCAGAATGTCAAAATGGACGTGCGCGGCTATCTGATCAACGTTGAAGAGTGGTATATCGCAAACTAGTGCATTGTTTCTGTGAATTATGTAGTCGCCGCTCCTTGTGGGCGGCTGTTGCGTCAATGAATTCGCGGTTGCAGCAATGCCCCGCAAGGAGACAGGCCTACGAAAGCAATGTAACAATGCACTTGTGTACGGTTGCGCTGATTTGTACGAGTCTCTTATTTTGTCATCCGGCAGGAATCTTGTGTAGTCGCCGGCAAATTGCCGAGTACCTTACACGATTCGAATGACATTTTCAAGTGCGTGCGTCACAAGGCTCGGCGAAATGATCTTGCGCGAGCACACACTCCCGGAAATTGAGGTAACCGGGTAGAGGTGAGATAATGCGCCACGTTGTCAAAAATTGGCTGGTTGAGAACAAGTGGAATGAGGAGTTCTATTGAAAGAATTTGCTGACAAGTCATTCACGATTCTTGTCATTGGGGAACGTGATTTGCATGAAACCGTGCGGCGCTGCCTACCCGAGGGGGAAGCGATTGAGCTGTGCTGTTGCAACGAAGAAGAGAAGGCGCAGACGTATCTCGCCAAGCAAGGGCCAGACATGATTGTGGCTGATTTTGATTTGCCGCGCTTCAAGCCGGTACGTTTTCTTGGCAGCCTGTTCAATGCCAGCGAGCGCCACGAGGTGGTGATGGTGGCAGAAGCGCCCACAATTGAAACCGTGGTGCGCTGCATGCAATTAGGCGTGCGCGACTTCCTGCAATTGCCCAAAGAAAACCTCAAACTTCACGAGATCGTCAAAAGAATTTATGCGCACTGGCAGCAAAATCAAAAGGGAGCCGTGTTTCAGGCGCAACAGCATGAACGCTTTTCGGTATCCGGCATCATTGGCGCAAGCCCGCAGATGCAGCATGTTATCCTGCTGATTCAAAAAATCATTGGCCGGCGCTGGGTCACCGTGCTCATTCGCGGTGAGACCGGCACCGGTAAGGAAGTAGTGGCGCGCGCGATTCATTACGGCAGTTCGGAAGCAGCCAAAAATGCGCCATTCGTGGAGATCAACTGTACCGCCATTCCGGAAAATTTGCTGGAAGCGGAATTGTTCGGCTATGAAAAGGGCGCGTTTACCGACGCGAAGTTCAGCAAGAAAGGCCTGTTCGAGCTGGCCGAAGGCGGCACGCTGTTTCTCGATGAAATTGGCGACATGAGCCTGGTGTTGCAGGCGAAGCTGCTGAAAGCAATTGAGGAAAAGCGCTTCCGACGTCTCGGTGGCACCCAAAGCATCGAAGTGAAAACGCGCATCATGGCCGGCACTCACGCGGACATGGAAAGAAGCATTGAAGTAGGCCGCTTCCGCCGCGACTTGTATTATCGCCTCAACGTCATCAATATCATGTTGCCGCCGCTGCGCGAACGCGGAAAAGATGTTCTGCTGCTGGCGCGCCATTTTGTGAATCATTACGCCGTGGAATACAACGCCACGGCAAAATCATTCCTGCCGGCTGCGGAGGAAGCTTTGATGAGTTATGATTGGCCCGGAAATGTGCGCGAGCTGCAGCACGTCGTGGAGCGCGCCGTCTTGCTCGGCGATAATGCGGAAATCGGCGTCCGGGAAATCTATGAAGCTCTGGGTTTAGAGCCGCAACCTCAGGCAAGTGCGCCAGCGCCGGCGCGTGAATCTCAAGGGCCGTTCTGGGGACGTGTCATCGAGATACCCCCCGAGGGCCTTTCGCTGCGTGATGGTGAGTGCAAATTGATCGAAGAGATTTTGCGCTTAACCAAATGGAACAAAACCCGCGCGTCGCAAATTTTGGGCATTTCACGGCCGCGCTTGGCGCGCAAGATTGAGGAATACCGGATTACGGATCCGCGCGCGCCGGCGCATGCGTATTCCTAAGGATTGTCGATTAAATAACTTGCCCAAATCTCAAACCGCGAATGCACGCCAATAAGCGCGAATTTTAAAATTAGCGGATATTCGCGTTTATTGGCGGTTCCCCAAATGAGTAAGTTATTTAAATGGCGTTCCTAAGCACCGGCGCAACATATTGCTTCTGGTTTGACTCGTGCGGCCGCCTTCGACAAACAAGCCGCAGCATGCCCGACAAAACTATTTTTGACAAAGCCAATCCCCGGATGGTTTTGCCAGAAATGGTTTTTGTTTTTAATAAGCAGCGGATCTGGTCTCAAAGACGCGCGTGCAATGAAATATTACACTCTTCCGTGTCAGCGGCCTTACGGTCGTAACAAAACATTCCGATGCAAGAGTCTCATACTCGCGAGCACAGAAGCGCTTTCCAAAACGTATTCGTTAAGCAGTTGTTTTCCCAGGAGGACGCGTATGAACGTTGCCTTAGTGATGCTCCTGGCATACTCCTTGAAGAAGAGTGAGCGGTAAGTTATTCCATTTCGAGTTGTGTTCCGAACATTTGGCTATCCCACCTTTCGTCTTCCCCGAAAACAGGATATTTCGGGACAGTTGTCACGCCATGGGCGGTTTCTTTTTCAACTCTTTTCAAATCACATTGCACAGTAACACAGCACGGCTAAATGATCTAAAGGATAGAGCATTTTATTCAAACTTTCGAGGACCGTTATGAAACGCTTCCGTTTTTTTCGACGACTCTCTTACGCCATCTGTTTGTGCGCCACGGCTCTGTTTGTTGTAAGCTGCAGCGAAGAGCCGGCCTCGGGACCAATTTCTCCCTTGCAGTCAACGCAACAGCAGAAGGCCCGGGGCAACGTGAGGCCATTGCCGCGCAAGGCTGATGAGAGCACTGCGGTGAAATCACTGGCAAAGGGCAGTTACACGGACGAGCAGCTTATTGCGATGATCAGCCAGCAGTCTCGACTCTCGATGAGTGAGCTTGGGTTTATTTTGTTGCGAGAATCGCCGCTGTCTTCTAACGTTCTCATGGCGGTTTTGCAGCGCGATCCCAAGTTGCCGCCCCTTTTTCTCAAAACCGTTTTGCTCGCCAGCACGCCGCTTCCCGTTGCGGTTGCGCAGGCCATTCAGGAAGAAGAACTTCTATCCGGCAGGGATCTGCGCCTCGTGATGGAAGCGCAAGCGGGATTTACCGGCCATTTTCTTGATACCAAGGTCTCCAAATGGATGACTGCCAGTGAGGGCGGTGAGATTTGGCATGGCGGCCATAAGATCGAGTTTCCGCCCGGTGCGCTGATGCAGGATGCGTATGCCTCGATTTCAATCAGCCCCAGCAACTATATTCAAGTAGATTTCGGTCCGGACGGGTGGTTTAATCGCGAAGTAACGGTGGCCATTTCCTACAAGAACGTTGATCTTTCTGGTGTTGATGAGAACGCGCTCACACTGTCCTGGTATGATGAAACGGCGGACCAATGGATCGAGGTGGCGAGCAGGGTTGACACCAGACGGAAGTATATCTTTGCGCAAGTTTGGCACTTCACGCAATACACGATTTCCGTAAAATAACACCAGGGGTCTCTTAACTCGGCATAGGTACATTCGAATTTTCGCTCACAGGGCACACAAGAAGGGCGAAAGAGCTTTTGGTGAAATGCGAAGCAAAGTTAAAGATGTAATATTGCGCCACCTCCTGTAATGAAATGTTATAGACCGTCGCTCAGATTTTATTAAGTTAATGCGATTCAGCGCCAAGATTTCGAGTGGTATGGCTCTTGCGTATATTTCCGACGAGAAATGAACATGAGTAAGCACGTAAAAAAAGAAAATCGGCGTGGCAGTGCGGAGGACTATAAGCCGGTTTTGGCCAAACTCGCAGCGGCGTTGAAACAGGCTGAAGCAAGCGTTGAAGCGGATTCTGACGAATTTGTCGATCTCACCTATAACATGGAAAAGCTGGCGCGAAAATTTCTTTCCCAGGAGAGGACGCAACAAGGCGCCCAGTACTTTAAAACGGCGGTAACCCATTTGAGACAATTTGCCCAAATCAAGCATGATCAGGAGCAAGAACTCAATCTGTGCTATAGCGCCGGTCAAACCTTTGCCCTACTCGGGTTGGTGGAGGAGGCGACGGAGAGCTACGAGCAATCGCTCAAGCTCAGCAAAGAGCTTCATGACAGCAAATCGCATGCGCGCACACTGCGCCAGCTCGGCAATCTCAAGCTGCGCCAGAGCAAGTGGAAAGAGGCGATTGCTTGCTTCGAGCTTAGTTATAGAATTTCGCAGGAGAATGGCGAGCCGCGGGATGAAGCCTACGCGTTGAACAGTCTGGCTGCCGCCTATTTTCATACCGCGGCGTGGCGTAAAATGGAAACCACCTGCGAACGCACGCTTTCTCTGGCCGAAAAAATGAACGACGACGATTTGACCGCTTGCGTGTGTAACAATCTTGGCGCGTTGTACAATGTTCAAGGCCAATGGGACAAGGCGCTCGCCACGCTGCAAAAAAGTTTGTTGCTGTTTGAACGGCTAGGCGACCGTCGAGGATTAGCAGAAACATATAACAACATGGCAACGGCATATCGTGACAAAGAGTTTTGGCACGAATCCGGAAAGTGTTATGCCAAGGGGCTGGAGTTGGCGCGCGAAGCCAGCGACGTCGTGGTTGAGGCGCAAGTGATCCTCAATCGCGTTGAACTGTATTTGCTCATGCACGATCTGGACATGGCCGAAAAGCAATGCCAAATCGCGTTGCGCACGTTTCATGGACTCGAACACAAATCCGGCGAGGCCGATGCCTGCCGTTTGCTCGGCGTAGTCTATACCAGAAAAGAGAATTGGGGCCTGGCGAAAAAGTATCTCGAAGAAGCATTGCAACTTTTTTCTCATTATGCCAACACGCTGGGTCTGGCCGAAACCCACAAGAGCTACGCCGAGTTTTGGCATGGCAAAGGCAGCGCAAAATCCGAGCGCAAACATTTGCAAAAGGCCCTGGAGTATTACAAGCGCATCAAGGCTCAACGGGAAATCAAAAAACTGGAAAAACTGCTGCGCGAGCTGCAAGCCGCGGACAAGCTCAAAAATTGAGCAGCCCCATTTTTTGGAAATCTTGCTTTAGGCCTCCGGCCCCGTTTCGCCTCAATTTGAAGAGAAAAGCCTCGCCGGCAAAATTGCAGTCTCTTGAAAAGTTCGTGAAGTTTGATTTTTAGGATGGTCTTTTTGCGGGCGAAAACTTGCTGCGGTTGTAAAGGTTTTTTGCGATCAACCTCTCAAGTCTTCGGACAAAGCATGTTCAAAAGCACCGGCGCAAAGCCTTGTGCCGGTGTCTCTCAAACAACGCTTACAATTTTGCTTTGAATTTCAAAAACGAGTCACCCCGGCGCCTCTATGCTCACCCACCTGTTTCGCCGCGCGCTGGAAGCATTGACTGCAATCTGGAGCGTACTCACTCTTACGTTTTTTCTTGTGCACGCGGCGCCCGGCGATCCTATGGACCGCTATCTCTCTCCGCGCATCTCTCCCCAAACCCTCGCACAAATCCGGCAGGAATTCGGCTTTGATCAACCCTTGCCCGTGCAGTATGTCAAATGGCTGCGGCAATGGCTGCGCGGCGATTGGGGCTATTCGTTGACGCAACACCGTCCGGTCGCGCATATTCTCGCAGAAGCAATTCCCGCGACGCTGCAATTGACGCTGCCGGCGCTCGCGTTGAGTTTGATATTGGGCCTGGTGCTCGGCGCGGTTGCGGCGTTTTATCGCCGGCGTTGGCCCGATCACGTATTGAACAATGGCTTGTTGGCGGCGTACAGCATGCCTGGCTTTTGGTTCGGCCTCATGCTGATTTTGATATGTGCCGTCAAACTGGGCTGGCTGCCCAATTCCCATGCGGCTTCGCTGTTTATCAATGAAATGGACGCGTGGATGGTTCTGCAGGATCGTCTGCGCCATCTTCTTTTGCCCATGTTGACGCTTGCTTTGCCGGGTGCAGCAATCGCCGGGCGTTATGTGCGTGAAAGTATCATACAAGCGCTGGAATCGAACTTTGTGCTCCTGGCTAAAGCCAAAGGCCTTTCGTCGTGGCAAATCTTGACGCGCCACGCGCTGCCTCATGCTCTTGTTCCACTCATCTCCCTGCTCGGCTTGAGCCTGGCCTTTCTCGTTGGCGGGGCGTTTCTCACCGAAATCATTTTCGCGTGGCCCGGCATGGGGCGCGTTACCGGCGAGGCCATTCTCAGCCGCGATTACCCTGTCATTCTCGCCACCACCGGACTTTCCGCTATCATGATCATTGCCGGTAATTTTATTGCAGACCTGCTCTACCGTTTTGCGGATCCGAGAATAAAATAACTCGCGCCGCGTTGGAAGAGCATCACGGCTGAGCGCAAATTATTATTTACAGCAAAGCCTCGCTGATGCGGTACAAGTTTCTTTGGCTGAATACCCACACTCCTTATGCGTGCTCTTGTCTCCTCGAGAACCTGGCAACGTTTTATGCGGCAAAAACTGGCGGGGCTGGGATTGATTTTGGTATTGTGTTGGGTGGTCGCCGGAAGGTTTGTGACAACCTTGACGTCTCATAATCCCACGTCCGCCAACTTCGAGCAACGCTATCAACCGCCGAGTTGGTGCCATTTCTTGGGTACGGATCAATTCGGCCGTGATATTTTGAGCCGCTTGCTGCTCGGCTCGCGTCTTTCGCTCGACCTGGGATTAGCCGTTACGGTGATGGCTCTGCTCATCGGTACGCTGCTCGGAGTCACGGCCGGATACCTGGGCGGTGCGCTCGACGCACTTATCATGCGCGGCGTCGATACGCTGCTGGCGTTTCCACTTATCTACTTGCTGGTCGCGTGCGTGGCGCTTTTCGGCGCGGACTGGAAAATATTGGTTGTGATAATGAGCTTGACCTCGTGGATGGACCTGGCGAGATTCGTGCGCGCCGAAGTCATGTCGCTGAAAGAACGCGATTTCATCAAAGCGGCACATGTGCTCGGGTTTGGCCGCTGCCGGATTATGTTTCGCCATCTTCTGCCCAATGCGTTGGCCCCAGTCATTGCTTTTGCCGCGTTGCGTCTCGCGGACGTGATTCTGCTCGAAGCAAGCCTGAGTTTTCTCGGGCTGGGAATTCAGCCGCCTGCGGTGAGCTGGGGGAGCATCATCCGCGATGGCCGCGATGTGCTGGCAAGCGCGTGGTGGATAGCAACGTTTCCCGGTTTGGCCCTTTTATTTACGGTCATGGCTTTGAATTGGGTGGCTGAGGGTTTGCGCAAGGCACTGGACGTATGAAGCCGTTGCTGATCATTAACAATCTCGCCGTCCGTTTTGCCTCGCCTGAAAAACCGGAACGGCAAGTCGTCGGCGGTTTCAACTTGGAAGTTTTTCCGGCAGAAACATTGGCGCTCGTGGGTGAATCCGGGTGCGGCAAAACCACTATCGCACGCGCCATTCTGCGCTTGCTTGATGCGCCCGGAAAAATTACGCACGGCAAAATTTTGTATCAAGAGGAGAACATCCTGGCGCTGCCGGAAAAACGTTTGCGCCAAATTCGCTGGAAAGAGATTGCCCTGATCTTTCAAGAGCCGGCTTCTGCGCTCAATCCGTTGCGCCGCGCCGGCAGCCAAGTTACGGAGGCGCTGCGCTTTCATTTGCGGCTCGACAAAAAAGCAGCCCGAGCTAAAACGCTGCAACTGTTTGAAACCTTGGGTCTCCCCGAGGCCGAGCGCTGCCTTAAGGCATACCCGCATGAATTGAGCAGCGGCATGCGCCAGCGTGTCATGATCGCGATGGCAATCGCATGCGAACCAAAATTAATCATTGCTGATGAGCCGACCACTGCGCTCGATGCCCGGCATCAATGCGAGGTGTTGGAATGTTTGCAAGGGTTAAAGCGAAAACGTGGGTTGAGCCTGCTATTCATCACGCATGATCTCGGCCTGGTTGCCGCCTGGGCAAATCGCCTCGCCATTATGCACGAAGGCAGGATAGTTGAAGTTGGAACGACTCTGGAAATTCTGGCGCGGCCGCAACATCCGCAAACGCGACAACTGCTGCAAGCCGCTGGAAAATTCAATCGGACCATTTATGATGAAGCATGCGTTTGAAAATCAAAACGAATAAGGGAAGTTGCAGATTGCGCAACTTCCCAAAGCAACACGTGCAGCATGCCCGCTCCGCTTGTCGACATTCACCAGCTCAACAAATGGTACACGCGCCGAAATGGCCTCTTTGCCAAGCCCGCAGAGCCGGTTCGCGCCGTACAAGACCTCGATTTGCAAATTTTTCCTGGCGAACGCTTGGCGCTCATCGGCGAATCCGGCTGCGGTAAGACCACATTGGCGCATTGTCTGTTTCGCCTCACGCGGCCGACCTCGGGACAAATTTTTTTCCAAGGCCGGGAGATTGGGGTTATGCAAGGCGAAGAATTGCTAAACTTTCGCCGGCAGGCACAATTTATTTTTCAGGACGCGGAAGCCGCGTTGCATCCGCGTCTGACCATCGGCAGCGCGATTGTTGAACCTTGCATGGCGCATCGACAGCTTGATAAAAAGGAAGCCCGTTATCGCGCGCTCGATTTACTGCAGCACGTTGGCTTGTGCGAGGAGCATTACCACGCGCTGCCGGGCGAGTTAAGCTCAGGCCAGCGCCATCGTGCAGTCATCGCCCGGGCTTTGGCGCTTCAGCCCACATTCCTCGCCGCAGATGAACCATTTTCCTCACTTGACGTGCTGACCAAAAGCCGCCTCTTGAGTTTATTTGATTCTCTGCAACGGCAATTCGGATTCACTTATTTTTTCATATCACACGATTTATCGCTCGTTGGACAATGGAGCCAGCGTATCGCCGTCATGAAAGAAGGAAGAATCGTCGCCATTGAAGAAAACAGCGTGCCGGGCAATTCTCCGGTCGGAATGTGAGGCGTGTGAAAAAGCCCTGTTTTCGAAGCCCTGTTTTCGTGCAAGCGTTTGCGTCTACTTCGTGTTTGAATTTTGCACAAAGCCTTACCAGAATCCGCGATGGTCACGGGTTTGATCAGGCTGCTAATCTACCAATTGGGTGATGCACAAAAAAATTTTGCGCGAGAGTTTTCTGGCAACTCTGAGGAGTGAAATGTTTATAGTCATGCAGGCTGTTTCTGCAAACTCCGATAGGACTGGCATATTTGGTTTTCACGATAAAGCCTGCGCCACGTCGCTGAAATCAACATATCACCCCTCGTGTTTTTCGCGGGGCAATTTTTATTGTGCCACAGTAGAATTACGGCATGTCTTTTATAAGTTCGTGCGTCGAGAAAAAAAGCTCCTCAAAATAATACTTGTTTTGCAGGGCCATTAAACTAAAGCTGAAG
>QEVD01000693.1 GCA_003576975.1 Candidatus Zhuqueibacterota bacterium
TCACATTGTTTTTGCCGAATTTTTTCTCGATTGCCTGCAGGATGTTGTCCTTGTCTTTCGGATACAAGGACTCGTCATTGCCCTGCCAGGTAATCGTCCAGCCGCTGTTGAGAACGGCCAGTTTGTTTGCCGTTGGTCCGGTGACGAGTATTTTGGCGTCTTTAGCCAGCGGTAGAATGTTGCCGTTGTTTTTGAGCAAAACGATGGACTCTTGCGCCGCTTGCAACGCCACGTTGCGGAATTCCGGCGAAGCAAATTTGACTTTGAGCGATTTGTCCGGATAAGGCTGATCAAAAAGCCCCAGCTTCAGTTTAACCAAAAGAATCCGGCTCACGGCTTCGTCGATGCGCGCGATCGGCACGCTGCCTTCTTGGGCCAATTCGAGCAGCAATTCATAAAAACTGAAATCGAGCGGCACCATGCTCATATCCACGCCGGCCATCACCGCTTGCCGCACCGCGTCTTTGGGCGTGGCCGCCACTTTTTCGCGGGTGTGGAGATTGATGATATCCGCCCAATCCGAAACCACAAAGCCCTTGAAACCCAGCTCCTCGCGCAGCAGTTCGGTGAGAAAGTAGTGGCTGGCGTGCAGCGGAATGCCGTCGATTTCCGAGGAGTTGATCATAACTGTGTGCGCGCCCGCCTCAACACCGGCTTTATAAGGCGGCAGAAATTTTTCACGCAACAAACGTTCGGGAATGTAAGCAGGTGTGCGATCTTTGCCGGTGAGGGGATAACTGTAACCGAGGTAATGCTTGACGCAGGCCGCGACTTTTTCTTTGTGATCCACTTCGTTGTTGTCGCCTTCGAGACCCTTGACATAGACGCCGCCCAAAACCGAGGCGAGATAGGGATCTTCGCCGAAGGTTTCAAACAATCTGGGCCACAAAGGCTGCCGGCCAATATCGAGCACGGGATTGAAATTCCAGGGAATGCCGCTGGCGCGCACTTCGTAGGCCGTGATCTCGCCGTTCTTTTTCATCAAGTCGCTGTTCCACGTTGCTGCCATGCCGAGATTTTGCGGGAAGATGGTGGCGCCGGTGGTGTAGTTCGCGCCGTGCACCGCATCGATGCCGTAAATCACGGGAATTTTCAGGCGCGTTTCTTTGGTTGCCACGTCTTGAATTTGCGTGATGATCTCATGCCAATT
Source organism: Candidatus Zhuqueibacterota bacterium (assembly GCA_003576975.1). Lineage (GTDB taxonomy): Bacteria > Zhuqueibacterota > Zhuqueibacteria > Zhuqueibacterales > Zhuqueibacteraceae > Coneutiohabitans. The sequence goes on from QEVD01000693.1 coordinate 1,151, forward strand.
GTCGATGCTGTAGGCCGCGCCCATCACATTCAAAATCGAGCCGACATGATGCCGGAGAATTGCCGTGCGCAATTTCTCACGATCGAGCGCCTGCCAGCCACCGGGCGTTTCGCGGTTTGCTGCCACTACGTCAATTGTCACCTGCGTCATTTGCCCGATTTTTTCTTCAAGAGTCATTTGCGCAAGCAGATCAGCCGCCTGCGTTTCAGGATTCTTGTTCTTGCCGCCGCCCGCAACAGCAAGCGCAGCCGAGCAAAAAAGGGCACAGAGGAAGAACAACGTCCGTTGTTTCATATTTTGATCCCAAAAAGTTGCTCAAAAATGACTTCGCGTTTTTGGCGGGAAAGTAACCTCTGTGACCAAATTTTTACAAAAATCGCGCCATGTAAAGGCTTACAAAATCCTATTGAAAATACAAGAGATTACGCGGGCAATTGGCGGCGGGTGCGGGCAAAGTTATTAGTTTGATAACAGCGGATTATTGAATTGATAACTCAACTAATGCTCTGTTACCTTGAGAGTTTTAGGAGTAACTCTTTTGAAATGTCATTCGGGCGAATCTTGTGAAGTACTCGGAATTAAACCTGCAACTTCACTAGCGCCCTGCGTTCGACTGAGCTCACGCCGAAGTCTGGATGACAGGGCAGGAATGGGTAATTTTTTCAAGGTAACAGTCTACCCTGATTTGCTGACAAGCTGCAAATCAAAGCTTCTGCGAAGCCACTGCTGTCCGGTTTAAAGCAGTAAAACGAGTTGTGCTGCATTGAGGGAGTTCTGCTGCGGGGCCAGCTTTCGATTAGCGGCCAGGAGCAGAGCAGTG
>QEVD01000694.1 GCA_003576975.1 Candidatus Zhuqueibacterota bacterium
TTACAGCAGCCATTCGACGCGATTTTCGCGGCGTTCCACGGCGCTGATGAGTTTTTGGAGGAAGGTTTGAAAATCTGCAAGGTTGCCGTCGAGGCGCAAGGCGGTGGCCAGATATTCGATCGCCATGCTATAATCTTCATCCGCAAGCGCGACATAACTCAGCGCCAGCCAGGCATGCGCGCAGCGCTGATCGAGGTTGAGCGCGGCCAGATACTCCTGTTGCGCCGGCGCTTTTTTGCCGGACAGCAAATGCAAATTGCCGAAGAAGCAATGCATGGTGGCGGAGTTCTTAATCGAAGATTGCAGCGGGGCCATCACGTGCAACGCCTGCCCGTAATCGCCGTCATGGTAATGCTGCAGCGCTTGCGCAAATTCCGGGGTGGCGCCGTTGCACGAATAGCGTTTGTGCAGCAACTTGCGCAGCGGAAAAGCAGCGAGCAAATCCTCTTGAAATTTCTGCGACTCTGCTTCGACCGGCACCACCGGCGCGACGCCGTTGCCCGACTTTGCGGGCGCTTTGTCGGTCTTGCCGTTGCGCGTAGGCCAGGGTTGCAGCCAACGGCCATTTTGATTGAGATATTGCTCGATGCGTTCACGCGTGAGCGCATAAAAAATATCTTCGTCAAGATGTTCGATGATCTCGTCGACGCCGGCCTGGGGATTTTCACGCAGTACGCTGAGAATGGCTTGCTCCTGGCCCGTGGTCATAAACTTGTCGGCCAGCTCGCAGGCCACGGCTTCACTGTGGGGCTTGTCCAGGTTGCGCAAAACGTTTTTCAACGTAATCACGGTAATGTCGTCATGCGTAATCTGGCCGCCGGTGAACTGCTGCAATAAATTGCGCAACTCCACGAGAAACTCGGTGGGCGAAAGCTCGCCGTGCTGCATGATGAAATCGACTAAACGCTGCCGCCCAAAATATTCGCCTGCGGCATTGCGCGCGGAGAGTACGCCGTCGCTGTACAGCACCAGCAAATCGTTTTGATGCAACGCGACTTTTTCGCTTTCAATCGTGCTCAAATTCGGCGCGAAACGGTTGCTGGCCGGTTCATCCGTCACAGACATGCGTCCCAACGGCGCGCCCGAGGTGTTCAACAAGAAAATTTGCCCCAGCGAGGGCCGATAGACGAGCATGGGCAAATGGCCGGCGCTGGCAAAATGCAGCAAGCGTTTGTTCTGATCGAAAATCGCATAGAAGGCGGTCAAGCGAAAATCAGAGGTGCAGGACTCGGAGAGGCATTGATCGAGATAGCGCAATGTTGCCGCGGCTGACAGGCCCGTGCTATTCGAACGCAACACGGTTTTGAGTACAGGCGTGCTTTCATCCGGCGCTTTGCCGCTCATATCCGCCAGCAACACGCCGACACGATTCTCGCCCAAAATGAGAAAATCGACTTGGTCGCCAGCTTCCTGGGCTGCCGGCAAATAGAGATAATCGATGAGCAGGCCGCTGCGTTCCTGCCGTTTACGTGGGATATAAGGAAAGATGGTGGATTCTTCTTCGTTGCCGTTTTGGCGGGGCTGCCGCAGTTCGAGATTGTCGGTGCGTTCGAGAACCCGGTTAGTATGAGCGTTGTTTTTTTGCGCGTGCGCCGCTGCCTTATAATCCTTCACATGACTGGCTTCGCTCGAGGCAGCAGCCGGATCAGGCAAAAGCACAGGAGTGGGGGCGGTGAAGGAATTTTTGTCGAGATTTGCGCGCATAGCCAATGATGAACGATCGCTCTTTGCTGCCTATGAACATTTCGCGTGGCCGAAATGACGCGGTCGAGTTGCCAAAAGCTCTCCAACTCATAGCTACTCATCTTCGCGCAGGATCGCGTGAGCGTTACGATATCCTAAATCATGCTCATCTGCAAGCCCGCGTCGTTCGCCGGTCAGGACTTTTTAGGTAGGAGATAGGGCATTTACTGAATCGCGCCGCGCCCTCACAACGAGCAGTGCGAAAGGTGTCA
>QEVD01000695.1 GCA_003576975.1 Candidatus Zhuqueibacterota bacterium
GGATGCCAACGGTAAATTCCTCAATGGCAGTGTTTACCAGATGGGTCTTGATTACATTAGCACCGAAATCAAGCCGCTGACGATTGAGACCGAAGCCGGCCCGATTATCAACGATACGCCGCCCTGCATCGTGACGGGCGTCGAACAGATCGCATCTGAAGTGCCGGCCGACTACACGCTCGGGCAGAATTATCCGAACCCGTTCAATCCCTCCACGTCGTTCGAGTATGCCGTACGCAAACCCGGACACGTGACGATTACGTTGTACAATGTCTTTGGCCAGAAAATCGCGGATTTGGTGAATGAGTATCAACAGACGGGCACCTACAAAGTGACCATCGACTACACCGGTTTGAGCCGCGATGGCTTAACTTCCGGCGTTTATTTCTACCAGATCAAAGCCGGCGATTTTCGCGCCACCAAACGCATGATGTTCGTGAAGTAATCGAATGCTCTCGAATGCCCGTGCTTGTCTTTGCGGTTGATCCAAAAATGCGAGTCATGGCATGAAAGACGCGTTTGCCAAAATGTAATGAGAAAGCCTCTGCTGCGTTGCGCCGCAGGGGCTTTCATTATTTCGTGTCTGTCCGAAATCGCGCCTTGTCATAAAAGCAACGGCTTAGCCGTTGCTTTTATAACCTAGGAGTTTCCACAGTGCTCAAAGTTTTGGAAACCTCGGCTGTGTCGGGGGTAGAGCTTTTTCAGACGGATTCTATTGGCTCCTGACGCATGGATCGCGGCGATAACTCGTGCCCTCAATCAAGAAAAAAAAATCCCAGCTCCCGCAAAAGAAAAAAGACGCGCCAGCTCGCCCGCGCAATCTCCGGATATTTTATTTTATATTGTTCGCGCTGCCGCTTGTTTTTTTGTTGCTGTTGGAAGGCGTTTTGCGCCTCCTCACGGATGATCCGATTACCCCGCTCGTCGTGCGCCGGGAAGAACGGGGCAAGCCCTTTTATCAGCTCAATGCGCGCGTCGGCGAGCGTTTTTTTCTCGGCGGCGTGGCTGCCGTCCCGGAAGTTTATCCGCAGCGCTTTGCCTATACGAAACCAAACAATGGCCTGCGCGTGTTTTGCCTGGGCGCCTCCACCATGGCCTCGTTTCCTTATGAATTGCATGCGCGCGTATCAAGCCTGCTGCAAGATCGCTTGCAGCTTATGTATCCAGATAGAACCGTCGAGGTGATCAACGCCGGCATGGCCGCGATCAACAGTTATGCCGTGGTCGAATTCGCGCGCGAATTGGCGCAGTATGAGCCGGATTTGTTCGTGATGTACCTGGGACACAACGAGTTTTATGGCGCACTCGGCGTTGGATCGACGCAATCGCTGGGGCAGAATCGCGGGCTTGTTCGTTTGTACTTGCGTTTGCAGAAATTCCGCACCTTCATGCTGTTGCGACGTTTGATCATGGCGGCTCGTCAAGGCTTGCAAAGTAACACTAATGTGCCGGCGGGCCAGCAAACGTTGATGGAAGGCATGGCGGCTGAAAAGACAATTCCATTCGAGAGCGAGATGCACCGGCGTGGCCTGGCGCAGTTTCGTGATAATCTCGCGGAAATTTTGGCCATTGCGCAACAGCAGCGCGTGCCGATAATCGTCGGCACGCTGGTAAGCAATCTGCGTGACATGGCGCCGTTTGAGTCGGAAGATGCGCCGGATTTGCCTGCCGAACAAAAACGGCAATGGCAACTACTCTTTGAGCAAGCCTGGCAACTGCAACGCCAGCAAAATTATGCTGAGGCAAAACGCCTATTTCGGGAAGCGGCGGCACTCGACAGCGCTTCGGCGCTGCTGCATTTTCGTTTGGGGCAAACGCAGGCAGCGTTGGGTGAGAGCGATGCTGCAAGAAAATCTTATGAAACAGCGCGTGATTTGGATTTGCTGCGCTTTCGCGCCCCGGGTGAATTCAACAAAATTATTCGAGAAATTTGCTCAACCTTCAGCGCGCC
>QEVD01000696.1 GCA_003576975.1 Candidatus Zhuqueibacterota bacterium
AACGAAGATATTCATGCCCAATAACAAATTCAAAGAACTTTAAACTTGTCCACGATGTCGTGGCACTTATTTTGTCAACGATGTCCTGGCACTTGTCAATTACAGTTTCCTTTCCAGCCACAAATAAGCGCAACTCCCGAGAAATATCAGAAAAAAAATAAGCAACGGTATCGCAGCGGTTTGTGTTTGTGCAAATTCTTCAGACGGTTCTTCGCGATTCTCTTGACGCCGCGCATAACGTTCCGTTGCCGCGATTTTTCCCGCCTCCTGCCACGTCTGCCAGGCGTGTTTCTCATAAACATAAAACCATTGCGACACGCCATTTGGTGTGGCAATCTTGTGCCACCCCGATTCCCGCGGCCAGTAGGTTCCCCACCAAAGCGTTGGCTCGCCGGCGTCCTGGCGCAAGTAAAGTGAGTCTGTTGTCCCGTTTTCTGTTGCGATGGTTCCAATCGGAAAACTCGCTTCGGTTGCAAGACGAACCTGTAGTGGCTGATCGACGATGATGGGCTTCGTTTTAGGCAATTCCCATTTTTCCTCTGACGGTGAGCGGCTGATTTCCGTGAGTAAATGCGACCAATACGCGGCATATTGCGCGGAAGCGCCTGCCAAAATCCAGCGATAGGAATCGCGCACCAGTTGCAGCGCGATCCAGCCTTTGCCGCGACGATGTGCCGCGGCCAGAATGCGATCATGCTCGTCTTTGATCAATGGTTTCAAATTCCAGTTGTAAGTAATTTCGAATGGCTCGGCGGGTAACGCTGTCGTGGCGGGATCACCGCCGCCCGGCCACTTCGGTTTGACGAGACGTTCCTCCAAATCGGCAAATGCCGTGAGTTTGAAATTCAAAAAGAATTCATGCCCGGAAAAATTTTGTTGCTCCCGGTTCAATATTACTTCATCCGGCATGAGCAACACGCCCAGGCCGTTTTGCTCAATTGCTTCCCGCAACCTCGCACGCTCGCTCGCAGACAAATTACGCAGCGTGTGGCCAGCGATCAAAAGGAGATCATACCGTTTCAGGAGCGAGGGATCTAATCTCATCAAATCCAATTTTGGGTGATTGAGAAAAGCAAAGCGAAAGCGCTCGCGGCTGATGGCGGTACGGCCGGCAACAGCGTTGTTTTGTTCTGCCAGCCAGCGCATGAGATACTTTGTTTCGAAATTGGGCGCGGCTTCGAGAACGAGAATTTGCAGGGAAGGCGGCTGCGCAACAGCAATCTCGAACTTTTCCTGCCATAATTTTTCCCCGGCCGGCGCATTGAAATGCATCTCATAAAAAAAACGTCCGGTGTCGCGCGGCATGACGCTGAATTGAAATGGCACATCTTGGGTGGAACCAATCTCAAGCGAATCGATCACACCGCCGGGATCGGACAGATAGAGCCAACCTTCTTCGTGTTGTGAAGGCACAAGCACGCCGCGAATGTGCAAACGCTGGCCGGCCATGAGATTTCTTTGCCAGTGCATGTGTTTGATGCCGGCCGCAAGCGGCCCTGCGTGATGAATGATGTTGATGCCCACAAGCGCCTCCCAATCATAATCCGCCAAACCATGACCAGCAACATGCAACGTGTCGATGCCGGCATGATGTCTTTTGAGATAAGCCGCATCCGGAATCACTTTGAAGTCATCAAGCGATGATGCCCACGTCGCAGTGTCTGCCGTTGCGAGCAGAAAGGTTTGCGCGTTTAGAGTTGCCTGCAAAGCTTTGGCGTGGTCCAATGGCGCACCAGGAGTGAGTAACAAACCGTTCTGGCTGCGGGCGCGCGCCGACCAGCGCGGCTGCAACGCCATCAGCAACAGCGCCATTACTGCGATGATGGTCATAATGATCCGCACTGCTAGATGGCGGCGCTGCGGCCGGCGATAAACCAGCGCGAGCAAACCTGCGAGTAACATTGCTGCAACGAGGATCAATCCCAAAATTTGCCGGGGATC
>QEVD01000697.1 GCA_003576975.1 Candidatus Zhuqueibacterota bacterium
TTCGCTTTTGTTCATCTGCGCAATGCCCGCGGGATTCCAATACAACGCGGAGGCATCGTTTGCCAGCGCGACAAAAGCCTCGCCCATGCCCACGGCGCGCCCGCCCACACCGATCTTGAGAAATTGCGCCATGGCCGTGCCCGCGCGCTGATTGCCGAGAATGGGAATAAGCTGGGCGCGTGCGGCGGGAATGAATATTATCAAGGCAAGCAGAACAGCACCGGCGCTGATTCGTCTTTTATATTTCAGTTCTTCTGTATTCATTCAGATTCTTCCTGTGATTTTCAGGCCACAAAGCATCAAATCACTTTGACTAAAACCTCACCGCCAATCCGACTCGGACATTCCGTTGCGTCAAATATCTCGCCGGATTAAACGGAAACGGATCGAGCGGTGCCTGCGTGTCGGGATAAAATGGATCGTTCCAGCTCGTGCGTGGGATCGCCAAGCTCATACGCCTGTCCGGTTACCGGATTGATGATTTGTGAGTTTTTGCGATCGAACAAATTCACCACCTCGATTTGAAAGGTATAACTCAAACCCGCAAGCCGAAAATACTTTTCAAAATTCAAATTAACCCAAAACCAGGTTGCCGCCAGCTTACCGTAAGGATCATCTGATTCGCCGTTTTGATCCAAATCATCTTCATACTCGGGCCGGCCATTGAGCAAGGTGGTGCCGGTGAAGTAGTATGGCGTGTAACGCTTGCCCGCTTGCGCAAAGGCGCGCAAGTTGAGATTCCAGTTATCCGGAATTCTTACGCCGAAAACTTTCGGGCCTTCGCCTTTGTCGAGATTGAAATTCGCCACGGCGCTCACCTGCCAGGGACGATCCCAAATGAGATAATCTTCCGTAATCGGTTTTTCATTCAACGTGCCTTGCGCCACCAAAAACGCATCATCCGGCGAAGAACTTTTGCCGGTCGCGAGCGAATACGAGCCGCTGATCGAACCGGTGAGAAAATCGCCGGCGCGCTTGCGATATTCGACTTCGAGGCCGCGGCTGCGCGAATAATCGAGATTGAGATAGGTGGTGAAGGTTCGGCCTGAGAGCCGGCCGCTGCCGCGGAAATTCACCGTCGTGACATAGTCGAAAATGTCTTTGTAATAAGCCGTAACCGTGAACACGTCGTTTTCGGTGAATTTATGCCGCACGCCGAACTCGTAGGCCACGGTGGTTTCATAATCAAGATTGGGATTGCCGAATTTTTGAAAGGTTGACTTCGCGCTGTTCTCGCCCAGTTTGGCATACACAAACTGCGGTTTCGGGCGCTTGGAAAAATGGCCGTAGGAGAAGAACAGCATTTGATTGTCGGTGATGGGATGCGAGATGCCCAGGCGCGGGCTGACACGGCCGCGCCAGCGCCGTCCGAAAAAGCTATGCGTCTCGTTTTTGAATTGTTGCCGCGTGGCCTCGCTGATCGTTACGACTTCGGGATTGTTGACGGCATCCTCCACGAATTTCCCGGGAAACCAATAATCGAAACGCAGGCCCAGGTTGGCAATCAAGCCTTTGAATTTGATTTGATCTTGCGCATACACGCTGCCGTAGGCCGGATTGACGCGATAGATGTCGTTGTTCAAACCCAGGCCGCCGAACCAGGGCCGGAAGATGTCGATCATCTGCATCTCAGCGAATTGCGTTTCAAAGCCGGCCTTGAACTTGTGCGTGTTGTCGGCGCTGTGGCGATTGAGATCGAATTTGAACGTGTATTCATCGACGTAATGATCATGCCAGGTGGCGCCGTTGCCATAATCCCAAAAGCCGTCGCCGGGAAATACCGAAACGATGCTGCTGTCCGCGTTATAAAAATAATCGATCGGCGTCGTGACAATATCCTGCGGTTCTTCGTATTCCGTCCAATGCTTGCCGTTCACATCGCTGCGCAAATTCGTGAAGAAGCGTGAAAGTTTGATTTCATAGAATGTTTTCGTGTTCAGCGTATGCGTCCACGACAGCGCCACATTCTTGTTGAGATGTGTGAAGGTTTGAAAGTTATCGAGATTTTTTTCGAAATCGTAGGGATAGCCCGGGCTGGGTTCCACGTATTCCAGATTTGTTTGCAACGATTTTTCGTTTTGATTGATCGAAACCGATTGATTGCCAGAGATCATCAATTTGTGCGTCGGCGTGATTTTCCACGTCAACTTGAGCAACCCCGACCAGTTGTTGTCCTGGCGTGGCGCGAACGTCTTGCCATGAAACGTTGAAGAATAGAGCTGGCGCGCGCTGGTGCGCAAATAGGTGTCGCTGGTCAAGGCATACA
>QEVD01000084.1 GCA_003576975.1 Candidatus Zhuqueibacterota bacterium
ATTCAAATAACTATATTGCGCGCGCGTCAGAAAACGATCTCCGGCTCTTTGGGTGAACAAGCTTTCCTGCGCAAACGCGATGGTTACATGGCGCTGGCTTTTAGCCTGAGAAAAACAAATAAGGAACGCCATTTAAATAACGTACTCATTTGGGGAACCGCTAACAAACGCGAATATTCGCTAGTCTTAAAATTCGCGTTTATTGGCGTGCATTCGCGGTTTGAGATTTGGGCAAGTTATTTAAGCGACAATCCTAAATTGCCGCATTCGGCTGCGTTTGTTCAAAAATCATTCCGGAACTTATTTCTGTTTCGCTCATTGAAGTGAACATGCTCCCGCTGAAAATACCGGTCAAGCAAAGCGCGAGTGCACGTAACCATGATCGGTGAGATTCAACGTTACATTCCGCGTGTCGCCTGCTGAGCTTTTGCTCGCGAGTCGATTCTAATCACCATTGCCGCGCTGCTGGCCGGCGTCTCTTCGTCTTTTCACTTCTCGCAGGCAGTCACTTCTGATCGTTATTTGTCGCGAGATGATTTTTCTCGCTCGGCGGCGTGCGCCTGTTTGATTTCAGGCCTGCCTCAGCCTGCCGATGGCGCATGTCATGCAAAATGCTATCCCAGAAGATCGGCAATCGTTGCACTAATCCGAGCCTTTGTCGTTCGTCAAATGAAATGACGCGAACGCTGATCAGCTTTGGGGTTAAACCGATTTAATCATTTTATTTCCAGGAAATCAAGGAGGATAAATGACCCAAAATTTACTACGACAATATTTCCAACAGCCTGAAACCTTGCCTCCCAAGGTCGCACAAGTCGTTGCGCAAGCCTTGGGCGCTGAAAAAATTCGCGCCTACGCGCTGTGCGATCTCGATAGCCAGATGCGTTTTACCGAACGCTGGTTGGTATTGGGTGAACAACATCTTGCCGTGGTTGAACCGAACGGCGAATGGCGCAATGGCAGCACGGATTGGACGCTGGCAAAGTTCGCGCTGGTGACCATGGAGAAATTCGAATGGCTCGAAGGCTTGTCAAGCAGCCGGCTGAATCTGATTGATCAAGACCAGAAGCTGTTGGTTGCCGCGCAGTTCACGCGCAGGCAAAGCCGCGCCATGAGTAATTTGCAATTCATGGCGGAGCAAGCGCGCGATCGTTTGCGCGCGCCGCAAAAACCGGTTGACGCTGCCAGCGAGTTTGAAGGTGCGGAGGACTATCAAGACGCCATGCTCAAGGCGGTGTTCGAAGCAAAATCAACGCTGGCGGTTCCGAAAATGGGTGTGATGGTGCGATTGCTGTCGTATTTGCGCCCGCACAAGAAGGAAGTCGCTATCGGCTTGACGCTGGCCGCTTTGCTCACCGGCTTGAATCTTTTGCCGCCCTATCTCACCGGAGCGTTGATTGACAAAATCATCCGCCCGGCCGAGACCGGCCAAATTGCCAATCCCTGGTTTTGGCTGTGGATGGTGATTGGCGCGCTGGCCGTGGTGTGGGCCGGCGGAGAATTTCTCTCGTTCTTGCGGTTGCGCATCATGGCGCTGACCGGCGAAAAAATCGCGGCACGATTGCGCGGCCAGATTTATGCGCATATGCAGAAGCTCAGTCTGGCGTTTTTCTCCACGCGTTCGACCGGCTCGCTGATCACGCGCGTGAGTTCCGATACCGACCGGCTGTGGGATTTCATCACATTCGGCATCATCGAAATTATTGTAGCCGTGCTGCAAATCATCGGCGTTGCCATCGCGCTGCTAGTGATGGATTGGTCGCTGGCAGTGTTGGTATTGATTCCACTGCCGCTGATGACGTGGCTGTTTTATCGTCACAGCCAGAAGATTCAGATTCTGTTTTTGCGCATCTGGCGCAAATGGTCGGCAATGACGGGCGTGCTGTCGGATGTCATTCCCGGCATTCGTGTCGTGAAGGCCTTCGCGCAAGAGAAGCACGAAATCAATCGGTTTGAAGAGAAAAATTCGGCGCTGGAGCGCGAAGCCGATAATCTGCACGAGTTATGGACACGTTTCTGGCCGAAGATGGTAATGCTGATGCATGTGTGCAGTTTGATCGTTTGGTCGGTGGGCGCGCCGCGCGTGTTGCGCCATGTTCTCAGCAACGGTCAGGAAGGCATGCCGCTCGGTGTCTTTATCGCCTTCACCGGTTACATGTGGATGTTTTGGGAGCCGGTGCGCCATCTCGGTATGATGAGCCGCACTCTCAATCGTGCGACTTCATCAGCTTCGCGCGTGTTTGAAGTGTTGGACACTACGCCGACGATCGTTTCCAAGCCTGATGCCATTTCCTTGGAACCGATTGAGGGCCGGGTAACGTTTGAAAATGTTACGTTCAACTACGACGGCATTCGCAATGTTGTCAAGGGCGTGTCGTTCGAAGTGAAGCAAGGTGAGATGATTGGCCTGGCCGGCCCCTCGGGCAGCGGCAAAAGCACGCTGGTGAATTTAATCTGCCGTTTTTATGATGTCAAAAGCGGCGCCGTCAAGATCGACGGCATCGACGTGCGCGACCTGGAATTGAGCAACATGAGACGGCAAATCGGCATGGTGTTGCAAGAGCCGTATCTCTTTCGCGGCAGCATTGCGGAAAATATTGCCTATGGTTCGCAAGGCGCGTCGTTGCATGACATCATCAGCGCGGCGCGCGCGGCCAATGCGCACGAATTCATCTGCGGTTTGCCGGACGGCTATGACACCATTATTGGCGAGCGCGGCCTGACGCTCTCCGGCGGTGAACGCCAGCGCATCAGCATTGCGCGCGCGATTTTGCACAACCCGCGCGTGTTGATTCTGGACGAAGCGACCAGCTCGGTGGACACCGAGACGGAGAAGAAAATTCAGGAAGCGTTGCAGCGCCTGGTTGCAGGGCGCACGACGTTCGCCATCGCGCATCGCCTCTCGACGTTGAGCGCTGCAGACCGGCTTTTCATCATGGAAGATGGAAAGCTGGTGGAACAGGGCACGCACGAGGAGTTGCTGGCCAATCCCGAAGGTGTTTATGCCAAGTTGCATCGTACGCAAATGGAATTGCAGGCGCTGATTGCGGTTTGATCAAAAAACTGCAGGAAAGCTGCTGCACGCCGAAACCATCCTGGCATGAAAAGCGCAGGCACGTTGCAAAATTAGCGCATCTGATTTTGCAGCATGCCTGCGACGCTATGATTGCACAAGTTTTTAGGGTCAAAAGCTTTTGGAGAAAATATGATCGAAACAGTGGAACAACAATCTGAAACTGAACATTTGAAGAATTCAACTCCTCTGCAAGCGCAGAGCACAAGTCTCAACTTGCGGCGCCGCGAGGACGGCCGGCTCGTGTTACAACAGCCGAACGACAACGGAGAATTGGCTGAAACGGCGGTGCAGCTTGCGTGTTGCTTTCCGTGGAGTTACCCGCTGCAATATGTCAGCCTGCGCGATGATAAAGGCCATGAATTGATGCTGTTGGAGTCATTGGAACATCTTGCGGAGAGGCAACGCCGGCTCATTGAAGAGGAGCTGGGTGCGCGCAATTTTTTGCCGCGCGTGATTGCCATTAAAGCCGTCACTGATGAAACCGAGCTGTTTCATTGGCGCGTGGTCACCACTGCCGGCGAGCGCAGCTTTATGACGCGGCGGCATGAACGTCCGCGCCGCCTCGCCAGCGGCGAAGTTCTCATCAAGGATATTTACAATGACATCTATGTCATCGTGCGCGCCGACGATCTCGACGCCAAGAGCTTGCGTTTGTTGTGGGTTTATTTAGATTAAACCAAACGTAGGTCTGAAGATCAATACCGTGCGCGCAAATTGGAAATCACGGAAATAGCTTTTGTGTTTGACTTCTGGCGATTTCCTCTTTGCGGGCAAAAGCTGTTCGGCGCGCAGATTTTGTCGGGAGATTCATGCTGGCCTTTGCCCTCAATGCATTCGTTGCCGTGCTCGTGATTACCGATCCCCTCGGCAACGTTCCGATATTCGCGAGTTTGTTGAATGACTACACGCCGGCGCAACGGCATCTCCTCATTCGCCGCGCTTGCCTCGTCGGCGTGTTGATCCTCATTTTGTTCACTCTCATGGGAGGCTTCATCCTCAAGCTGTTCGGCATCACGATTGGCGCGTTCCGCATTGCCGGCGGATTGATCTTGTTCGGCGTAGCCACCCACATGCTCGCCGCACAAAAATCGCGCATTCGCCTTACGCCCAGCGAACAAATCGAAGCGCACGAAAAGGAGGACATTTCCATCGTGCCGCTGGCGATTCCGCTGATCAGCGGGCCGGGCGCAATTGCCACGGTGATGACGCTCACTACGCAAGCTGAGAATGTTTATCATATGGCCATCATTATTGCCGCTATTTTGTTCGCTGGCATCACGTCTTATGTGATTTATCATTACGCCGGCTCGCTGTTGCTGAAAATCGGTGAAACCGGGCTCAATATCATGACGCGCCTGCTGGGCCTCATTCTTGCCGTGATGGCGGTGCAATTCGTGATCAATGGCGTGCGGGATTCGTTCCCGGAAATTTTTGGCAGGTAGAGTACGAAGCTAAATTTGGGGCAAATCAAATGTGCAGGTGTACAGGAAAGAGGCAAGAAAGTTGGGGGGTTCTGAAATTCATTTTTTGCGTTCCGGAACTTCTTCGGCGCCGAGAAAACGATGTGACCGTTCGCCGAGCAGGCTGGCCCGCACCACGGCCTCTTCTCCAAATTTTTCTCTCAAATCATCGAGCAGATGCGCCACTTTTTCCTGCTTTGGCGAGCTCGTTTCATCAAACAACTGCAACTGTTCTCCGCCGGTGTTATTGAGATGGGACATGCCCACGCCCACCAGGCGAATTTTCTTGTTGTCTCGTTCGAATTTGTGAAAAATATCCAGCGCCACGCGCCGCATCAATTCCGCCTCATTCGTGTAGGCACTCAACGTTTGCCGGCGCGTGTACGTCAAAAATCCTTCCAGACGAATCTTTAACATAAGCACGCGACCCTTGAGCTGCTCCCGCCGCATGTCGGCGCTCAAATCATCTATAATTTTCCACAAACGTTTTTCCACCACCGCCATATTTGCTTCATCTTCATCAAAGGTGTATTCCTGGCTGATCGACTTGCGCTGCCCCCAATCGACAACTTCGCGATTATCGATGCCGTTTGCCAGTTTCCACAACTGCGCACCCCATAAACCGAAATGTTTAGCCAGTGTTTCTTGTGTTGCTTTGGCAATATCTCCGATGGTATTGTAGCCGTAATCGCGCAAGCGTTTTTCAGTTTTGGGGCCAACGCCCCAGAGTTTTGCTATCGGCAAAGGCGCTAAAAACGCCTGTTCCTCTCCAGGCGGGCAAATGGTCAAGCCATCAGGTTTCTGCAAATCAGATGCGACTTTGGCAATGAACATGTTGCGTGCCAGGCCCACCGAAGCAGTCAGCCCGACTTCCTGTTTAATGCGCGTTTTGAGGTGTTCAGCGAGTTTGCTTGCACAGCCGTAAGTGTGATACGTCTGCGTCACATCCAAAAAAGCTTCATCAATGCTGATTTGCATCAACTGCGGAGAATAGTCGCCGAGAATCGCCATGACCTGATGGGAAATCTCGCTGTAGCGCCGCGGCCGGCCGGGGACGAAAATCGCGTGCGGACACAGGCGATATGCTTTCGAAATCGGCAACGCCGAATGAATGCCATAGCGCCGCGCAACATAATTTGCCGTCGAGACCACGCCGCGCCCGGCCCCGCCTTTGGGATCCGCACCGACAACCAGCGGCTTGCCGCGATAGTCCGGATGATCCATTTCTTCGATCGCGGCATAGAACGCATCCATGTCGACGTGAAGAATGAAACGCTGATTTTTTGAAGCAAAGCTGCTGTTCACACGCGTTGGGCCGTTTTATTTTTCTGTTATTTCCGCAGGCGCAATGTCTCGGCATAAAATAACAACTTCCGTGAAATTTGCCAAGCAGCAGTTTGATGCTGATGAGATTAATCCTTGCGCATCAAGTGGCTGGTGATGCCAGTGCGAGTGCTTGTTTCTGCAATTTTTCAATGCGCTTGCCCGTGGCGACACCGCGAATCGTGTGCAATGGACCATTCAAAGCGTAGACAATGCCCGCCCAAAATGAGCTGCGCACACCGCCGCTGCTAGCCAGCAGGATGGATAATAAGGCAACGCCGATATTGATGAGCGCGGCATAGATGTCGGAGCGCGCGTAAACAAGTTCGATCGCATTCAATTCCAGAGCCGCACGCTTGCGGTAGGCATGCAAATAAAGCAGCAGATAAATCACAAAGATCGCCAAAAATCCGAGAGAATAAATGATCATCAGCGCCGGGGCAAGATTGGCTTTGATTTCGATTGCATCTCCCGGCGGCGCTAGATTAAAAAAGAGGGCGACCAAAGCGGTAAATAAAAACTTGAGCGGGTAGATATAAAACAAGACGACAAACAAGAGAATCGCATTCAAAACAATTGTAAAGCCGTCTTGCAAACCATAACGGCGGAAGAAAATGTAATGTTCGTACCAAATCCAAACGAGAAACGTGAAGCAAATACCGAACGCGAGAAAGCCGCGCATCGTGCCCAGCAATTCCTCGAAGTTGCGCGGCACTTCGAGCGACACGACGAGCAGCGTCACTGCAAACGCAAACACCGCGTCGCTAAAGCCCTCGATACGCGATACTTCACCGCCCCGCCAGCGAAAGCCATTCTTTTCACCTAAACCTCTTCTTTGGATTTGTTCGCGCAGCATGTTCCTTCCTTAATTCCGCATGATCAGCAAAACTGAGTGATAAATCATCATGATCACTGAAAACGTGAGAGCCGGCAACCGGCTTCATTTGACATAAAAGTCAATGACTTGTTCAAGCGCGGCGCGGCATACGGGATCGAAATCAACCAGGCTCAGAGAAAACATGCGACAATCGGCGCTGGGACGATACAGGCCGCGCGCCTCATATCCGGCGCCTTCGAATGCGCCGACTTTGCCGGCATATTTTGTCTGCCGTAAAATTTCGTTTTGGCGTTTGAAGAACGGCTCCCGTTTCGCGTAATAATCCGGCGCCAGACGGTCGAGTTTGCCGCGCTCGACTGCCAGGCTATCGTATTCCGCTTTCTCCCAGGGCGTGGGCAGCGGCGTGTCCGGCGCGATGAATGCTTTCCATTTCAAATTGTTTTTGTCGAGCAGCGCCGTCACATTGGGCTCCCACGGCTCGATCTCTTTGGAGTAGAATTCGCTGTATGAAACTTGCGAGCTGTAATACTCATCGCCCAACCCGGCGAAGGAGTGACCGAACTCATGCACATAAACATAATCACGCTGCCATTCCTGTCCGGGCTGATCGGAGGTGGCATAGGTTGTATTGTAGAGTTGATAGATGCCGCCGCCGCCATAGCGATCGTCATTCACGATAATGTTGATGAAATCATAGGGCACTTGCCCGGCAATATCGCGCAACGCCTTGTTGGCTTCAGTTAAGATGTAGCGCGCCGAACCGAACGTGTTGTACGAGGCGCCCAGCGTGGAATTCTTCCAAATGTTTTTGTCCGGCTTGGAGATGCCGGATTCTTCCGAAGTCACTTCGATCAACCAGACATTGAAATCGGATTTGCGTTCTTTGAAAGGCGAGGTGGTGAACATAATTTCATTGAAATGCTGCGCTTCTTTGCGAAACTTTCCCAAATCTTTCTCAGCATAGCCGTCGCCGAGAATGACGAGATCGACTTTTCGGCTCGCCGGGCCATTTTTCATCAAAGCGGTTGCTTTGAATTTTGGCGAGCGCTGGGCGCGATTGATTTGCACAGGAGAGGCGGGATCGATCACCGTTGAGAAAATTTCACGAAAGTTCATCTGCTTGTCGCGCCGGGAAAGAGTGAATTGTATCTTGCGCTTGGGCATCGGCATGAGCACGCTTTCGTGAAATGTGCGATAAATGCCTTGCGCGGCCTCCCCTGTGGTTTGCCATTCGTTGAACATGGTGGAAAAACCGCGCGAGAAAATGATCGCGGCTGTGGCCACGTCATACACACGCGCTTGATACTCGCCGCGATTAAGATTGTCGATTAAATTGCTCTGGCTGCCCGCCCATTCACCCTCTTCATAGCATTGATCCAATGCAATTGTTTCCTGGCCTTTCGTTCCGGTGTGATAATAATCCACGCGCAGAGTCTTGTTGAGAAAGAAGGAATCAAATGATTGCGCGTGAAGAATTGGGCCGATGAACAAAAGGAGAAAAATTTTGGATAAAGCTTTCATGATGCGCCTCTCGGTTTTTAAAAATTTTTGTTAGGGCCCGGCGCAGTCTTGCCGCGCACGGGCGATCGCCTGAAGATTGAATCCCGGCCAATCAAAAAAACGAAAGCTTGGATTTTGCAGGAAAGTTTTAAAAATTTTGTTCACACGAGATATTCTTTGCAGCCAAAAATTTGCGCAAGCGCACGGCGCGCGGCCACGCCAAACCGGCGCGTGCGAGCAAATTCGCCGGCGCAGCGTCAGACGCTTCGTTGTGTTCCAGAAGTTGGCCGTCTCGCCATAACTCCGCCGACTTGCCGTCGAAGATGATTTCTCCCGCTTGCAACACCAGCACGCGTTCCGCGAGTTCCGCGACAAAATCCATGTCGTGGCTGACGAGCACAACGGTTTTGCCCTGCCGGAAACATTCCTGCAGAATTTGTTTGATTTGAGCAACGCCGGCAGCGTCCAGGCTGGCGGTCGGCTCATCAAGCACAAGCATCTCGGGATTCATCGCGAGAATTCCCGCAAGCGCGACACGGCGCTTTTCGCCTTCGCTTAATGTCATGGGATTGCGGAGCAAGAATTCTTCGGTCAAGCCTACTTGCAGCAAACTGGCGCGTACGCGCAGGTGCACTTCCTCCGCGGCCAGCTTCAGTTGCGCGGGGCCAAAAGCAACATCTTCAGAAACCGTCATGCCAAATAGCTGTGCTTCGGGAAACTGAAAAGCCAAGCCGATGCGCGTACGCAGCTCGTGCAAGTTATATCCGGAGGCATGAATGTCGCTGCCATCGAGAGAAATTTGACCGCGCGTCGGCCGCAATAAGCCGTTGAACATTTGCATCAACGTGGTTTTGCCGGAACCGGAGCGCCCGACAATGGCTACGCGTTCAGCTTCTCCAATGGTAAAATTCAAATGGCGAAGCTGCTCCAGACGGGCTGATGAACCTTCTCCAAATCTTTCGTATGCAAAAGAGACATCTTGAAACGATATTATCATGAAGTCATCACTTCAACCAAAGTCATTTCCCCTCACGCGACCATGATGGGCCTTGGCATTGGCACAATTGCCGGATATAAGCCACGAGCCCGCGAATTTCCTCGGGATTTAGCCGTTGCCCCCACGCCGGCATGAACGGGCTTTTGTTCAGAATATATCCACCCGCATAAATGCCGTCAAAAAGTGTATCATCCGGCCGTTGCGACATGTGAACCGCATCGGCGTGGCTGGTCGGGGGGGCGGGCAAAAATTTGGCGTTATAACCGCGGCCATCGCCGGTTTCGCCGTGACATGAAGCGCAGTAGCGGCGATAATGTTTTTCTTCTTCGCTCCGGCCCGCGGGTGAGATAATGGGATTGTCAATTAATGAAAGATACGCCGGCTCACCGGCAACGTTTTCATCTTGCAGCAGGAAGTTCAAGATCAACTCTTCGGTTTTTTCAGGCATCAAAATTTTGGGCATGTTGCTTTCGGGAAGAAGGCCATGCGGATTGCGCACAAAGTGATAGGCGAACTCCGGCTGCAAACGGGATTTCACGTGTGCAAAGTCTGGCCCAATTCTGCCACCTTGCTCGCCAAGCTGGTGACAACCCAGGCACGGCAACTTTTCAGCCAGCAAGGTTCGCGCTTTTGTTTGGGCAAAAGGTGAAAGTGGCTTTGGGCTAAACCCGTTCGTGCCTGCAATGGCGTCATGCTTTTGCTGCATCAAATGCGCAGTGATCACTTCGCTTTCGGCATCCGTCAAACGAAAATCCGGCATACGACTGCCCGTGCCGGGATAAAAACCAAACGGCCGGAGGGCGTGCGGTTTCTTTAGATAAGCTGCAAGCCATTCGCGTTTAACCCGCGTACCGGTGACGCTCAAATCCGGAGCATTCTTTTCGTGCCAGGGTGTGATGGTTGCATTACGGTGACAAGCCGCGCAGTTTTGTGAGAGATAAATTGTTTTGCCCGTTTCAGCGGTTATTTCAGGATATTTGCGCTGCGCTTGCTCGAACCCGCGTTGCAAGTCCTCCCGTTTGCGCTGGCCGATTGCAGCGAGGTAACTCGCAATCTTCTCCAGCATTTTTTCGGCTTGCGCATACATCGGTTCAAATTTTTTGAGTGATTGATTGAAGGAATAAAAATAACTCGGCATTTTGGTGTGCAAGCCGTCAAAAACATAGGGCGCCGCGAGATAGCGCAGCAGCCCGTCTGTTTGTAAACGATAACCAACGGTGGCCAGGTCAATCGATTCGTCCTGCCCCTCGTTGCCGAGCTTGTGGCATTGCGTGCAATTCAATGTCTGCGTCAACAGAGTTTTGGCCTCTGCCGGAGAAGGCTCGTGTGTTGTTTGCGGCGGCAACGTTTTGAGCGCTGCGGACCAGGTTTCATCAAGATGAATTTGCGTGCTCAGAAACAATGCCAGTGCCAGACTTTCTCTCTCATCAAGGTGAAAACCTGGCATGCGCGCAGCGCCGAGGTGTTTCCGAACTTGAGAGGGATTTTGTAAATAATCGAATACGTAGGCGGGGTTAAAGCGCATCCCGGCGTGCCCTAAATCCGGGGTTTTATCGCGCAGACTGCTGGTTTGCGGCAAGCCGGAATGGCAAGTCGCGCAGCCAAGCTCCTGCAGAAGTTGTTCGGCCGTTGGTGTGGTTTGCGCCCAGGCAAGACACACAAACGCTGAAGTGAAGAAAACAAAAAAATACAAACGTGAGGCGTAATTCATCGTTGCCGGGTTGCGCTTGGTATTTTTGATGCCGTAATTTGCAATGAATATAACGAGGTGGAGGGAGAAGCGCAAGGGCTCAGAGAGGTTGCGAAGTCAGCGGATCGAGCTAAAAAGATGAATTGAGCTGTTTTTGACTTGGGTACCGGTATCGTTATGCTTTGTGTGATGAACCAACAAAGCCCGCACCGATTCTCAAAAAAGCCACGGCCTGGCCGTGGCTTGAATTGAAACCGTTTATCCCATTCTCACCTGCCGCAGCAACGGCACGTTTGTCAAACCGGGTTTGTCACGCGGATCGATAAGCAGGCGCGCACCGGGTCGATCAAAACGATAAAATTTGCCGGTAATCGGACCGATCAAATTCAAACCTGTACGGCCGAGGTATTCGTATTCAACCGCGCTCTCGCCTTCTGAAGCAACCGGTGTGGCTGCTAGTGGCCTAATTCGCGGTCGGGGTTTGATCTGTTCTCTCTTTTTGCCGCAACAAGACATGTTCATTCTCCTGATCTTCAAAATAAATTGCCGGCGGCGCAGAAGCTTCACGCCGCGAGATGCGCTCGAGCAAAATTGCTCCGGCTGACAATGCTGGCCACAACAAAAGCCGCTCGCGCCAGTTCTCTCCGATAACAAATGCCAGCGGAGCGGCAATCCATAAACTTAAACAATAAAAACAATCCAACAATTCTCCCCAAAAACTCGCGCCCGCTCTGCGGCGAAGACGGGCCATAAGCTCCCATGGCCCGTCTTCCGCCTGCAAGAGGTGTGTGATGCGCCAGGCGCTCAGCGTGGCAAGTAACAGCCAGTAGAAATCCATGGTCATTACTCTCATGCTGCTCAAGCTGCCGGAGGCGTGAAGCTGATCCCGATCAATTCCTGATCGAGTCGATGCGCGCCATTCAGATGGTAACCATCCGTGGCGCGGCGCACGCCCCACAGCTCGAACGCGAAGGCGCAGAAATTCTTGTCGGAGGGCAACCAGGCGCCGCTATCAGCTTGCAATTCAGCCAGCACATAGTTGTCGCTATCCGGCGCCACGCCATTGAACGTGCCGAAGAAAAAGTTGCCATGTGTTGCTTCGTTGTAAACCAGATCAAGCGGCTGAACCGGCGTCGTCGTATCGCTGACCGCGACGGCGGTGTTGGAGCCGCGCCGCACGTCGAGATAATAGCGTTGCGTAAAGCCGCCGGGATGATCTGCTTTGAAACGAATGGTTAACGCCGCGTTTGCTGACGGCAGTTCGAACAACCCGCATTCGCCGGGCGCGATTGCGCCGAGTGCAATCGTGTCAATGTCGCCAGTGACCGGTCGATTGTCGAGATAAAGTGTGATCGTATCTTCCGCGCCGGCAACTTTGTTGCCGCTGGCGTCATAGCCCTCGATTTTGAACTCCACCGGGCCGGCATGATCCGTCAAATAAAGTTGATCGGCATAAACACTGCTTGACAGTTTCACTTTGCGCAGCCGGTGCGTGGCCAGCCATTGCGAATCTGATTCGATGTTATTATAAGCAGGCGCATTGGGATCAGTCACGCCGTCGATCGTCAGTGTGCGTGTGAATGGTCCGACTTTGTGCGCCGGGTGGCCGGGATCGCCAATAAATGGAATGAACACGTGCTTGTATTCTTCCTGCACGAACGACCATCCCGAACCGGGTTTGCGAAAACGAATGGTGTAGTATTTTACCGCGGGTTGATCGGTGAAGCAGGCGAACAGATCCAATCTGCCAGCCCAAGCGCCGCGCGTGATTTGCGGTCCGGATGAATGCGTTGCTGTGATGCGGCCCTCGGCATCGAGCGTGTTGCCCACGCCAGAGATTGTGAAAATGTTGCCGACCGCTTGAATCGCGCGGCCGCCCTGGCACGCGGTTGGACCGGGATTGATGACGCTCTCCGGAATGCAGAGATCAATGCGTTTGAGATTCGGTATGTTGGTGTGCAAACCAGTTTCGAACAAAACGGTTGTTCCGTTGACCACCTGCACGAGAATATCCGGCCGCAATTCATTTGCCAATACGCCTCCCGACGGCACGTCACTGACTTCTTCGGCAATATCTGCCAGTGTGCGTGTGAATCGAAAAATATAATTGCCTTGCTCGTCCGTCACAGTGAGGCCAAGAACCTGCCGGTCACCCTCGCCGGAATAAGCTCCACCCGCCAATTCATCCGCTGTCCGATCATATTCCAAAAACCGCAGTAAGAGGCCAGGTTGATCCTTCACGGAGCAATGGAAGCGAATACGATCAAGCAATTTCGCAAGATCGCGCACATGCGGAGATACGCGATCAAATACCCCGGCGCCCAGCGACAAACGTGCAAACGCGGTTACGGATTTCATCGAGGTTGCAGCAGCCGCAGACGCATTGGGTTGAATGTTTTCGAAAACCGCGCCGCTCTCTTCGGTAAAGGCGCTGAGCGGAATCATGATGGGCCGGAAAGGCGCAGGATCAGGCTCCGGGAAGGGCCGGCGAATGATTTTGACGCGCTCAGGATAAAGCGCCTCGATCACTTTGCTCACTGCCGGGTATTTCAACAACTCGCGCAAGTGTTGCGCCGTATCAATGACCAGCCACGGAAAGCGAAAGCACGGATTAAAGCAGAATCCCTCATACGTGCGAACATTGCCATAAAGCACGAACTCGGAGTCATTGGCCGCGGTCGAGCACGACAACACCAAATCATTGTAATCGTGATCGCCGCCGGAATCATTGGATTGAATGTCGAAAGTTAGTTGACTGCCGGAAAGCACGGGGTTGGTCACGCGTTCGGCAGAGGGCAGCCACGAAACCGGGCCGTCAGGGTTGTGCTGAATGGTGATGGACCATTGTGCGCCGGTGACGTTCACTGCCGGGCTGCCAGGCTCGCCGGGATAAATCCCGTCAGCGCTGTCACTGCCTTGAATTAAAAACCGTTGCGGGAACGAAGCGTTTTTGCTTTTGACGCTAATTGTCCACGCGCCTTGCATCGTGATAGCCATAACGCAATTCTCCTGAAAATAAAACCATGCTGGCTTTTCCTTTTACAGTCAGGCATCCTGCCAGCTTGTAAGAAACCCGAACTGAGCAAGTCGAATGTGAAAATGCAAAGGCGCAGATGGCCGCGCGCATCTTCACCAGCAGACTAAACTCGTTGATCTGTAACTATTGATGCCGGCACCCGGCAAAATTCTTAAGAAAATTTTTGGAAAATGAGAGAGGTTTTTGGCCAGAGCCAAATGGGCAACGCTGCGGTAAGAATTGCTTGTGCCGAAAAACGGTTGTGGGAGAATTTCGAGGGCAAATGAAAGACGTGAAGGCTCCCTCTTCACTGCGATTAATATAAACGATTGATGCTTGGGAGATGTCCGGCTATCGTTCGGCTTGCGGCGGTTTCTTGAAAATCATTTCATCCTTCGCGTCGAATGCCCGATGAAGGATTCGTCGTAATTATCATGAAAGTCGGCCGCGCCTGGCGTATGTCACAAGCACTGAGAAGCTATTGCGCCAGGCGCGTGTTTGACTTGCGGTTTATGGAAATGCCTGGAAGGCTTCCTAAGCCTGCGCTGCGGCTCTTTGAGCCTTTTGACGTTTCTTACGGGCTCTTCGTTGCTGCTTGCGTTGCATACGCATGCGTCGTTGTTTGCTTTTGCTGCGCGCCATAGACTCCACCGTTACGAGATTCTGGGTAGAATTTAACCGCACCAAGCTTACATGCAAGAAGTTTTTCGCATTTTATGAAAACGGCTTATTGCATTTTAAGTGATTGGCTTTTCAGAGTTCGAACAAAATTCTGAAAGTGTTTCGCCCACTGAAATGAAATCCCACTGAAAAGGCTTTTTTTCTGTGGTAGTTCTGCTTCTGCTATATTGAAATGCCAGTACTTTTATCTCAACATGAGGTTTTTCTTAGGAATCCCGCTAACAACAGGAGATTGCCAGTCACTTGTTTTCTGACGTTCTGCTATTCGTGGTCCAGAATCGCGGAGGCGAACTGGCCGACAAGTTC
>QEVD01000085.1 GCA_003576975.1 Candidatus Zhuqueibacterota bacterium
CCGGCTTTTAAGCCGAGATAAGCATTTGCGGCGCCCAGCACAACCGCCATTACAATGCCGAGAAAAACCGCTTTGAATGTCAACTCCGGTAAATTCGTTTCCGCAGGAACGTAAGGTTTTTCGACACGGTTGTCGGACATGTTTTCTCCCTTCGAGTTGGTTTGCGGGTCCGGTTGCCGAATTTCAGCTTCTCATGCTGATTATTCAGCTTGCCCAAAAAATTTTTCCTCACGCCACATTGTTCTAACAAACGATTCCAGAAAATACCGACCAGAAAAAATTGCTTTAACGGCGTTGGTTCATGGCATCGAGATAAAATCCTGCAACAGCGCGAAAACGGTGTACGAGTGAGTCTTCATGCACGAGAATGCCGAGCAAGCCGCCTTTGGGATGCGTCCATTGCCAGCCGTCAAAACGCCATTCATCCTCATGGCGTTGCAACTCGATGAAAACGAGAAAATCACCGATCTCAGCGATTTGCAAACCCCACTTGCTCACCGGCGAAACATTGTAAACAAAAAACGTCACGTGATTTTTTTCCGCCCGCAAATCGGCGCGGTACACCACCTTACCCAAACGATTGTCAATTTGAAAAAAATAAAAGGAGGTGTCAATAGGCAGGGCGCGAAACGCCGGGGATGGCGAAGTCCTATTCGAGGCGGGAAACGGAACAACAGCGCTTGCCTTGAACAGCGTTTTCGTCTTTTTTTCTGTGCGGGAATAATATTGCAATCCCGCGAGTTTATGCACTGCTGCGAGCGTGTCCGCAAGTTGGAGGGCCGAAAGGTTCGCGTTGAAATTGCCGCGGGCATGAATCAAAAGCTTGAACGGGCGATGGCGCGGAAAAACGGGAGGCAGGCTGTCGGAGCTAAACGCATTGGCATTTTTATAAACGCGGAGATCAAGTGAATCGGTTGGGGCGCCGGCAACAGCGAATTCGCAAGCGGCAGAAAAATAAATCGACAACAGGGTAAGGCAAATAAAGCGATTGAGGCGCATCATGTTCTCGACTTGAGATGACGGAGCGTTTTCCGATCACGATAACAGCGTGACAGCCATCAACAATCCTGAGGCAGAATGAGTTAGAACAAATCCTGGCTCATTTTTCGAGCTGACTGGCGCAAAACATAATCCATCCGTTGACTTTGTCAAGCGCTTTTTCAGAAATCGTGATTTATGACGATATGACAAATTAGGAGAGAGTTTGTTCCGGTGAGAATAATGATACCTGGCGTTCGCCGGTTTACTTGACAGCAAGCTGGTGAAATCACTTGAGATTTCTTTTAAATTCTCGTCGAATGAATTAACGAGCCTCACCAAACATTGATTTGCGGTCAAAGAATGGAAAAATCATTGACCTGCAAATAGCGCTGCTCGGGCAGCAGGCGACCGTGCACTCGCACACGATGTTTGTGAATATTTGCGGCGCGCTGCAACAGCTCGCCGCCCTTGTCAAACGCTGCAATGGTGAGAATCTTGCCGTCCGCCGTGCGCAAGCCGAAGCGATGCGAGGCGTCATGGCCGTGTTGCAAATGAAGTTCATCGAGCAAAAAGCAATCGATACAAATCACTTCGCCTTCGAGACTGGCTTCAGCCGCGGCAAACTCCAGGCGCGTTACTGCCGGCGCCGGGCGCGAGAAATAATATGTCAAAACACTTGGCACGAACATGAGCACAGCGGCGATTGCAATAGCCGGCAACGGCCGCCAAATGAACATCTGACGCAATTGTTCCCAGAAGCCGAAGCGCGCGGGACTCTCTGCCAGCGTATGCCGGATTCTTGCTCGCAGCAGCGCCGGCGCGGCCATGCGCTGCGTGTGTTGCTGCACCAGCGCTTTCATCTGCCGCTGTTGATCGAGTTCACGGGCACATTGCGGACACGCTTCCACATGCGCCGCAATCACGGCATTCCACCTCGCGTCGGTTTCATTGTCAACAAAAGCGGCGGCGCGATCTAAAACGTCTTGACATCGGGGGTTCATAAACTCCTCACGGCGGTATACAACATTTCATTCTTGCGAGTCTTCATTCGGCTTCACAATGCCGGCGCGCCGGGCATAATCGCCAAGATAACTCTGCAACTGCTGGCGTGCGCGTGATAGCCGCGACATCACGGTTCCAATCGGTGTGCCCGTGATGGCCGCAATCTCCTTATAGGAAAATCCTTCAATATCACACAGCAAAACAACCATGCGAAACTCATATGAAAGTTTTTGCAGCGCGGCATTCACTTCATCACCGAACAATGCGCGATAGAGCCGTTCATCATATGCTGTTTCAAACTTATCATCGCGCTCTTTCTCCGGCCGGCTATAAACCTCCGCGACCTTTTCGAAATCGACTTTTTGAGGAGCGCGCGCTTTCTTGCGGTATTGATTGATGAACGTGTTGAACAAAATCCGAAAAATCCAGGCTTTGAAATTCGTGCCGGGCTCGAATTTATCGAAGAACCGAAACGCGCGCAAATACGTTTCCTGCACCAAATCCTCCGCGTCAAACGGGTGGCGCGTCAGACGCAGCGCCGTATGGTGCAGGGCATCCAGGTGCGGAAAGGCAGATTCTTCAAAACGCCGCCGGCGCTCGTCTGCCGCAGATTTTGCACGAAGCATGAAATTCCTCGATTCCGTCACGATCGTCAGGCCGGGCGATGCTCCCGGCTTCATCACATGTCACTTTAACGCGAAGGAAAATGAGGAATCTTTTATCAAAACACAACAGGCCGCGTGCGAATAGTCAATTGCGAGAATCGGCGTCACGATGCCGGTGGATTATTCAAAGCCTTCTCAAGTGCTGCCTGCAAGGCGGAAGCGGAAACCATACCGACATAGCTGTTCACAATTTTGCCGTTGCGATCGATGATATACGTCTGCGGGATGGTTTGCACGTTATAGCGCCAGGCAATCTCGGCCGAACCGATCAACACGGGATATGCAATCGGAATGCGCGCAGCAAACGCTGGGACGGCGGCTTGCGGGTCGTCATCCAGCGAGATGCCTAAGAATTCGACGCCGCGCTCGCGATAGAGTGCATAAACATTATTGAAATCCGGGATCTCGCGTCGGCACGGCCCGCACCATGTGGCCCAGAAATTCACCACCACGACTTTTTTGCCTTCCAGGCTGCGCAGATTCACCGTTTCACCGGTGAGCGTGCGCAGAGTGAAGTCGGCGAGCTTACCCGCTTCAGCCGCTGCTGAGGCGCTGTTGCCGGCAGCTTTGGGCTTGTCTTGGCAGGCGTTGAAACTCAGGCTTGCCAGCAGTACGGGAAACAACCAGTATTTTAGCTTCATGTAAAATCCTCGTGTTTGATCAGTCACTAGACTAACATCGCCGCAGGCTGAAAATATTCCAACAAATCCCTGCGGATTGAGCGGAAGAATAAGCAATTCAGCATTTTCAAACAACCGAAAATCCCTCGTCGGCTAAATTAGATATTTGCGGGTATACTCCCTTCGCATCTCGACTGCGCAATTTGTGCGGGATGGCTGTTCTCACCTCCAGTGCGAGGCGCAGGGTGTGGCCGAAAACCCTCTCAGGTAGATATTCTATGAAGCAAACCACTTGATTTCGAGTGGGCATTTTGAATGAGAATAGATTTTCGGGCTACGCCCTAGGCGATCTTACGATTAAATCTGCCAGAACTTTCTTACAACTCGCACTCACCTCACCAAACTATCTCTTAAAACGTTATCGCCGTCCGTATCGGAACCGCAAGCTTCGCGGGCGGCGGTGTTTTCCAACACTATTGGTCATCGCATATTCACCCAATC
Organism: Candidatus Zhuqueibacterota bacterium; assembly: GCA_003576975.1. GTDB lineage: Bacteria > Zhuqueibacterota > Zhuqueibacteria > Zhuqueibacterales > Zhuqueibacteraceae > Coneutiohabitans. The sequence goes on from QEVD01000085.1 coordinate 3,770, forward strand.
ATAGTTTGAAAGGCTCGCTCATGCAACGCAAACACAGTCTCATCGTTTTGCTGCTACTCGCCATGCTGGTGGCCGGCTGTAACATCTTTTCACCCTTCAGCTCGGGCGACAAAGATAATGATCCTCAGGCCTTGCTTTCTGAGGCGCAATCACAATTGAAGAACAATAATCCCAAAGAAGCGCTCACCTTGCTCGAGCGCGCGAAACAATTATCCCCGCAAACGCCGACGATCCGTTATTTTCATGCGGTGGCAACGATCCGCGCCTACAATGTCAATTTTGAGGCCTTCATCGACGCTTTGCAGCAAAGCGTGCCCGGCGGCAGCGCGAACAAAGGCTGGGAAACGGTAGCCGCCGTCAACGATACGTTTCGGTTGTTTGATTTTACCGAGGCCGAGCTGCAAAATTTGCTGAATGTATTCGCCGCGGTCAAAGATGATTTGGATCCGGTGGTGGCCGGTTTGATCAACGGAACGATCAAGCCCGAGGAATTTCAATACGCCAATGACGCTTATTTGAGCTGCGGCGTCGCCGCATTGGTATACGGTTTTGTGTTGATGCTCGATCAAGATCACAACGCCGCGAACGGATTCATCCTTGATCCACGCATCTCATTGACGAAGGTACAGGATGTTTACCAAATTTTGGTTGACGATCCTTCCAAGACGGCCAATCAGATTTGCCGCGAGGTGGACAGCATTATTGAAGCGAACTATCCGCCATTGGAAGACGGCTTGCGCTGCCTTTGGTACTATTATCACGATGCGACATTCGGCCAACTGCCCGCTGGCGCGCCGCCGGTGCCGCCCACGGCTATGCCTTCCAACATTCGCAATACGCCATCCGGCGAATTCTTCAAAGTAGTGTATTCTGGTTTGGAGGCGTTGAAGCAATTCGGCTGTTCATAAACTCCAGCGCGCAACAGGAAAAATCACACCGGGCTTTCACCCTCTCGCTTGAAAGCCCGGCAATGCTATGACCCATCTTAACAAATGATATCCTAGTTAAAAAACTGGGTTAATCGCCTCTCTCAAAACATGGGTCCTTAACAACGCATTTTTCACAATCCGCAATCCTCAATCCGAAATCGATAACACCTATGCGAACCTCCTTTTACGTTGTTTTTGCTTTAGTCATGATTCACGTCGATGTGGGCCGGGCGCAGGATTTTTCGCGCATGACCGTGCGCAATGTCCGTTCGCTCGGCATGGGCGGCGCAGCGGTGGCTGTCGCCGGTGAAGACAATATCCTTTTCTACAATCCGGCGCTATTGACAACGCTGCGCTACCCGCGCTTCAATTTTGTGGATGTCAGCGTGCGCTTGAACACAAATGCGCTCGACCAATATCAGTTTTATCGAGATCATCGCGAAGAGTTTAACAACATCGCGCGTTTAAACAATACCGAGCTTAACGATCTTTATCGCCAGGCGCTCGATGCCGCGCAACAACAGGCAATCATCAATGTCGAGGGTCCGGCGCCGATTCATTTTCTCTCGCGGCATTTCGGCGCCGGAATATTTAGCGCGGGCAATGCCGCGTACGAAATGTTCGAGGGCGCTACCGGCATTCCAATCATCGATACACGCCTGCGCGGAGACGTTCAAATAATGGCCTCACTCGCGCATACGTTCGCCGCCGGCCCGCGCGGACGCGCCGGCGATTTCAGCGTGGGCGTGACGGGAAAATATCTGAACCGTTGGATTACGCGCAAAAGCAAAACTATCTCCGGTTTCACCAATAACGAAAGCCTCTATTTCTATCGCGGCCGGAGCTTCAGCTTTGATCTCGGCGCATTCTACACTCTCAATCGCCGCTTTCAATTCGGCGCTGCGGTGTATGATATTTTTTCCACCTCGTTCAGTTGGAACGCCAAAGGCGCAACGCTGGACAATCCCGTGCCGCCCAATAAAATTTCAACGTCGTATCGGCTCGGCATGGTTTATCGCCCCGGCATTCGCTTGCAGAAATGGTTTTATAACTTTGCGCTGGCGCTCGATTTCGACGAACCCTTTACCGGCGGCAATTCCTTTTTCAAAACGGTTTATATGGGCGGGGAATTCAATCTCACCCCGTTGCTGATGGTACGCGGCGGTTTCAGCCAGGGCTATCCCGCATTGGGCGCGGGCCTGAATCTCTATGTGGTGCGCGCGGATTACGCCTTTTATGGTGAAGAGATGGGGAAATTCGCCGGGCAACTCGCCAGTTGGAATCATGCGTTGCGCGTGCAGGTGGGATTTTGAATTTAGCGGCTGTCTTGGATACAATGCAACGAGTGTGTATTCTCGCGGATATTTTGTCCAACCCGGCCCGTTTCTCGCACTCGTTAACCCGCCATCACTCCTTACGCCCCACACCCCGCACAGCATGATAGTTCCAGCTTTCCCCCTTGTCCCAAGATTTCATCATTCCTATTGTAATTGGAACCCCATTTTCATATTTTATCAAAGTGAAAACGACTCCATACTTTGTCACGAGTGTGATGCCACGCCGACCTTATCTAAAGGCGGAATGGCTTGAATTTGCCATCAATTCACCGGTGCATAAGGAAGCTCAAGCCAACGGACGCATTCGTTATTGGGCTTTTATTCCGGAGTTGGGCAAGTTTCTCCGTGTGGTTACAGAGCCGGATGGAGAAACAATACACAATGCTTTTCCCGATCGTGGATTTCGACCTTAAGTTAGAGGAATTTTTATGATTTTTCAGTATCATCCTGACACAGACATGCTTTATTTGAAGCTGGCTGACAAGATTAGTGTCGAATCCGAAGAGGTCGCGCCCGGAATCGTGCTCGATTACGATGATCAGAATCAGGTTATTGGTATTGAGATCGAGGATGCGAGTCGCCTGGTAGATTTGTCCCGTTTAGAAGTATCAGCGCTTCCTCTTGCAAACCTCACTTTCAGCAAAGAGGCGTTAATTGCAGAATGATGTGCCAGTATAATCCAATGAACACCGGGGCAACGCCAAACGTGTATCTCCTTCAGACTGACTCGTCTTACTTCTTTCTCACTTGATCCAGCATCACCGCAAGCAAAATAACCGCGCCGAGCACCACCATCTGCACGTAAGAATTCACGTTCAACAAGTTTAAACCATTACGCAGCACGCCAATCAACATCGCGCCGAGAAACGTTCCGACAATCGAACCGCGCCCGCCGAACAAGCTGGTGCCGCCCACCACCACGGCGGCAATGACATCCAATTCATACATCAAACCGGCGTTGGGCTGTCCGGAGTTCATGCGCGCGGCGAGCAGAATCCCGCTTAACGCAGCCAAACTGCCGCAGATCATGTAGACTTGCACGATAATGCGATTGATGTTGATGCCGGCCAGACGCGCGGCCTCCTTGTTTCCGCCGACGGCGTATACGTGACGGCCAAAGCGCGTGTACGAGAGCACAATATAGGCGACGGCATACACCGCAAGCATGATGAGTGTTGGCGCAGGAACGCCGAGCACGCGCCCGCTGCCCAGGCTGCTGAAAGCCTCGGGCAGATTCCAGATGGGCCGGCCATCGGTGAACATGAAGGCAGCGCCACGCCAAATCGTCATAAACGCGAGCGTGACGATGAACGGCGTAATGTTAAAACGTGTGATGAAGACGCCCGCCAAAGCGCCGGAGAAACCGCCCAACATAACGCCAACCACCAACGCTAGCGGCAGAGCAACCGCATATGGAAGATCGACTTGCAAGACACTGGTCGCGACGACACCGCAAAATGCGACAAGCGCGCCCACAGACAAATCAATGCCGGCCGTTAAGATCACCAGAGTCATGCCCACAGCAATGATGGCGGTGATCGAGGTTTGCAACGTGACGTTGAGCAGGTTATCCGCCGTGAAGAAATAAGGCGAAAGCAAGGCGAAGATCACGACTTCAAGCAATAATGCAACGCCGATACCGTAAGCGCCGAGCGCCTTCATCAACCGGTTCGATGGTTTACGCAACGGCGCCGCTGCAACTGTCTTTTCAATTGTCGGGGTCATGCCGTTCATCTCTTGCTGAGTTGGAAAAGAGATTGGCTCATGCGGTTCTCCGCCCGTTGCCAGAATCATGATTTTTTCCTGATCAAATTCCTCGCGGTTCAAAATTCCGGTGATGCGTCCGGCCTGCATCACGGCAATGCGATCACAAATGCCGAGCAGCTCCGGCAAATCCGATGAAATCACCAGAATGCCCTTGCCCGACTGCGCCAGCTCATTGATCAAGTTATAAATTTCTTGTTTCGCGCCCACATCAATGCCGGCGGTCGGCTCATCAAAGATCAAAACCCGGCATTGCGTGTATAGCCAGCGCGCCAGCACAACCTTCTGGCGATTGCCGCCGCTGAGATGCTCCACCGCCTGTTCCAGCCCGGAAGTTTTGATGTGCAAGTCAGTGAGGAATTTCTCTGTCTCCCGCCTTTCTTTTTTCTGATCGAGAAAAAGTCCACGCTGCAAGCGGCGTAAATTCGAGAGAGAGATGTTTTCACGCACGTTCATTTGCATGAGCAGTCCCTGGCGATTGCGATCTTCCGTCAACAACCCCAGGCCCAGGGCGATGGCCTCCGCCGGTGAACGCGGATGAATACTCGCGCCATCGAGGAAAATCTCGCCGCCTTCGCGGAGCTGCGCCGCAAAAATCACATGCGCCAACTCGCTGCGGCCGGCACCCACCAGGCCGGCGAGACCAAGGATTTCGCCTTGATGCAAGGTAAGATTGATATCCTGCAAATTGCCGGCAATCAAATTTTTCACCCGGAGAATTTCCCGCCCATGTTGCGCCAAGCGCTGGGGATATTCATTCTCCAACTCCCGTCCCACCATCCACTGAATCAAACGATTGCGATCGACCTCGGCCACGGCAGCGGTTGCCACGACTCTGCCGTCGCGTAACACCGTCACACGATCGCCGATTTCGAATATTTCCTCGAGCCGATGCGAAATATAAATGATGCCAACCCCCTCGGAGCGCAAGCGGCGAATGACATTAAACAAATTTTTTAACTCAGCAACGGTGAGCGCCGCCGAAGGTTCATCCATCGCGAGAATGCGTACATCATGCGAAAGCGTTTTGGCAATCTCGACCAATTGTTGTTGCGCCACGCTCAGCGCCGAGGCCGGCAGGCGGCTGTCAATGCTTTCGCCCAGCTTGGCCAGCGCCGCTTGCGCAAGCTCGCGCATTTTGCGATGATCGACAAAAAAAGACCGGCCAATAGCCGGTTCATGGCCGAGCAGGATATTCTCCGCCACCGCGAGTTCCGGTGCGAGCTTGAAATCCTGATAAATCGTGCCAATACCCAACCGCAATGCCGCTTGCGGCGAAGACAAATCGACTTCACGCCCGTCGAGATGAATCGTGCCTGCATCTTTGCGCAGCGCGCCGGAGAGTATCTTCATTAGCGTAGATTTGCCCGCACCGTTTTCACCGACGAGACAATGTACTTCACCGCGCTGCAAGTCGAAGTTCACCTCGTCCAACGCAAGCGCGCCGGGATACTGCTTGCGAATGCTGCGCATGTTCAAAAGCGCGGCCATCCTTACTGCCCGGCGGTTGCGTTTTGCAGAGACGCCTGATCTACGATGCCGACGTCGACCGGCACGATCTTGGGCACGGTTATGCCGTTGAAATAATCAGCGATTTTTGCGATGGTGGTTTCACCGATGCGTTTGGGATACTGCACGACATCAGCCTTCAAGGCCGTGCCTTTGCGGATGGCATCGAGGGCCTGCGGCATGCCGTCATATCCGACGATGACGACTTCCGTGCGCTGCAGTTGCTGCAGGGCGTCGAGCGCGCCGAGCGCAGAGTCATCATTGATGCCAAAAATGCCGTCAAGTTCAGGGTGGGCTTGCAGAATATCAACGGCCGCGGGCATGGCTTTATCCCGCACGCCTTCACCGCTGACTTCAGCAGCGATTTTGACCTCGGGAAAAGCTGCAATCGCTTCCTTGAAACCTTGCACGCGATCCAGCGCGGACATGACATTGGGGTGGGTGATCAGGGCGACTTCGCCTTTGCCATTCAACAGCTTGGCGAGATACTCGGCCGCCATACGGCCGCCCGCGAGATTATCAGAAGCGATATGGCAAACGACTTCACCTTCCTCTGCAGCAATGTCGGCCGTGAACACGGGAATCGCTGCATTTTGAGCTTTTTTGATCGCCGGAGCGATGCCGCGTGAATCCACGGGACACAAAATAATGGCGTCAACGCGGCGTACGATGAAATCCTCAACCTGGGCGGATTGCTTGCCCAAGTCAAAATCGGCGGAAGCAATCAACAACTCGAAGCCGTGTTTTGCCGCTTCGCTTTGCAGCGTGCTTTCGAGATCTCGATAAAATTCATGCTGCCGCGCCAGCAAACTGACGCCAATGACTTTGTTCGCACGTTGCTCTGCGGTTTTGCTGCAACCGAGGCTCAACAACAACGCCAGGCTTACCAGCCGAATCAAAATTTTCATCACGACATGCCTCCTTGCCAAGATCAATATGGAATGTATTCACTTGCGCTGGAACCGTCGTCAAACAAGTCTACGACGACGTAGGCCGGCGGGAATTCCTGATAGGCGCCTTCCCACCAATTGCCGGAAACCGCGCCGTTGCACAAATATTTGACGCCGAGATATTCGACCTCGTCCTGCAAATGAATGTGGCCACTTAAACAGAGTTTGATATTCGAATGTTGTTTGAAAGCATCTTTGATGCGCCGCGCGTCAATATGCATCCACGCCCCGGGAATTTTCCAATCGCCGCTGGCTTCATTCTCACCGTCAAAAAACGCGCAGAAACACATAATCGGAATGTGAGACAATACACAAATGGGCGTGGTTCCCGGCGTCCTGTTCAAATCGTCTTGCAACCATTCAAACTGCTCATCATCAAGCTTTGCAATGTAGCCGCCGGGGAGGAAATGTGTGCTGTCGAGCACGATAAAATGCCAGCCGGTGCGGTCAAAGCTGTAATAACGCGACGACAAACCGAATTCCTGCATCGCCCATTGCTTGCCGTAGAGTTGCTCGGATGAAATCGCCGGGTTTTTCGCCTTCCATCCCCACACGTCATGATTGCCGATGCAATGCACGATGGGCAGCGAGCATTCATTCTGCAAAACACTTTGCCAAAGTTGCCACTGCGTTTGCGTGCGTGCCTTATCCGCGCCCAGCGCATCCATAATGGCGTCGCCGCCATTGAAAATTATTTCCGGTTTATCTTGAAGATTTTGCGCATGCTGCAGCGCGCGCGCCATGCCGGCGGCGGCGCTCAATTCGGGCTGTACATGAATGTCGGTTAAGTGGGCGAGGCGCAGCACGCGCCGGCGTTGCGGCGCCGCCGGTGCGCAAGAGACAGTGGCGAGTGAAACAAGGGCAGTAGTTCCGAAGGCAGCGGTTGCTGTGTTGCTTAAGAATTCCCGACGATTGATCCCTTTTTTGGCCATCAACATCTCCGGGGACTGGAAGACACGACCTGGGCTCCGGCCTGATCATCAACTCTTGTTTGTTTTGGCATGAGCATAACGCCGGGATAACTCCTGATGCTGCTTACTTCATTGGCGAATATTCCAGAGGATTTCTACCAGCTTACATCAATTGATCAAACGATAGCCGGTTAATCGTATTCACTACTTTTGAACCGACACCTCCTCAACCCAAACCACTTCACAGGAACCGTTGCCGGTATCATCTCTGCGGAGAGAGCTGCGCCAGCGCCAGCCATCTTCCGCCCGCACGGAAACGAGATAACCGCGCAGGCTGATGAGATTGCCGATGCGCAACGATTTTAACTTTTTTTCAATCGCCTCATTCGCCGGAATCATGTGCATATTGGCGGATGAGGCCGTTATCGCTTTGTTGGCAAGCGGCGCGTTTTTAAAACGCACAAAATACCAGCGACTGGATTGGCTGATGGTGAGGCGATCGATGACGCTCTGATCCGACATCGGCCCCCAACCCAACGCCAAATCAAGCGGCGACAAATCCGCTTCGCGGCCGAAGTTATAATCTTTTTTGTGTAGAACCCGCGCGTTCACCCGGAAGGTCGCCAGCGGCTCCAGCCAGTAGCCTTTGTGCTGCCACATGCGGGTTTGCGTCACGCTGCGCTGTTCGGGTTCCTCCGGAATAAGAATGCCGGGCGCGTGGGTGATTTCTGTCGTTGGCCAAAAACGATAGGCCAGCACGCCGCCGATCCACAAAAAGCTGAACAAAAAAAGATGCCAAAGTCTCATAATCCCAAGATGCAGTGCAGGGTTGTGACAAATTCTTCAATCGGCAAAAATCATAACAGGGACTCTAGTTGGGTACGGGTATCAAAATGATCTGACCACGACAATCTTGAGCAACGCATGTTGTTCATCCAAGCCCAGGGCATTCATGATACCGACCAAAATTCTGTCATGGTTGCCAGCTCCCCGTTTTCTTACTCATACCGCAGCGCCTCGATAGTATTCTGCCATGCCGCGCGCCAGGCCGGATAAAGGCCGAACACGATGCCGACGGTTGCCGCAAAAATGACGCTGACCGCGATGGAAGGAAGCGAAATCAAGGTTTGCCAGCCCATCAAATTCGTGACGAGCTTCGTCAAGCCGACGCCGACCATAATGCCGATCAAGCCGCCGGTAATCGAAAGCGCCAGCGCCTCCAGCAAGAATTGCGACATGATATTGCGGCGCTTCGCGCCAATGGCTTTGCGAATGCCGATCTCGCGCGTGCGTTCCGTAACAGATACCAGCATGATGTTCATAATGCCGATGCCGCCGACCAGCAATGAAACAATGGCGACGATGGTCAGCATCATAGTGATGGTTTTTTGCGTTGATTCGAAGGTGGAAATAATGTCGGCTTGGTTGCGAATATTGAAATCATTGTCCTGGGTATCGCGCAGGCGATGCTGTTTGCGCAACACCCGTTCGACATCGTAAAACGCTTTGTCCATCAGAGAGGCATCGGCAACCTTCAACGTGGAATTGGTGATATGATCGACGCCAAACAAGCGCATTTGAGCGGTAGCCAGCGGAATCAGCACTTGATCGTCCGGATTCATCCAGCCGCCGGACTGTCCCTTGGTTTCAAGCACTCCAACAATCTGAAAATTCATGCGGCTGATGCGCAAGGTTTTGCCGATCGGATCTTCGCTGGGGTCAAAGAGATTATCGCGCACCGTTGAGCCGAGCACACACACACGCGCGCGTGAGGCTTCTTCTTGCGCGGTGAAATAGCGCCCGGCAACGGCCTTCACGTTGCGCACCTCGCCGTAGTTCGGCGTGGTGCCGGTGATGCGCGTATTCCAATTGCGATTGCCGTATTTCACCTGCGCACTGCGGCTAAATTCCGGCACCACGGCTTCGATCTCTTCGCATTCTTCCAGCACCGCCTCCACATCTTTCCGTGTCAATTTCACGCTGCTGCCGGCGCTCGTCATAACCGGCCCGGAACGAGATGAGCCGGGGCTGACGTAGAGCAAATTCGTGCCCAACGCCTGCAGCCGCTCAGCCACAGCGCGTTCACCACCTTTGCCGACAGCAACAACCGTAATCAATGCGCTCACGCCGATAATAATACCAAGCATGGTCAAAAATGAGCGCAGCTTGTTCGCGATAATCGCGCCAAAGGCAACACTAGAGCTTTCCCGCAAATCCATCGTCATCTCCCGAAAAATGCAAAACCTGAATCCTGCACGATACTTTTGGTATCATACAATCGGCCAACGGCAATTGAAAATCTATCGCAAGTTTATCTTGGCCGTCCGCCGCCGAAACCCGACATGCCGCGCATGCGATCCATCCACGCTTGTCGCGCCATGCCGGCGCGGCTGCCGCTGAACACGAACACTTCATCTCCTTCTTGCAAGCCGCGCAACACCTCGGCATAGTCGTTGTTGCTCAAGCCGATCTCCACGGGACGCGGCTGATAGCGTTCGCCGTTTTTAAGCAATACAAATTTGCGCAGCGCGCGGCCATTGGCCATTCCGGGATTACTGCCATTCATCGCCCGTCTGCCGGTTGAATCCGAGGACACATTATCCGCGAAACGCTGGCGCCACTGGGCGCGCGAGGAATCTGGCGCCATGCGCCCGGGGCCGCCTGCGCTGGTGTCGGCTGGAATATTTAACGCTGCCATTTGCGCGCGAATTTCGCGCAACTCCTTCAACGCTTCTTTCGGCACCAGCAAGGCGTTCTCACGATCCGCGACGGTTAAATCCACCGAAGCGTTCATGCCGGCCTTGAGCCGGCCATCGGTATTCGATACGATGACGGTAACGTTGAATGTCGTAACGTTTTGTTCGACTTTTGCCAGCGGCGACACCCGCAACACCCGGCCGCGATAAACCATATCAGGAAAGGCATCCGGCACGACGCGCGCGGGTTGCCCAATATGAACCTGGCCAATGTCAATTTCATCTACTTCGGTATAAACGTACATGCTGTCCAAATTCGCCACGGTCGCGATCAAGGTGCCGCCGCTCACTGAGTTGATGCCGGAGGCGATAATCTGCCCTCGGCTTTGACCAATTGCGCCTTGGCGCGTACTTCTTCGAGCTTCACTTGATCGTATTCTGCTTGCGAAATCAACCCGCGCTTGAACATCTCTTCCTGGCGGCTGACGGTGTTTGCCGATTGCGCCACCTCGGCCTTGGCGACTTCGAGATCGGCGACCGCTTGCTCATACAAATTACGGGCATCGGTTTCATCAATGCGCGCAATAAGCGCGCCTTTTTCAATACGATCGCCTTCCTCCACCGGCATCAGCATGATTTCTCCGGAGGCCTTGCTCTTGATCTCAACTTTGTTGATCGGCTCGAGTTTGCCAATCGCGGAAACCACGGCATTGAGATCGCCGCGCGCGATCGTTACGATCCTGCCCTGACTTTCAGGCGTTGCCGCCGCTTTTTCTGCCGGCTTTCCCGGCCGCAGAAAAAAATAACCGCCTGCCAGCGCAACCGCCAAAATACCCAGGAAATAAAATCGACTTTTTTTCATACGACAGAACTCCTAGCTTCCTTTCATGAGATTAACACATCGCGACCGCAACCACGTATTCGAGTACTTGCTGTCAGCGAATCGCTGCGACAACGGCGCCAACTTTCTTGCAATATCATCAAACAAAAACAAAATCCAAGAGATTTTTTGCGGCATGAGCTGCTCAATTTTGGAGCCTTTTCGCGATTTCATGTCTCAATGCCGCGCGCTTAATTGCCTGCAACGCCGCCAGACGAATCGCTCCGCTAAACGGCCGGATGAACAGCCAATACAAGCGAAATCGGCGGCGGCTGGCTTCATCCAAACAGAGTACTCTCGTATTTGTTGAGACGTTCGTCGCGCCGTTTGGTTGGGGCGCGAGCGAAAAATTCCACACGGCTTTGGCAAAGCCGGGCGTATCAAACGAGCGAAAGTGCTCGGTGCGTATATGTTGAATTTCTCCAGAGGCCGTCCAAAACTTTCCCACGAGGCCGAGCACGAGTTCTTGTTGCGGTGTTTCGCCAAGCAGAATAAAGCCACTGTCGAGCAAGCCCGCAAGCGTCAAACCGAGTCTTTGCTTTGGCGCACCGTGCGATGAAAATAACGCCGGCAGTCCGCGCAGGAAGAAAAGCGTGCGAATCAGCCACGAACAGCTCAAATCCAGGGTTCGCACAGCGTCATAAACACGCTCGGCAGAAGCTGCAATATCAATCTCGTGATATTCGTGTACGTCATATCCCGGCAAAAACTCATCGATCAACATACGCAAAAATCCTGTTCCTGGGAAGCCAATATATAGGCAAATTTTGGCACTTCGGCAACTTTTCTCTTGTCACGCGGCGAATCCACCAGCTCAAAAAAGCCTTGCTTCACAGCCGAAAACAAAGTACGATGG
>QEVD01000086.1 GCA_003576975.1 Candidatus Zhuqueibacterota bacterium
CTCACGTCTTTCTCTTCTTCTTCTTCGCCGCCGGGAATAAAATATTATTCAGAATCAAACGATACCCGGGCGAATTCTTGTGCAAGGATAACTGCGTCGGCGGATCATAGACCATGTGCTGATAATCCTCCGGATCATGGCCGCCATAAAACGTAAACGTGCCGCGGCCAACATTGCCGTGAATGTACTTGACCTGTGGCGTGCCCGGCACATCCGCCAAAACAGTCACAGATTTCTTAATCAGCTCGCGCTTGAAGCCGGTGGTTTGCCCCATGAAACCTTTCACCACCGAGACGTGATTTTGCGTGAGCATGGCCGGTACCGGATCATATTTTGCGGAGAACTCGAACAGCGTAAAAAAATCCGCTTCTGCACTGCGCATGCCGGGGTTGTAACTCGGCGGATAGTCGATATCCGAGAACTCGTAAACCATCGGGTTCATTTCCAGCGTGAAATTCGTGAACGCCAGGGTTTCATTGTAATCCAGCTCCTGTTGGCAGTTGGGTGAGGGCGGATCGTAATCGAAAATCGCCGCACAAATGTCGGTGTTTCTCGCTGCCAGCCCGAGATCAATGGTGTCGGTGGCGGAACACATGGCAAATAAAAATCCGCCGCGCGCGGCATACTCCTTGATTGTGCGCGCAACTGCTTTCTTCAACTCCGACACCTTGTTAAAACCAAGCTTCTTTGCCATGGCTTCATTCTTGATCACTTCTTCCTGATACCAGGCTGCGGAATGATAACTCGCATAAAATCTGCCGTATTGCCCGGAAAAATCTTCATGATGCAAATGCAGCCAATCATACTCGTCGAGTTTGCCGGTCAACACTTCTTCATCCCACAACGTGGTATAGGGAATTTCGGCATACTCCAACGCCAGCGTCACGGCATCGTCCCAAACTTGTTTGTTCTGCGGTGTATAAATGGCGATAGCCGGCGCTTTTTCCAGCAGCACGACTTCCATGTTTGCGCCTTCAATCTCGGCATAAATTTGCGCCGCTTGCCCGCCGCCGAGATTTTGAAACGCCACGCCCCGCACCCGGCATTCGCGCTCAATTTCAGCGTACTGATCCAGCATAAATGAGCCGCCGCGATAATTGAGCAGCCATTCTACGTTGATGCCGCGATCCAGCGCCCAATACGCAACGCCATAAGCTTTGAGATGATCGGTTTGCTGCAAATCCATGTAGATCAGCGTTTTTTGTGAGAACGCTGGCGGCGCCAAAATGTAAAAGCTAACAAAAGCAGCCCGGATAAAACTGCTGAAACGAGGCATTTTGTATATCTCTCTTGATAAAGTCAATCACGCATTCGAGACGAATGTTGGGCGCTGCGACGCCCCAGGGCTTATATACCGGTTTACCACGCTTGCATTTTGGAATAAAAATCAAGACATTGTTCCGTCCCAAAGTAAGGAGAACGGTTATGAGTGAAACCATTCGAGGCATTTATCGCAACGGCGTCATCGAGCCTGTCGAACCGCTGCGCCTCGCAGAGGGGACGGAAGTCTACGTCACCGTGCCGCGGCCGAACCGGCGCGAGGAAATACTCGCCCTGTATAAAAAACTGGAAGAGCAGGGCTTGGAATTAGAATACAATCCCGACAACCTTGGCAAGCCTTTTCCGGAAGTAAAGACGGTGACAATACAAGGAAAGCCGCTTTCCGAGACGATCATCGAAGATCGAGGCCCGAGGTGATTTATTATTGTGACAGCAGCGCACTCGTCAAAATCTATGTCGAGGAAACCGGTACGACATACATGAAAAATCTTCGCCAGCAGACGGACGCTGGTGATGCCATGATCACCAAGATTGCTGGACCCGAGGTTTTGTCCGCCCTGTATCGACGTCTTCGCATCGGTGATCTAACCCCAGAAAAGGTTTTTGTAGCGCGCCAAAATTTCCAAGGAGATTTTTCTGGATTTTTTTCGCGCCTCGCGGTCTCAGATGCGATTATTGATTTTGCCATGCAACTGATCGACAAATACCCTTTGCGAGGATACGATTCAGTGCAACTGGCAACGGCACTGCAACTGCAAAGCTCACTGCGCGCTTCCAATGGTAGAAACGTCACCTTCCTGGGCTCCGATAAAGTATTGAATAGCGCCGCAGCCAACGAAGGCCTCGCCGTCATCAACCCTGACGAACAAGAGTAAATTACCTGCGCTACATCGGCCTCACCTTCTCCGATAAACTCCGCACCCGCCGGCGCGCTTCTTCCAGATAAAGACTGTTGGGATATGTCTCCAACAGCTTCTCAAATAACTTTTGCGCCTGCGGATAATCCTGCATTTTGTCTGCGTGAATTTCAGCCAGCCGGAACAGCGCGCGATCGCCGACAATGCTTTCACCATGCTTTTCGGTTACGGCTTGCAGCGTCGCTACGGCGCTGGGGTATTGCCCCTCTTCGGCGTAGAGTGAGCCGAGATGATACATCGCCTGCGGCAGAATTCCCGCGTTGGGATATTTTTCAATGAGATCATTCAACGTATCGATTGCCGCGCGGCGATTCTGCTTGAGGTTGAGAAATTCGGCATGCGCATAACTCCGCAAAGCGCCGGCGCTGTCCGCAAAATTGGCTTCAATCAGCAGCAGCATTTCCAGCGCATCATTCACCATGCTCTCTTCCGGATTGCCCGTGGCGGGCTGCGCCACAATACCCTCCAGCATGTTCTTCGCATTGCGAAAACGACCTTGATAAAACTCTAGGCGCGTGAGCGCAAATTTCACTTTGTCACCAACGCCCGGCCGATTGCCGCCCAAGCGCCGCGCCGTTTCATACCAATTCACCGCTTGCGCCACCTCGCCCAACGCGAGATGGCAATCACCGAGGCGAAAAACAGCGTCGAGACGTTCCTTGCTGTTGGGTTCAGTAGCGGTGTCATAAATTTTTTTGTAAACCGCAATGGCAGCAGCCATGTCTTTCAGATGCGTGAATTGAATGTCGCCCTGTTCGAGCATGGCGCGAAGGACCCAAGGATTGCGCACATTCGTCCCGGCTTTGGAAATAAGATTCTCCAGCGCTTCCAGCGCCAGGCGGTGCTTGCCTTGTTGCTGATAGCACTCCGCCAGTCCCATCATCGCCGGATTGGCATACGGGGATTTCGAGCTATTGGTGAGTATCAGTTGATACGCTTGCTCGGCATAATCCCACGCGCCGGCAGCACGCACCTGCTCGGCAAAGTTGAAAATTTCAGCGCCGGTATTGTTGGCGCCGGCCAGCTTGTCGAGAGTTTGATATTCAGCCAGCGCACGCGCGTATTCTTTATTTTCGAGCAGAATCACGGCCAAGAGGCGCCGCATGTCAGTGGTATTGGAGGTTTGGCTGAGATGCCGGCTCACTGCTTTTTCGATTTGCTGCGCCGCCTCTTCGGAGCCTCTTGCCAGCTCGACCAAGCGGCGCTGCACGAACGGCAATTGCCGCGCTTCGGCAGATAAATAGCGCAAATATTCATCCGCCGCAGCTTCATACGCCAGGCGCGACGCATGCAGATCAGCAAGCTCGAGGGCAAACAAATTTTCCTGGCCGAAACGCTTGCGGCCGTCTTGATACACGCGCAACGCCTCATCGAAAGCGCGGCTGTCTTTCATGCTCGCTGCCACGCTGGCATACGTTCCGGGGGCGGGATATTGCTTGAGCAAATCATTCCAATGCTTGATGGCGCCGGCCTGATTGTTCTGATTGTAATAAACCACGCCGATGTCGATGCGGCTGCTGAGATCGTCCACCACCGCGAGGCGGCGTTGAATAATCGCAAGCAAATCATCATAGCGCCGCACTTGCAGCAGGCAGCGTTTAAGGCCTTGATAGTAAATGCCGTTGCGCGGATCAGACTCGAAGAGCTGCTTGTAAATCTCCGCAGCGCGATCGAAATACCCCACACGTTCGAACGTCTGCGCCTGATTCAGGCGCGCGGAGTTGAGCTGGGGATTTTGGGCAGCAAGATTGAATGTTAACAACAAACAAGACAACAGCAAAAATCTCACGCAGTGACGCGGAGACGCAAAGACAACGTAGAGAAATTCTTTACGAAGCCTTTGCCGCTTTGCGGCGTTGCGGGCATTTTTTTTAATCATTAGCATTTGGCCAGCGCTACATGTTTTAACAAAAATCTGCGGTGTAAAAATCAAGCAGCATTGTGCTATATTCAAGGTTTTGAAGCTACGCCGCCTTGCTCACCAACGTCATCGCGAGCGGCTTTTGCCCGCGCAAAGCGCTGAGTTTCAAGATGGAAAATCCTATGATGTTCCCGATACCATCCACCTTTTCCATAACTGCATCATTGGACGTTTCCCGAAAGTACCCCTCTTTTTCCTCAAAGAGAACTTCGAGGTAATCCCCTTCTTCATCGTACCAGACTCTTAATTCTTTGGCCATAGAATCTCACCTTTCTTGATCGTGTCAGTGAAATAAGCAGTTATAATGAACGTATCTTCTGCTGGTG
The DNA here is from genome assembly GCA_003576975.1 of Candidatus Zhuqueibacterota bacterium. Taxonomy (GTDB): domain Bacteria; phylum Zhuqueibacterota; class Zhuqueibacteria; order Zhuqueibacterales; family Zhuqueibacteraceae; genus Coneutiohabitans. The sequence continues at coordinate 4,446 of QEVD01000086.1, forward strand.
CTTTCACGACAATGCACAGATACTTTCGAGTGACGGGTGTTGAGTCGTAATGCCGATAGAACAATTCGACTTGAGAATCTGTTTTTGATCGCACAATCTTTTCGGGAGCAGACAAAGTTTCTCGAAGCTTATCACGCTGGGCGCGCATTTCTGGATGGTCGATAATGAAATGTTCCTCACGTTCTTGAGTCAGCCGAACATCTCGATTGTAAATGTCTTTTAAAATGCGCATATAGCTAACGCATTTATTGAGCTAAAATTGAATGTTGTTGTATAATCTCAAACAGATGCAGACTCAACTTCCCGGGCATGCAAAATCTCAGATGACAATCGTGGGCGGATCTCATCTGCGGTCAACGTGAGCAGCGCAACGGTTTTGCCTTCTGCCGTGAGAAATTCCACTTCAAAGGCGGCATTATCTTTGTAGCAGTTGACGACGGTTCCAATATCGCCTCCCGTTAAGGGATAGCCTGCGATGTCGTGATTGAGAACGACCAAGTCCAATTCTTTAATCATGTCGTACTTGATGAGGTATCCATAATTACTCTCAATACAGCGGAAAGCCCGGGATAAGATTGATAACCATTCATCTCAATTCTTCCCCTCCTCCTGCTCCTTCGCCAGTGCCTCAAAATACTTCTGAATCAGCTCGCGGTAATCGCGGGAATATTTCTCGCGCAGCGCATTCATCAAATCTTCCTGGATCTTCGTCTTGCGCTCGCCGAGATCGCCCGGCAAGGCGCCGGGATCGAGGCTGCGATAGGTTTTCGAGCGCTCGGCCTGCCGTTCTTTGCTGTGATCCCGTTCGCGCATCGAGCGTTGCGCGTCCAGCATGCGCGAGAGAATTTGCTGCTGCCGCTCCAGCGTCTGGCGATCGACGCGCTGCTGCTGCAAATCCTTCACAACCTCTTCCATGTCTTTCGCGGTTTGATCGAGCCGCCCTAAAATTTCGCCCTTGTTGCCGAACTCCTGTATCAGTTGCTCGAGACTTTTCTGCACCGCGGCCTGCTGCGCCGCCATGCGCGCCATTGCTGCCTGACGCTGCATCTGGCTCATGCCTTGTTCGCCGAGTCCTTGCGTCTCTTGATTGATGCCCTGCTGCTGCCCCGAAAGCCCGAGCATGCGCTGCATGAACTGCTCCATGCTCATGCCCATTCCTTGTTGCCCGCCCATCTGTTGCATCGCGTCGCGCAAACCGGCGACGGCCTGATCCAGTCCCTGCATTGCCTGGCGCTGCGCATTACCGGCCTGCCGGCCGTTGCGCTGTTCGAGTTGCCGGAGCGCTTCCTGCATTTGATTCATCGCCTGCCCCACAGAACGCGCCACCTCGGGCGTGATCGCAAAACTTTTTTGTGAGGTTTCATACAATTGCTCGGCCACCCGGTTGAGTCCCGACAACAACTCCTGCTGTTGATCTGCGCTGTTGTTGAACTGGCCGGATTCGCCGGAATTATTTTGCATTTGGCCGGACTGGCTGCCAAGCTGCTCCTGCCGCTTGGAAAGTTGCAGCAAGTCATTCGAGCTGCGCTGCAAGGCTTGCGTAACGTAGCGCTGCTGGCTTTCGCGCATTTCTTTTTGCGCGCCAGCGAGCGACTGTTGCATGCGCTGCAACGTTTGCGCATTGCGACGGCCGCGTTCCTGCGCCTGCGACATTTGTCCCTGTTGCAAATTCTCCGACATCTGCTGCATCTCGCCGGCGAGATCGTTTGCTTCCATCGTCTGCGCTGCCTCATCGACTTTCTGCGCCGGCGATTGCTGCTGCAACTCGTTCATCAAATTTGACAAGTCTTGCAACGACTGCTCCAGCGATTCGCTGTCTTGTTGCAAGCCATTTTCCTGCTGCGCTAAATCATTGCGCTCGTTCGTGTCCGGATTTTTCCCGGCTTGTTCGGTGATTTCTTCCTGCCGCTCCAGCAAGTCCGCGGTTTTCTTGAGCGCTTCATCGAGCTTTTGCTCGGCCTGCACTTGTTTGAGCAAATTCATCGTGCGCTCGATGCCCTTCAAAAACTCTTCTTGTGAGAATTGGAAATTCTTCATTGCTTCGGCGAGTTTTTCGGGATCGAGATTCTCCATGGATTTGCGCATCTCTTCCAACGCCTTTTGCAGTTCCGGCGAATTCAACTCCTGCAACAACTTTTGCAGTTCGAGATACTTGTCGAGCGTCTCGAGGCTGAGCATGTCGTTGCGTTCCATGGTGTCGATCATTTCCTGCAACCGTTCCTGCATTTGCTGCACGCTTTCGCGCATCTGCTCAGTGGCGCCCGCGGTTTCGTTGAGTTTTTGCCGTTGTTCCCAATCCGGATTCGGGTCTTTCTTCAACTGCTGGGCCAGCTCGTCGATCTTTTCTTTCGTTTGTTTGGCTTGTTGATACAACTGCTGCAAATCCTGCGAAGTCTCGTCCTGGGCGCTCGCGACTTCTTCATAAATTTCATAAAGCGAGGGAAAGCGAACCTGGTAGGTTTGGCTTTGCGCGGATTTCGGATCGGGCTGCATGTCGAGTTGGGTGAAATCCCAAATCGCTTGCAGCGTAAGCTTGGGTTGATGGCGATCGTTGAACGGGAACGGCCAGCGGCCTTTTTGCGGCTCACCGCCCAGACTCGACAGATGCTCGTAAACGATTTCAGCCGAGGAAAAACCGTAATCATCTTCTGCGAGCACGGAGAGCGGCACGCTCATGCTTTCATCGAGATCGACGTCCTGACCTGGAAACGCGATGCGCACGCTTGGCGTTTGGTCGGTTTCCAATTCGATGCGGTATTGAATGGGATCAAAATTGCGCAGGCCTTTTGCGTCTTCTAGTGAAATCGCATAGGTTCCGGCTTTGTCGATTTTGAATTCGCCTGTGGCCGTTTCTTCATTCAGTTGCAATGGCGCAGCCGCATCCCAACTGAATTGCAGCGCCGCGGCGCGCAATTCTTTGTTGGCAGTGAGCCGCAGCGAAACTTTCGAGCCGGGCAATGCTACGATATCGCCGAGATTTTCTGCGAGCGCCAACGGCTCGCGCCGGGTATAGTTCGGATAATTGACGGTGATTTGCAGCGAACGAATCAGCGGCGGCTCAACCACCGTCACATTGTACCAGCGGCTCGTTTCCTTGCCGAGCTGCACGCGATAACTCAGACTCTCGCGCACGCGCTCCAATTTGTGCGTGAATTCCAGGCTGCCGGCGTTTTTCATGGCGATTTGATTCGCGGCCTTCGCGCCTTCGGATTGCCATTCGAGCTGCGCTTCCTCCATCGTCAAGTGATTGACCGTCGCATTGACCAACAAATCTTCGCCTTTGACGATTTCGATGTCGCCGGGTTTAACGGAAAATTGCGTCGCGGTTTCGAGAATTTGGCGATGCGGATTGAGTACGACGGCCGCGCCTTCCGACATGAATTTTGGCGCAAAGCTCCAGACTAGTAAGCAAAGGGCAAGGGCGGCAAGTCCAGTGAGAATTCTTTTGCGCGGTGTGACACGATCGATGATTTGGCCAAAATCGAGATGGCTGACTTGTTCATAAGCCTGGTTCAACGCCGAGCCAGCAAGCGCTTTGCGAACGTCGCTGACATTATTTTGGGTAGATTCACTGTAAACTTGCAAGGCATTGGCAAAGCGATCATGCACCTCGTCGCGCAGTTTGCCCACGCGCAGGGCGAGATCGATGTTCTGCGCCTCACGCGGTTGCACCAGCGAACGCATGATCGGCTGCACGACGAATCGCCAGAGGGCATAACCAATGGCGCCAAGGCTCGCCAGCGCCAGCGCCCAGCGAAACGTTTCGCTGGCGGCAACGCCATGCGCCAACACCGGCGCGGCAAGCGCGATTCCCGCAAGTGCGAGGATAAACAAACCGAACCGGGCGAGCCATTGCTGCCGGGTTTCATTCCGTCGCAACTCGCGCAGGCGGCGCATGAGGTCGAGATAGGTTTCGTGGAGGGGCATTGTGGGTTTATTGCGTGCTAAAGATATTTTTTGTTCCGAAAGTTTCAGCGCATGCGCGTGATTCGAAGCGGTTTTATTGGTCGATTGGCAAAGCGATTCGGGCGTGATTTGCTGAAGTCAAAAGCGTATTCTGGACGCATGTCATCTGACATGATCTCGCGAGACTTAGAAGCTTGTCTTTTCTTCATAACGCTTACGCTCTTTGGCTTCGTCAGAAGGCTTGTTCATATTTGTTTGTTATTATGATACAATGCTCATCTAATTTTTCATGAGAACGTTGAAGCCCGCCTGCCTGAAATGATCGTCAAAAGTCAACGCATTTCTGACTTCGTATTCACGCATCACGATAAATGAAATGCAATCCACCATACCCCAATCCTTATCAGTATATTTTTTATAAAGCTCAAAAGCTTTGTCGAAGAAGTCAAGACTTAGCTCAACAATCAAAACTTCTTTGGACGTACGAAAAGATTCGATGATTTCGATTGCTTCTTTTTTGTAATCTCTAGCTAAAGCATTGCCGATTTCGAGCAAAACAACGTCGGTGATAATGAGCGGTTCTGTCTCGTACATTTCAGAGAGATTTTGGGCTTTGGCATGATATTGATCATTCGAATTGACCAGGGCAACGACAAATGCTGTATCGACAAAAATTCGGGTCATTGCTGCGAGCCTCCCGAGGCATACAAATCAACCTTTTGAGAAAAGTCGCTGGAAGCAGAAATTTTAATGCCGCGCAATTTTGCCATTAGGCTTTGTTCCGGCTCGCCATTATCATCTCTTTTTTGGGCTTCAAAAGCCTTGATGAGGCGATATAATTCATCCAGAAGGGGTTCTGGAATTTTCGCAATTTCGCTAATAATGGCTTCTCGAGTAATCATGGTCGTTCCTCCACTAGATTTATTTCATCAACGCATACACCACGATATTCGTCCCCATCCGCAGCGGTTGCTCGCGCACCTCGGGAAGATCTTCTGAAATTCCATGAATTGATAACCGTAACGCGTGAAGCAGTTCTCAAGACTCAGTCGTTAGAGGCTTATCTACCTTTTGTTTGACAGGTTCGCACCACTTTGCACCCGGCAAGACTCTGTTGCAACTCTTCACGCACAAGCTCTTTCACACCTTTCGCAGACAACCATTCCCGCAAAGCTTGATTGATCAACTTCTCGCAGCCTTGTGCTTGCGGAGTAAGCTGTTGAAACTGCACGAGTACGTCATCGTCAATGCGAATGGTAAGCCGTGAAACTGCCGCATTGAAACGTTGCTGGCGCGCCTCCGTCCCTCGATGAATCTTGGCGGGATCTGGAGGCGATTTTCGCGTATAAGCTTGATAATCAAAGCCCCTGTCTCTTCTCTGAGAAAGCATACCAGGAGTTGATTATTTCAACTTCTCCAAATCAGCCAAATCTTGTAAGCGTCCGACCGTCTTCTTGTTCTCCTTCAAGTTCTTCAAATCAATAAAAGTAACTTCAACCCCGTCGATAGTCGTCAGAACTTTTTTTGCGTAACAGTTCTCGAAATCCACGCCGGCAAGTGCAGTCAAAATATCGATGCGATTGGGCGGATGGCCGAGTTGAATGACTTGATCCGGGTCGAGAAAATCCTTGGCCTGCAAGCCAAGAGAAGCAAAGCCAAATTGCGCCAGCGCGGCAACCATGCGCTCGGCGTTTTCCTGGCTCAAATCGATCCAAACGTCCAGGTCTTTGGTGTAACGCGGATGGCCGTGAAACGCAACCGCGTATCCGCCAATGACGAGATAACGCACGTGATTATCGTTTAACGATTGTATAAACTCTTTGAAGTCTTGGCTCAGCACCGTATCTCCAGCCGTGATATTCCCGCCGGATCTGCTCCAGCGCCGCAATACGCGCTTCGTGCGATTGCGTCTGCCAATAAGCATAATCAGACGGTTGTTCTGTGATGCTCACTTTGGCAACGACTTTTTTGATTTTGGTTGAGGGCATAAAGTATTGACCGTACCTCTGATTTTTTAATTCATCAACGCATACACCACAATATTCGTGCCCATCCGCAGCGCTTGCTCGCGCACTTCAGGTGGATCGCCGTGTACTTCCGGGTCGGCCCAGCCGTCGGAGATATTGGTGTTCCAGGTGTAATAGACGATCAAGCGCCCCTCATGGAACAAGCCAAAGGCCTTGGGCGGGCCGCCGTCGTGTTCATGCGTTTTGGGCACGCCGCCGGTGAACTCGAAATGGCTGTGATAAATCGGATGGCTGAATGGCAGCTCGACCCATTTTTTGTCTGGAAAGACTTTAGCCATTTCTTCGCGGAAGAATTTGTCCATGCCGTAATCGTCGTCGGCATAGAGAAAACCGCCGCCGGTGAGATAACGCCGCAATTGCTGCGCCTCCTCCGGTGAGAACTGCATGCGGCCGTGTCCGGTCATAAAAATGATGGGATAGGCGAACAACTCGTGATCCGTCAACGCCACCTGGCGCTCATCCTGATCAAGATGCATAGTCGTGTTTTGCCGCATGAACTTCAGCAAATTGGGTATGCAGGAAGGATCATTATACCAATCGCCTCCACCGCGATATTTGACGCGGGCGATCGTGAAGGCGCTTTGCGGCTGCGTTTGGGCTTCAACCATGAAAGCTGAGAGAAAAAGATTCGTCCACAGAAGCAGAAATCCCAGCGAAGCGAAACGCTGAAAACTTTTCTTCTCTGCCAGTTTTTTGAGGGCGGGCGTGCTTTTCCAAGCTCTTTTGCTCGCCGCCTCGCCTCGCCAGGAGCCGGTACGGTTGATCCTGCCTTTTGCCATTTGCATGCTTGCCTCAGCTCTGATCGGCGATCTTGATATACAAATCCTTTTTGAGCGCATCGACCCATTTGCGAAATTCCTGCTCCGCTTTGAAATTGAGCGCCATATCTTCAATCTGATCCCAATCTTCTTTAAGATTAAAGTCGCGCGGCTCGCGGCGTTCGTCAAGGCGGACGATGTGATAACCAAATTGGGTTTTGATGGGTTGGGAAATCTCGCCGGGCTTCAGCGACTTTGCTACATCCACAAATTCCGGCACTTGCAGTTGATCAATCTCGAACCAGCCGAGATCGCCGCCTTTCTCGTTGGTGGTCAAGTCATTGGAATATTGCTTGGCAGCGTCTTCAAATTTGATTTTGCCGGAAACGATTTCTTCACGCAGGCTCTTGAGCTTTTCGGCGGTACGGTTTTCGTCGCCCGCGCTCATCGCGACGCGAATAAGAATGTGCCGTACATTGATTTTTTCGCCGCGGCGATCGATCATTTGAATGATATGAATGCCGAATTGCGATTGCACCAGCCCGGAGATTTCACCCGGCTGCAGGGCAAATGCCGCTTCCTCAAACTCACGCACAAAATCACCGCGTTGAATAAAGCCCAACTCGCCGCCGCGCTTTTGCGAGCCCGGATCTTCGGAATATTTGCCGGCCAGCTCTGCAAAATTTTCCCCGGCGCGAATGCGCGTGAGTAACTCTTCCGCTTTGGCTCGTGCGGCCTTGGTGGCTTCATCGCCCGCCTGGATGTTCAACAAAACATGGCTCAATCTTGCGGATTCCTTGATGCCGGGCAGGCTGTCTTTCATGGCATGATAAAACTGCTCGACTTCCCGGCGTGAGATTCTCACCTCGCGAAACTTCTTTTGCTGCAGCGTACGTACCAGCATACCCTCGGAAATGTCGCGGCGCAGCGTGCGTCGAATCTTGCGCATGGGCTGGCCAAAATATTCTTCCACTTTTTCTTCCGAACCAAGCTGCTGCGTCATGGCTTTAATGCGATCGTCCAGCACTTGATCGACCTGGCGCTCATCCACCACCACGCTGTCTTCCGCCGCTTTGACCAGCATGGCTTTTTGATCAACCAGACTCTCGAGCGCATTCGCCCGCAGCGCGTCGAATTTGGCGGCGTCGCGCCGCGGGTCGATGCCCATCTGAATCGCGAGTTGATAAGCATATTGACTCAACTCGGATTGCAAGATGATCTTATCGTCTACCGTGGCCACGATGCGATCGAGAACTTCCTGGGCGCTCGCTTTTTGCGCAACCGGGAATAGAGTCAATAGCAAACAAACAAACATGAAATGGCGCGGCGCCGAAGAAAAAAGAGCGTGTACGATTCGCCGCGCTTTCCTGGCGACCGGGTGTCTTTGCTTTATTTTTTGAACTCTCAAAATATCAGCTTGCTGCAGAATAACATTCCCAAACAACTTGTTAAACATAATGCCTCCGTTTATTTCGCCGGACTGCCGGTCACAATCGAGTCCGCAACGAAATTTTCGAGTAGGTGAAAGTTTTTTTCGATTTTGATATTGGCGGCCAATTCTGCCAGCAGGCTGCGATAGCGTTCTTCCTGCTTTTGCGCTTTGAGCTTGGCTGCGATCTCGTCGCGCACGAGGCGAAGCGGGCGAATGCTTTCGGGCCGAAAACGTTCAACAACGAAAAACAAATGATAATCGTCTTCAAACGCGATGGGTGAGCTGATTGCGCCCGGCCGCAACCGGAGAATTTCTTTCGCGGCTTCCGGCACTTCCGATTCCGGATAATAAATTTCCCAGGGGATCGTTTCGCCTTGCGCTTGTGCGCGTTCCTGGGCCAGGCGGCTGAACGCGGAATTGCCGGCGAGCGCGCGCCGCAGCGAGTCTGCTGATTGCAGATTTGAGGCGACAAGGTGCCACACGAGAATTTCGGCTTCCGCGCGCTTGTAACTCTCGTTGTTATCATTATAAAATTTTTGAATCTCGCCGTCGCTCACCTGCCAATCACGGCTGTTCAACTCCTTCTCCACCAGAGCGTCGCCCAACAGCTCGACTTCCACGCGCTTCAACCGCCATTGCAATTCAGCTTGCTTATCAAGCCCGCGGCGTTTGGCTTCTTGATACAATAATTGATGGTTTGCCCAGCGCATGGCATGGCTTTGCAATTGTTCGCCGCTGAGGTTGCGACGCACCGAGGGCGGAATCTCAGAGACGAGTTGCTGCAAGGTCAACGTCTCATCTCCGACGCGCACAATGACATCATCGCCGGCAACGGAAGAAGCCTCCTCCGTGCTTTTGTTGCAACCGAGTTTCAAGCTTGCGATTGCCAGTAGAAAAATCAGGCTCCGCCTGACTGAAATGAATGTGCTCACGTTTCCTTCTTTCAAAATGGATTTAAGCGGCTAGTGCTGAACCTCAAAAGATTCTACACAGATTCTGTTCATTCGTTGTTTTTTCTATTCCGCACGCAAAAGAGTGTCTATCACCTCTTTGAGTTTGGGCAATTCATTCTCGACAACCGCCCAAACGACAACCGGGTTATGCCGAAGTAGCGATGAACCAGAATATTTCGCATACCGATCATTTTTGACCAGGGAATATCAGAATGCCGTTTGCGAAAATCTTCGGAGAGCTGACGCGAGGCTTCTCCGATGATTTGAAGATGGCGAAGCACCCATGTCTGCACCAACTCATCGTTTTCGAACGAAATTTGTCCACGAACAGTATACTTGTTAATTTGCTCAATTGCTTCCTTGATATCGAGCAAGAATTCGTGATCATCCTTCATAATGGAATCGCTTCTTTCAGCACACGATCACGGATACGCGGACGCAGTCCCACTTCCGTCACCACGTCTACTTTGTGCCCCAAGAGATCTTGAAGATCCATTAATAATCCGCCAAGATCGAACAGGCTTCGTCCGGGATGCAAATCCACCAACACATCTAAATCGCTGTCCGGCGTCGCCTCATCTCTTGCCTGCGAACCGAAGATGCGGATATTATGTGCGCCATGCTTTGCGGCGATGCGTAGAATTTCGTCGCGCTTTTCTTTAAGAACGTTATTCATAAATTTTGCTCTACCTGCTGTTCGTTCATTGTGAATATAGCACAAATTCAGAATCCTTATCAATCTTTGTTTTTCGACGGCCATAAGTAGCGGCAGATGTTGCGAAACGTTCTTATTTCCAGTCCCGCTGCATCCCCATCAACAGCTTCACCGTCATCGGCATCGCGGCCTGGCCTTTGGGAATCTCCATTTTGAAGCCGAGCACGGTATCGCCAAACTTGGCTCGGCTCTCGCGGGCTAATACACGCAAACTCTTCAAACCGAGCGCTGTTCCCAATAATTTCAGGCTGGCCAAACCGAGCAGGTTGCGCGCGGGCAGCGGCAGCTTGCCAAAACGATCGGTCAATTCATCGGAAATGGCTTCGATTTCTGCAAGCGAATCCGCTTCGGCAAGACGGCGGTAAATCGCCACACGCTCTTCCGGCAAATCGACGTAATCCGCCGGCAGAAACGCATCGCCATCGAGATCGACGCGGCATTGCTCTTTTTCGACGAACGGCTCGGCGGATTCGGGTTGCGCTTCGTGGCGTGCTTCGCGCACGGCTTCATCCAAAATGCGCGTGTACAAATCGAAGCCAACCGCGTCGATCATGCCGCTTTGCTCCGCGCCCAGCAAGTTGCCGGCGCCGCGAATCTCCAGATCGCGCATGGCAATTTGAAAGCCACTGCCAAGATCGGTGAATTCTTCAATCGTTTCCAGGCGCTTGATCGCCTCATTCGAAAGATTCCGGATGGGCGGCACCACGAGATAGCAATAGGCCTTGTGATGGCTGCGGCCCACGCGCCCGCGCAGTTGATAAAGTTGCGCCAGACCAAAGCGGTCCGCGCGATTGATGATCATGGTATTCACGTTCGGCATATCCAGGCCGGACTCGATGATCATCGTCGCCACCAGCACGTGATAGTCGCGCCGCACGAAATTCACCATCACCTCTTCCAACTCGTGCTCGTTCATCCGGCCGTGCGCCACGCCGACTTCCACCTCCGGAACGAGCGCGCGAATCAATCCGGCAATGCGATGAATCGAGCTGATGCGATTGTGTACCACGAACACCTGGCCGCCGCGATGAATCTCGCGCATGATCGCCGTGCGCACAAGATCGCGATCAAGCTGCGCCACCTCGGTGTGAATCGGCAGGCGGTCGCGCGGCGGCGTGTTGATATTCGACATATCGCGCACGCCGGTCAGCGCCATGTGCAGCGTGCGCGGAATCGGCGTGGCCGAGAGCGTGAGCACATCGACATTCACCTTCAGCTTTTCAGCTTTTTGAGCAATTCTTTGTGGCGCACACCGAAGCGCTGTTCTTCATCAACAATCAGCAAACCGAGATCTTTGAACGCGATATCCTTCGACAGCAGGCGGTGCGTGCCGATGATAATGTCAACCTCGCCTTGTTTAAGACGCTCGGCGATCTTCTTTTGTTCTGCGCTCGAGCGGAAACGCGATAAAACATCGACGCGCACGGGATAGCGCTGCAAGCGGCTGGTGAAAGTGTTATAGTGCTGCTGCGCCAGCAGAGTCGTCGGCACCAGCACCGCCACTTGCTTGCTGTCTTGCACAGCTTTGAATGCAGCGCGAATCGCAACTTCGGTTTTGCCGTAGCCGACATCGCCGCACACCAGACGATCCATGGGCTTCTCACCTTCCATGTCGCGCTTGACTTCTTCGACCGAGCGCGCTTGATCGGGTGTGTCTTCATATTCGAATGAGGCTTCAAGATCGCGTTGCCAAATCGTATCCGCGGAAAACGCATAGCCCTTCTCGGCTTCGCGCGCCGCGTAAAGTTGAATCAAATCGCGCGCAATGTCTTTGATGCGTTTTTTCGTGCGGGCTTTGAGTTTTTCCCAATCGGTGGAGCCGAGTTTGTGCAGTTTTGGCGCCGCGGATTCGCGTGCGGTGTATTTTTGTACACGATCCATTTTATCCAACGGCACATACAACTTGTCTTTATCAAGATAATGAATGACGATGCACTCTTGCTCATGCTCTCCGATTTTAATGTGTTCAAGTCCCTGATAAACGCCGATGCCATGATCGACGTGCACGATGTAATCGCCGCGCTTGAGCGACTTGAGTTGGCGGAACGTGAGTCCCGTTCTCTGCTTGCGGCGTTTGCGAATGCGGCGCACGCGACCGTAAAATTCGTGGTCAGTATAAACGATGAGATTTTGCTGCGGCAAACTGAAGCCACCGTGAATCGGGCCGGTGAGCACATTGAGGCGGTAAGACGCCAGTTCACTTTCTTCCAACAACTCGCCGATGCGCTCGGCGTGCGTTGGAGATTCGCAAACAAAAAAGATTTTGGGGGGATTTGGGCTTTGGCTTTTTTCTTTGAATGATTCCAGATCGAGGCGCAACGCTTTGAGTTCACCGTGCAGCGAGGGTTGTGGAATCGCATGCAAATCGATGAGATCGTCTTTGCTGTCGTGATGAAATTGCGCGAAGGTCAATTGCCGGAATTTCTGAAAGCGCGCCGCGAAGACCTGCCAGCTTTGCTCATTGAGATCATTTTCCGCATCGGATTCAAGCCAATCGCCGTCATCCGTGCTGGATTCGACTTTGCCGTCGTTCAACGCCGCAAGAATTTGATCAGGACGAAAAAAACAAACGACGGTATTTTCGGGAAAATAGTTGAGCAGCGTCTGCGCTGGCGTTTTTTTAGATGTCGAGGACTCTTTACCATTCTTGCCCTTTTCCGACAAGTCAACAATGTTCTGCGGCAACAGAATCACCTTGGCGATTTCGCTTTCAGAGCGCTGCGTGGTGGGATCAAACTCGCGCAACGACTCGACGCGGTCGCCCCAAAACTCAATGCGCACCGGCAGCGTGCGCGAAAGCGGAAACAAGTCGATGATGCCGCCGCGCACCGCCAGCTCGCCGGGCTGCTCGACTACCGGCTGGCGCTCGAATCCCATCTCCACCAACTGCGTGAGCAGCGTTTCAAACGGCAGTTCGTCACCCGGTCGCAATTCGATTTTTTTTGCATGCAAAGCCTGCGGCGAGAGCAATGTTTCAAGCACCGCCTTCGCCGTCGTAAGCACCACCGGCGGCCGGGTCTTGCCGAATTCCTTTTTGCTGTTGTATTCGACGAGATGCTCGATCGCCTCGACTTGCAGCGAAAGCGCCTGCGGATCCGGATGCCCCCACGGCAACATTTTCGTCGCCGGAAAATGAATCGCCTCGCCGGTGCCGGTTGAGCCCGTCACGGTGACTGAGCCTGTAGAAGTCGAGCCTGCCGATCCCGCTTGGGCGGGAGAGCCTGTCGAAGTCGAACTTGTCACGTCGGCTGAGCCTGTCGAAGTCGAGCTTGTCGAAACCCCGGTGGTTGAGCTTGTCGAAACCAACCCCGCCAACTCATCCCGCATCAACTCGGCCTGATCGGAAAACGGCAGCACGCACAGAAACGGCGCATTGCTACGTTCCTGCAAAATAGAAATGAGCACCGCTGCCAGCGATCCCGCCGAATTCTTGACAGTCAGATTCTCGCCAGCGCTCAGTTTATTCGCTAACTCTTCAAACGGTTGTGATGAAGAGATGAGGGTTTTGATTTGTTCGAGGGCGAAGGAGGACATTCAGGAATTACCGATTAGTAAAACTATTACATTTAAACGTTTGAGCTATCATCTCTAGTTGCAGAAGGTTCTTCGGCAAATGTTTCTCCAGCCTTAATAATGTAGGCTACTTCACGACCAATTGCATCAAGTTCTACCTGCTTCAAGTGAACTTTTTTATGCTTTATGCTAAAAAACGCCTTAACAGTCTGAGTTGGCTTTAACCTGAGAAGCCCCTCTAGCGCCTCTGCCGTAACCATCAACATAGTTTCCAAAAAGCCTGTGGTAACTTTCATCTTATGTAACTTAATGTGTTCTTTATATTCGTGGCATAAATACTCTAATTTTTCTAAAATTTCAAAACCTGTAAGGTTGTCTTTCGCAATATCGTTACACCAATTCCGCAATGCCAGCATTTTGCTTTTGCTGTCTGGATCGTTTTTGAAGTCTATTAGTTGCTCCCACGATACAGTTTCAAAATCTGGCTCTGGTAGTTTGTTCAGTATTATTTTGATGACATCACTCTTGCCTTGTAAAAATTCATCGTCGACAGTCTTATCGAAAATAGTAATCGGAAACGCATTTATGCCGCTACGTCTTAAATCACATGCTATTCCTCTTCTATCATAATCAATACATCTAGCGATAAAACTTATGTTTGCTCCTAATCTCTGTAAAGGCATTGTAACTTTTTCTAAATGCAATCCGAAAATTGTAATCACATTTCCCAAATGCAGAAAGAAATTTTCCAGAGCAGCTAAAAAATCTTTTGAGTTCTCTATTTTGGCTTGATGTCGCGTCTTTGATATTTTTTTAAGTTCTTGCGCCAGAACTCTCTCTCTTTCACTCAACCGAATCAAAATTTCTTTATAAGCATCTGTTCCAATTTTCCTCAAATAGGTGCTTCTCCCGATATATTTGTCAATCGGATCAATAACTATTTCTTTTTCGATCAAATACTCTAACGATCTTACTGGGCAGGCGCTCAAAATGTTGTTGTGAGAAGTTAACTCCAAAACGTTTGGTATCGCGAGTACATCAAAGAATAGTGCTTCGCGCTTTAGCGATGTAAAAATTAATTCCAAGGGTGAAATTACGCCTACATAATCAACAGGTCTAATCAATTTTGCCTTCCTTTGCTTCTAGTACACGTCCAGGTAAGATACAAAACAATACATGAAAAGCCGGGCCACGCAATCCCGTCTCAGAAAAGCCAAGCGAAATATGGCTCAAGAACGACTATATTTGCGCTTTCGGTATATTGGGGTGGCATGTTTTACTGGGCGTCAAATTTTTCTTGAAGTCCGTTCATAAAATTTTTTAGCCTGATCGAAGCCGGCTCTGTTATGGCTTTTAACGTTGACTGAAATTCAGTATACACCACATCAACTTTTTGGAGTTGCAGCTTCCCCGAATCCGGTTTCAAGTCGTAAATCATCCAAGCAATCTCTGCGGCTTCTTTTTTGACTTCCTTGAGTGGAGGAAGTGTCTCAAAAAAGTTTTTGTGAAGGGCAATCGCAATTTTCTTCTTCCAACTATTGAACAAGCCGCCCTTGAAAAGAAGATCGGGGACGAGCTGTTTCTGAGATGATGATAAATAATCTGGTCGAGGATAGCAGAATTGATTCGGCCAATCGGTCAATTGATTCGCTATTGAATGTGACATGTAAAACTCAAAAAGCGCGCGCAGGTCCCCTCTGGCATAAGCAGCTTGAACGCATAAAACTCCAAAATCATAAATATCGCCTTTGTCATCATACGCGACCAACACAAAGTCGGCATTTTCTATCGATCTACCGGTAGGCGTATCAATTTCAACGTTAGCCAAAGAACTCCACTTTGTCCCAGTCGGGAAGAAAAACTCTGCCGCGTTATCTACAATAATCCAATCTTGCCGAAATCTAATAGGGCAAGTTATGGCTACTTCGTTTTCATGATAGATGCTGCAAATCCCCAGAGGGTTTGTGGCCGCGTCCTTTGTACAATTCGGCACGTCGTTTTTAAATGGGCATAGCCGATACTTGCGATACCGCTTCGCTTCGGCTGATTGATCCGTAATTGGATAGCCGAATACTTCGGCGAGAGGTTGTTTAGTGTTTTTCATATAGTTGTTCCGCTGTCGTGGTATCCGAGCCTGCTGAACGCTTCACCGAAAGAGCGCGAGAATTGGCAATTGCTCGGCGACGGCTATGCCATCGAATGGCCAGATCTCGACGAGCATATCGGCATCGAGGGACTTTTGGCCGGGCGGCGCAGCGGCGAAAGCCAGAAATCATTTCAGCGTTGGCTTGCCAGCCGGCAATAAAGCCACCAGTGGGCAGATCGGCGCGTCCTGCAAACGGCACTGATCAAGCCGCCTCACGCGATACCGATACACTCGCATGCTGCATAAGATAGTCTAGAACTTCCTTTTGCATGCGCTGAATTTCGGCGCGATAGCCACTGGCCACGGCTGCGAATTCCTCTGGTTTTGCAGTTACACGCAGTTGAGCGAGCAAGCGCTGAAAATAGGCAATACGATCGTGAGTGGCTTCCATTTCTTGGTCATTTTGGATCATGATTTCACCTCGATTATTCCACGGCGGGTTTTATCGCGCTTGACTTGCCAATATGCGATAAACTCATCTAATGTTTCAAGAATGAGCATTGTTGGGCGAATCCAAAAGACACTCGCGCCAAACTCATCAGCCGCTTTCTGATGATCGAAAAGCAACCTTGTTTCTTCATCGCAAGTGGTCAAGTCAAAATCATCCGACAAAATGAGAACAACGTCCACATCATTTGGGATCGGTTTTCTTGTAACAAAACTGCCAAAAATGATGAGCCGTTCTAATTTGCCAGTCGATGTTGCAACCTGATAGATTTTCAGAAGATTTGCCGTTACTGCCTGGCGTTCTGTTGTTCCTACGCCGAATCACGCGATTACTTCATCCATCGTTGCGGAGTGAACGCCTTCCGGTAATTCTCCCTGATTATTGAAATTTGGAAGCGCCATCTTATATCCCCTCGTTTTTAGCCTTAAATTATCGCCCCACGAATAAATCCATTCGCTTGTTCCAATCGTCGCCGCGCCTCCTCAACAGAGACATTTGCCAGTGCTATCACCAATGCGGTTTTGACGTGCCCGCCGGCTTGGGCAAGAACGGCTCCGGCTTCTTCGTAGGATAGATTCGTCACCATCATCACCACGCGCTTGGAGCGTTCTTCGAGCTTCTTGGACGTCATGCGCAAATCAACCATCATATTGCCGTAAACCTTGCCGAGGCGAATCATGGCCGTAGTCGTCACCATGTTCAGGACGAGTTTGGTGGCGGTGCCGGCTTTCATGCGCGTCGAGCCCATAATCACTTCCGGGCCGACGACCGGACAGATTGCAACATCCACGGGAATAGTGATTTCTTCGCGCGGATTGCAGGTCAAATATACCGTCTTCGCGCCAATCTCGCGCGCATACGTCAACGCGCCGATCACATAAGGCGTTCGCCGGCTGGCGGCAATTCCGAAGACGACATCCTTCGAGTTAAACCCGGCATCTTCGAGATCGCGGCGGCCGTGTTCAAAAATATCTTCCGCGCCCTCCTGCGAGCGCACTAAAGCTTTGTAGCCGCCCGCGATGAGCCCCTGAATCAATTCCGGATCAGTACCATAAGTCGGCGGACATTCGGAAGCATCCAAAACGCCGAGCCGGCCGCTGGTGCCCGCGCCCAAGTAAAAAAGCCTCCCGCCGCTTTTGAATACCTCAACGACAAGATCAACGGCCTGTGCGATATGCGGAATCTCGTCCGCGACAATTTTCGGGATCAGGGCATCTTCTTGGTTGATGCGCCGCAGAATTTCCACCGTGTCCTGTGCATCGATATCCATCGTGCGCGGATTGCGCGTTTCCGTGACCAGATCCTTGATCTCATCAAAAATTTTCTTACTCATTCTCCTCCTCATCGGCATGGGCGACCGAACCGGTCGCCCCTACATTTTTATTGTCACAACATAGCGCGTGGGATCGATATCCCAGCCCGCCGGATAATTCACTTTCTTGACCGCAATTCCGGGAAACGCGGACGACAATTCTTTTAACTCCTGATCGAGATCGCCGCCTTTTTGCGCCAGCAAGCTGCCGTCATTTTTTAGGACTGGAATCGCCCACTGCCAAAGCTTGGCCAAACTCGTCACCGCGCGCACGACAACAAAATCAAAGCGAAATTTGAAACTATCGTCCAGGGATTCGGCGCGCGCGCAAACGGCTTCCGCATTCTCAAGATTCAGGCGCTGAACGACTTCCTGCAAAAAGAGAGACTTCATCCGCCGTGAATCGAGCAAAGTTATTTTGAGATCAGGCCGGGCAATTTTGAGAGGAACGCCGGGAAATCCACCACCACTTCCAAGATCGAGGACAGCGGCATTTTCAGAAAGCAGATTCGTTGCAACCAGCCCGAGCGATTCCACAATATGTCGCTTGATCAAACGCGAGGCGTTCTCATCTGCTTTCGAAACCAATCCCGCACGCGGGTTCCATTCCAAGAGAAGCTGAACATAATCTTCAAAAAGTGCCTGTTGCGCCGGGGAAAGCGTAAAGCTGGCCGGCAGAGATTCGGTAAGTTCTTTCAAATTTTTGGTATCCTTGAGTGCAAGTGTTTCACGTGAAACATGCTCGAATTTAGCCGGACACAGATTTTGCAGATTTGCACAGATTTTGGGCGTTGAGCTTGTCGAAGTGCCGAAACTCAAGGCCACATCGACAGGCTCAGTGGCCGCGTGAAATTCGCGGCCGGATAAAACCAATAACTAAATTTCTTCGGGCGTTGAGCTTGTCGAAACGCCGAATCAGCGCGACTTCGACAGGCTCAATGGCCGGTGAGAATTCAGTGGCCGGATGAAATCATGGACTATACTTGTTGTGGTTGAGAATCACATTACTTCCGTCATTCCCGCGAAAGCGGGAATCCATGATTTTCACAATTTTGTGGATGCCTCCCGCCGCGGCGGGACGGGCATGGCTTACAAAAGCACCCTTAACGAGCATGAATTTCTTCGGACGTTGAGCTTGTCGAAGCGCCGAAACGCAGGCCACTTTGACAGGCTCAGTGGCCGCGTAGAATTTAGTGTCCGGATGAAACCAAGAACTAAATTTCCTCGGGCGTTGAGCTTGTCGAAACGCAACTAAAACCGTCTGTGAGAATCAGCGCAATCTGTGTCCAATCTTTTCACTCTTCCATCATTTCCAGTGTTTCACGTGAAACATGGCGAAATCCTTTACGGGCATAAACCAGCAAAGCGGTTATATCTGCCGGCGAAACCCCGGAAATGCGGGAAGCCTGTCCGAAAGATGCCGGTTTGATGCGATTGAGCTTCTCTCTCGCTTCAGAGGAAAGCGCAAGCAGTTTGCCATAATCCAAATTTGCCGGCAGACGTTTTTCTTCCAAATCGTCAAAACGATCAATCGAAGATTTTTGGCGGTTGATGAAGCCTTCGTATTTGGTTTCAATCTCAACCTGCTCCGCGACTTTCTGCCAAAAATGCGCGCTCCAGTTCTCCCACAACTCAAGCCGGCCATAACCAAGCAAATCCGCCAAATTGATTTCAGGCCGGCGCAGCAATTTCAACAGACTTTCTTTTTGTTGAATTGGGCTTGTGCCGCGCTCGCGAAGCCTGTCATTGATCTGATCCGGTTCGACATAAACCGAATTTAAAGCCGCAATGGTTGCGCTAATCGCCTCTTGCTTGCGCTGAACTTGCTCGAATTGTTCGGACCTCAACAAGCCGAGATCGCGGCCATATTTCGAAAGCCGCAAATCCGCATTATCCTGCCGCAGCAAAAGCCGGTACTCGGCGCGACTCGTGAACATGCGATAAGGCTCGATCGTGCCCTTGGTCACGAGATCGTCGATCAAAACTCCGATATAAGCCTCGCTGCGATTGAGCATGAATGGTTCCTCTCCCCTGCTCTTCAGCGCGGCATTCACCCCAGCCATAAAACCTTGCACCGCAGCTTCTTCATATCCGGTTGTGCCGTTCACTTGTCCCGCAAAAAAGAGATGCCCGATCTTTTTCGATTCCAGCGAAGCATAGAGCTGCGTCGGCTGAAAAAAATCATACTCCACCGCATAGCCCATGCGCGTGACTTGCACATTTTCCAATCCGGGAACAGTTCGAATTGCTGCGACCTGAACTTCTTCCGGCAAGCTGGTGGAGAAGCCGTTGACATAAACTTCAGTGGTGTTGCGGCCCTCTGGCTCCAGAAAAATTTGATGGCGCGATTTGTCGGCAAAACGCGTGATCTTATCTTCGATTGAAGGACAATAGCGCGGGCCAATGCCCTTGATGCGACCGGTGTACATCGGCGAGCGATCGAGTCCGGTGCGCAGCAGCTCGTGAGTCGCAGCATTTGTATAAGTGAGATAGCACGGCATCTGCTCGACTTTGAGCTTGTCATGCCAAAACGAAAACGGCGGCGGCGGATCATCGCCGGGTTGAATCTCGGTTTTGGAATAATCTATCGTGCGGCCATTCAAGCGCGGCGGGGTTCCGGTTTTGAGGCGATCGGTTTCAATGCCGTGTTCGAGCAGCGATTCGGTCAAACCCTTCGCGGCAAATTCGCCGGCGCGGCCAGCCTCGTAATTTTTCAGGCCAATGTGAATCACGCCATTCAAAAATGTGCCGGCAGTGATGACGACGTTGCGGCACTCGACTCTCCCTCCCATCATAGTTTGCACGGCCACGACTTTGCCGTTTTCGATTACCAAGCCGGTTGCCATGTCCTGGCGAATGTCGAGATTCTCCTGGCGCTCGCAAGCCAGGCGAACCCGCGCGGCATATTGCACGCGATCGGCTTGCGCGCGCGGCGACCAGACAGCCGGGCCTTTTCCTTTATTAAGCATGCGGAATTGAATCCCGGCATCATCAGTAGCAAGTCCCATTTCGCCGCCGAGAGCGTCAAGCTCGCGCACAAGCTGGCCTTTGGCAACGCCACCAATGGCAGGATTGCAGGACATCTGCCCGATGGTCGAGACATTCATGGTCATGAGCATGGTGCGGCAACCCATGCGCGCAGATGCAAGTGCGGCTTCGATGCCGGCGTGCCCGGCGCCGATGACGAGGACGTCGTAAGTATTATTCGGTATCAAAATCAGATCTCCGATAACTACAAACAAATTCTATTTTGCTTGCTGGTATTCAAGCTCCCAGGCCAGAATGATGTGGATGATGCTTTTCAAATCACTTCGTTCTATCTAATTGGCTTCGCGGTCAAAAGGTCGTCATAATCAGCCAAGTGCGTAGTCATTGATTTGCTCGGCAACGTCGCGTAGTTTTTTAAGTTCGGCAAGGCTAAAGTCAAACTCATCGAGAGCGGACTCAAGCACAGGCTGAATCTCGGGGATTGTGGCGGCAAGTTTTACCGCTCGACGCGACCGTGTGAGAGCAATAATGAGGAAATCAAAGTCGGACCATCTTCGGAAAACGGAAACTGTATCTTCTGGTTCTGAGGTATTCGATCGTCGGGACTGAAGGTTCACTGCCAAAATTGACAGGATCGCAAGCCTTCTGGCTCTCTCGTATGTTGCTGCTGTTGTTGGTTTCATATCGATTATGAAGCGCCTAACAACAGCGTGTGTTGCCCGGCCAGCTTGCACAATCGTGGGAAAAAAACAGACGCGGGAGTTACACGACACTGGATTTAATGCGAGGCTGGCCGAGTCAGCACCACGCAGCGTAAGAAAAGATAGCTCCGATTTACCTTCTCCAACGAATCTACTTTTGAAATGCTACTTAGTTTATCTGCGTCTATAAGCTTTTCTAAATCTGAAATGGAATGCAATCGATGCCCAAACATCTACCGGATTATTTTGATACATAGCTGGCTTGTAGGTAAACTGGTTAGCGGCCTCAATGGCTGCTCGATTGAAGATCTCGTTATCGCTCTTCTGAATTACAACTTTTTTGGGTTTACCATCTTTACCGACCCATATTTTCACCCGTACATCACCCTCAAGTCTTGCTTTTCTAGCAGCTTGGGGATAAATAGGGCTCACCTCTTTGACTACTTTTGGACCCTGATCATAAAGGACATGCTCTGGGGGAGGGAGGCCTTCATCAACTTGCAAATTCTGTTCACTCTTTACTTGTTTAGCCGCAATTCTTTGATCGCATTCTTTTATTCGATTAGCAAAATCTTCCGAATCACTATATTCCGGCCTTTGCGACAAAGCCAAAAGATACTTGCTTTTAGCTTCCGAGTAACTGCCTTGATTGAATAATGTGTCGCCTTCTTCTTTATATATTGTAAATAATCTTTCTTGCTCTTTTGCCGATTCCAGTGAAAGCTGGTTAGAAGCGCTATCTTCGCTTGAGCTTTCGCTCTGCTCCTTCTCTTCATAGAAATTCGAGGTATCTACTGTCGTTTCGCTATTACCTTCTGATGAAATCTCTCTTCGACTTATTACGAAAATTGGCCCATCTGGGGTGAAGCTGGCGAAGAGAATCGTATCGTCGTTGCCAAGTTTTAGCCATGCCTCTTCAGAGAAATCGCCTCGGGATATTACGGATTGGCGAGTGTTTATGAGTCTCAGTCGATTATCAGCCTGAAGTTGCCCACTGAGATATTCAAGGCGTTCGCCTGATTGATATTGACAAATTAACCCGTCACCTTGGGGTGAGATCTGGAGCATAGCTGGACGTCCATCAGTTCGGTTCAAGTAATACCATTTTCCCAGAAAGCGCTGCTCGATACGCGCACGTTCTGCTTTCTGAGGCTCTTCGGCTTTTCTTATTTCTTTATCTTTACTTACTTCTGCGGTTTGCTTTTGTGGCCATGAGAAGCCCAAAGAATTCCATTCGACAAATTGCCATGAAATATAATAAAGTAGTAATACTAATATTGAAGCTAAGATACGAAAAGGCAATCGTAATATCTGAACAAACTTATCACGAAGCTGCTCATAATGTCCCTTTTCCTGATCGATCATTATTTTTATGCCACGTAGAAGGAAATAAAGTATGGCAATACCAAGTGACATTAGATATATGATTGCTATGGACCAATGTATGAGATAAAGGACAATGCCAATAACAAGGAAAACGAACAATTGTCGAATCGCCCAAACTAAAAGCCCAAGATCGACAATAACACCTAAGAATTCAGTCTCGAACCCCTCGTAAATTGCGTAGAGCCACTTAGCCGACCGACGTAAAAGTCGGGCAAGGTATCTCAGGAATGATTGAAGCTTTCTTGCTACCTCTTGCATCTGTTCTATAATGGCGAGAAAAAATGCTTTGGAGATAGCTGCAAGTAAAGGGGGAAGGTTTGTAAGAAAATTTTTCATTTTGAAATAGAGTTTTATAGCAACGGGTCTTATGGCGTCGCTTTCCGGCGCTCAACTTCACCCAACTTTTGTTCCCTGCCTATTTTTCTGTCATTGCTTTTTAAATGGTGGTAAACGTTCGAGTTACCGCGATGTTCCGCGAAGCCAGCACGCTTCTATTTGTGCATTAGCATCACACTTTCATTCTCTCCCAGCAACATCACCTTTTGTCGTTTTAAATATCTTTATTCCCTGCCGGGCAACTTCCATTTCCAACTATTCCGGTTTTTATTTCCTGCCGTCCAACTTTCGTTTCCAACTACTCAGGCTTTTCTTCCCCGCCGAGTCGCATTATCGTCGGGCGCTGCACGATATTTTATTATTTCCACGAATTCCTTTCGCTCGCACGATGCTGACAATTTCCTCACCTCAACCAAATCTTTTTCATCAGCCTGTCTCAGCATGCGCAAAATATAAGCCGCGCTTTGCAGACATGCCGCGAAATTTCATGAGCACCAGAATCATATCGTATAGACTCGCGTCTGTTCAGACAATATTGTGATGCTTGAAATTCTACTCTTGAGCACGACAAAAGGAAGATAAGGAATTTGCGGGGATTTTTCAACGACGCATTTCGCAACGCGAAGTGAGCAAAAAAGCGTGCACGCCAAACGCATAACGCTTGCAGTTTAACGTTTGGCGTTATACATTTACCCAAAACCACAATACAATAATCATCAAATGGTGCCATTATGCTTAAGCTCAAGACTCGTCCGGTACATCCCGGTAAAATTTTATTGGAAGAATATTTGAAACCAAAAAATCTCAGCCAAAACCGGCTAGCGCTCGATATCGGAGTTCCGCCGCGGCGCATCAATGAAATCGTGCTCGGCAAGCGCAGCATCACCGCCGATACGGCGTTGCGGCTGGGACGCTATTTCGTCATGCCGCCAAAATTCTGGTTGAGTTTGCAGATGGACTTTGATCTTGCGATGGAAGAGGCCCGCCTCGCTAAACGGCTCGATCGCGAAGTGCGAACGTTTGCCAGCGCAAGTTGAATTAGACTATCATCTACAACCCAATGACCTGTGACTTTGTTGATGATTTGATTGTCGAACTTCTAACCAACTAAAATCAAACCTCTCCGAGGCGATGCACGATATCGCATGTCTGCTGATAGAGTCGCAAGTAGTCGCCGTAGAGTTCATCATAAATCAGCCTGCGCTCGCTGTCGGGTTGAATGATGCCCTTTGATTTTACCCAGTGTTTGAGATCATCCCGTTGCAAGACGCCGGCAGCCAGCCCTGCCAGGAACGCATCGCCATAACTCGCGCCAATCGTTATCTCCGGAACGATTTGAGGAACGCCAGAGATATCCGAAACAATTTGCAGCCAGGTCTTGCTTTTAGTGCCGCCGCCCACGGCCACAATCCGCTTTACGCTCGCACCGACTTGATTGAACGCTTCGATATTATGGCGAATGCCGTATCCAACGCCCTCTAGCACTGCGCGAAACAAATGCGCTCGCGAATGCGCCAGCGTGAGTCCGGCAATGACTCCGCGCGCTTTGGGATCATTGATAGGCGTGCGCTCACCGCTGAAGTAAGGCAGCACCAGCAATCCACCGGCGCCCGGTGTCACGGACTCCGCTTGTTGAAAAAGCGTCGCATAAGCGGATTCATCCGGGAGATCAGCGGCAAGTTCATCGCGAAACCAGCGCGTGAGCGAACCGGTGGTGGACATGCCCGCGGCGACATTGTATTGCCCCGGAAACGCGCCGGCCACGGTCCACATGCGCAGGTCGGGCGTCGGTTTATCAACCACCAAAATGAAAAAGGCCGTGCTGCCGTACATGATCATCAAATCCCCGGGCTGCACCGCGCCCACGCTGATGCCTTCACTCAGCGCATCAACCGCGCCTACCGCCACCGGCGTTCCAACTTTGAGGCCGGTCTCGGCAGCGCCCAGCGCACTCACGCGCCCCGCAAGCTCATCACTCCAGCCCAAGCGCGGCAAACGGTCGAGCGGCGCGACCGCATCAGCAAAGCGCGGTGACCATTCCAACTTGGAAATATCCATCAGCGGCATGTAGTGACTGGCGGTGTGGCGATCCATCACTTTCTCGCCCGTCAAGCGGTAAATGAGATAACTGCTGGCGGTGGTGAGATGCGCGGTGCGCTGCCACACCTCCGGCTCATGGCGCTGCAGCCAAAGAATCTTCGGTCCGACGGCCTGACTGCTCAACGCCATGCCCGAGAAGGCGTAGATATTGTCTTCACCAAGTTTTTGATTGAGCCATTCAATCTCCGCGCTGGCGCGCGCATCGACGCCATAGAGAATGCCCTTGCGCAACGGCTTGCCGGACTGATCCAGCGGCAACAGGCAGGGCCCAATCGCGCTCACCGCCAGGCCGGCAACGTCATCACCGGAGCCCCACCAGACGGCCTCCGCATCCTGCTCCGCCCAACCGGGGCGCGGCACCTCCATCTCATGCTCGACTACTTCGGTTCGCAAAACTTTGCCGTCAGGCTCAACCAACACACCCTTGCTACTGTAAGTGCCGACGTCAATTCCAAGTAAAAGTGATCCCATATCAACCCACCTTTACTGTGCCGCACAGCCGCACAGTTAATCCCATTTCCGCGAACATTGCCGCCTTGGCTGCCAGAGCTTGATCAGCAGCTTTTGCATTGGGAGCGTAAGCCACTTGCACGTGATTGGATTTGTGTTTTGCCATCATCTGGTCACGCGAGACACCGTGCAGCAGCGCGTGCATGATCGGCCATTGCGGCGTCGTTGCCTGCCAGCGCCGCTCGGTTTCTTCGGCGGGAAGTGTGACCGCAGTGCCGCGCCCGACATCCGCATACAAGCGGCCGCGCTCCACGTACACGCGACTCCACACAATTTCACCCGATTTGCTCACGCCTTTGAGCGTGCCCCCGCCCAAACGAAAATACATCGGCGGCTGTCGTTCCGAAGTGGCGCCGGCATATCCGCCGACCAAATGTGAGGCGGGTGCAGCTCCGGAAATCATGAACAACCAGACGAAATCATCTATGCCCTCGCCGCGGTAATGCCCACCCCAGCGCAAATCGTGCAATGTCGTGGCAGGATCAAGGCCCATCGCGCGCCACACGTGATTCGTCACCAGCGCATCCACGGCGCTGCCTTCATCCACTTCATTGAAATGCGGCAGCGCCAGCCCGGCAAACAATTCCTCGTTCGTCCCCCTGCGATAAACCGGCGGCCGCTCAACGTTGTTCAACAAACCCTCGGCGAGATCCGAGGCCGGCGCCATATCTTTCAAACCCTGTTGATATTGAATGCCGATGGCATCGCAGCGGAACCCCGCCGCGAGGCGCACAGCCGCAATGTACATCTGCAATTGCTCGAGAATCTGGGCGTCGGTCAATTCCGTTTCTTCGTTCGTGCCAGTGAGGAAGCGCATACCGCGCTGCTCCAGCCAGCGCCGCGCCTCCAAGGCCTCTGCCTCCGTCACTTCGCGCATGGCCGCCACCAACGCCGACTGGCTCATGCGTTCCTTGTACAAGCCCGCCGGATTCAGCAACTCATCATCGATGATGGCGTTGTACATGCCCATGCAGCCTTCATCAAACACGCCGAGAATCGCCTTCTCCTGCTTCAGTTGCCGCGCCAGAGCAGTGCCGAGCCGGACTTCTGCTTTCGGCAGCTTGTTCAGGTTGAGCGGCCGCACATGGGAGAGATCATGCCGAATCCGCCCCGTTTGCAGCCACTTCTGCACGCCTCTCAGAAAGAAGGCATCGGTGAAATCCTCGCTCCAAATCGTGCTGTAAGCCACGCCCATTTTGGTAAGCGAGCCGTTGAGATTCAACAAACCCACCAACCCCGGCCACTGCCCACTCCAGTTGGCCACCGTCAAAATCGGGCCGCGGTGATCGCGCAAACCCGCGAGTACATGATAACTGTACTGCCACACGGCCTCCGCCACAATCAAAGGCGCGTCCTGCGGAATGTTTTGAAACACCTCCATGCCCATGCGCTGATTCCAGATGAAACCATGCCCCAGCATCGGATCGTACGCATGCGCGCGCACCACCTTGGCACCCATCCCCTGCAAAGCGACGCTCAGGCGTTGCTCCATTTCCAATTGTGCCGGCCAGCAAGTTTGGTTGGCGGCGAGACGCAGATCGCCGCTGGCAATCAAATAAACCTCACCGCGTTTGCAGCGCGGCGGTTTGTTTAACTTGGGAACTCGATAGGCATTCATAGGCGCTGGCTCCGTTTTGAAAAATCATTCGGTTCATGATAACAATTATGCATGTGGGGTCAAATCAACTCTGAGGCAAAACAAGGAATTTGCCGGTTTTTTCAACGAAGCCTCCTGGCGGGAATGTAACTCTGCCGAAAGGCGTTTTATTTTCCGATACAAAAATTTGCAAAGATCTCCCCCAGAATATCTTCCGTTGAAACTTCGCCGATTAACGTGCCCAATTGGTAAATCACCTCGCGCAAGTCAACGGCTACGAAATCCGCAGAAAGATTATTTTGCAACGATTGCTCCGCTGCCCGCAATGCTGCGCGCGCTTTTTCCAAACAAAGACGCTGGCGCAAATTGACATAATAAACGCCGTTTGTCTCCACCGTAGATTTCTTAGCAATCAAATCAACCAGGGCATTCTCAAGAGTATCAATGCCGGCGCTGGTTCGTGCGGAGGTTTTTATTGTCGTGATCTGCTCATGATCAAAACGGAACGCCTGGGGAGATTCCGGCAGATCTGTTTTGTTGCGAATGTGCAGGATTCCCAATAAACCCGGCTCAGGCGCGCGCGCGAGACAGGCATCGGCGATCACCTGATCCTCGTAATCCGCGGGCATGGAGCTGTCCGTGACAAAGACAATAATGTCCGCTTCCTGCGCGGCTTTGCGCGAACGCTCGATACCGATTTGCTCGATGGCATCGAGATGCCGCGCGGGCGAGAGCTCCGGCGCGTTGTTCAGTTCGAGGCGGCGAATACCGGCAGTATCGATGAGACGAAACAAATGCCCCCCCAGCCGGATTCGCTCTTCCACCGTGTCGCGCGTGGTGCCAGGAATCGGGCTGACGATGACGCGATCATGGCGCAGCAGCGCATTCATCAAACTGGACTTGCCGACATTGGGCTTGCCGATGATGGCAAGCTTCCACCCTTCTTTCAATGCTTGACCGCGCTCGAAGCCGGAAAGCAAGCGGGTGATCATCGCGTCGAGTTGCGTCAACTCGGCTTGCAGTTGGGCGCGATCGGCGAATTCCACATCCTCCTCGCTGAAATCCAAACCAAGTTCGAGCAGCGCGCAGGCATGCAGCAAACGCTGGCGCAACTCACTCACTTGCCGCGAAAATGCGCCTTCGAGATGCGACAACACGTTTTGCAAATAAACCGGCGACTCCGCGTCAATGATTTCAGCAATGGATTCCGCTTGAATCAAATCGAGCTTGTGATTGAACACGGCGCGCCGGGTGAACTCACCCGGCTCGGCGAGGCGGCAACCGGCCGCGCACAGTTGTTCGAGAATCATGTTGGGCGAAAGTCTGCCGCCGTGGCAAAAAATTTCAACAACGTCTTCGCCGGTGTAGGAATTGGGGGCGGGGTAACGAATGAGGGTGACTTGATCGAGGCGCTTGCCGTCGAGCGTATTCAGCCAGACGAGATAAGAATGCCGGGGAGAAAGCGTTAAAAATTTTTTTCGGGCTGACAATAGCTTGCCAACACTTTGAAATGCCAACGGCCCGGAGACACGAATGCCGGCAATGCTTCCTCTGCCAGGAGGCGTCGCGATCGCGGCGATGGTGTCGTGTATGCCGGGGATTTCCATACTCAAAATAGTGCTGCCTGAAACTAGGCTTTGGATTTTTCGCCCGCAGAAATTGAAATCCCACAGAAAGCGAGGGCCGGGCTTTTCTTTCTGTGGGATTTCTTTTCTGCGGGCGATGCTTTTATTCGTCTGAATGTTTTTACTTCTTCATCAACCGCTTGCGCGAGAGCGCCGCGTGAAAGCCGCCTTTTTTAAGCTCGGCGCGTTCTTTCATTTTCTTTTTTCTCGCTTCGAGATCCTCGGGCGGCTTGGTCATGTACTTCTGCTGAATGATGCTCAGCACGTTGAACAACGCGTAGTATAAATTCAACCCCGAAGGGAAATTGTTGAACATCAAAGTGAACATGATGGGCATGACGTAAATCATGGCTTTTTGCTTGGGATCGGTGATGGACATTTTTTGTTGAATAAACATGGTGATGCCCATCAGCAACGGCAACAGGGCGACATGATTGCCATAAAACGGAATGGAGAACGGCAGCGTGAAAATTGTATCGGGCAAGGAAAGATCGTTGATCCAGCCGAAGAACGGCGCCTGGCGGAACGAGATGGTCGAGCTGAATACGGTGAACATCGCAAAGAGCAGCGGCATTTGCAGCAGCATCGGCAAACAGCCGCCGAGCGGATTGACGCCGTACTCCCGGTACATCTTCATCATCTCTTCGTTCAGCTTCTGCGGCTCTTTGGAATATTTTTCTTGCAGCTCCTTCATTTTGGGCTGCAACACCTGCATCTGCTTCATCGACTCGTTGCTCTTTTTGGTGAGCGGGTGCAGGATGATTTTTATCAGAATTGAAAAGATGACGATGACAAGGCCGTAGTTCGGCACAAAATTGTGCAGCCACTGCAGCGACTTGAGTGCAGCCCAACTGAACGGGCGGATGATGCTCCAGCCCAGGTTCATAATACGCTCAACCCCGAGGCGCTCAAGAGTGTCATACTCCAGCGGGCCGAGATAGACTTTCAATTGATGAGACGTTGGGCCTTGTCGCGCCAGCGGCATTTTCAAATCAATTTGATAACTTTTGAGCCGGGTATCTGCGCTGGGAATATAGGTGGTTGTCCCTGACAATTTCACTCCGCGCGCGGGCTGCGACTCGGGAATCAGAGCGCAGGCGAAATATTTCGTGCGCATCGCCGCCCAGCTAATGTCCCGTTCGTCTTCCTTTAATTCTTTATAAGCCTCATCGCTTACATCCAAGTCGAGCAAGTCATCGCCAATGAAGGTATAGGCTTTAGTATCTGTCATATCATTCTGCAGGTTCGGCTCCGTTGTGCCGAGGCCTGTGTGCCAGCGCAGATTGTAATGATAACCATCCACCAAATCCTGCACATTCTCCAAGGTGATTGCCAGACCAACGGCATATTCCCCTCCGGAAAAACTATAAGTCTTGCGCACGAGTTTACCCGGCGCAATTTCACGCTCAAACGTAATCGTGCGCGCTTCACCGGCGGCAAGCTGGACCAGGGAATCATTACAAGAAAAATTATATCGGCTAGTGTTGAGGCTGTCGAATTTGCTCGGGAGTATGATGGAGAGATTATTCACGCCGTTTTGCACGAGCAGAATGGGGTCGCCATTATGATAGGAATATTCTTTAAATTGCCACTCTTTAATATCACCGCCGAGCGTTGACAGCACGCCGCGATACAACGGCGTCTCGATGATGATGTCGCGCGCTAGTTGTGTTTCAACCGGCAACGATTCGAGCGAAGCTTGCCCGGAGGCAATCCGGCTTTCGCCTCCGACGGCCAGACTTTCGGGCATTACCGGCTCCAAGGCCGGGGAAGCCACGCCGGTGGTGTCGCTCGGAGCCGGCGGCAAGTGACCGTACCGCCAACTGTGGTAAAAATCGCTGGTGAAAATGAAAAAGATCACCACAATCAACAGCGTCGCCAACAGTGTTCTTTTGTCGAATTCCATTATTGAGGCCTGCAAGAAAGATTAATAATAAGAGCGCATAAGAAGCTCATGGAACCGGATCGTAACCGCCGGCATGCCAGGGATGGCACCGCAGAATGCGTTTTATGCCGAGATAAGTTCCCTTCCATGCCCCGTGCTTCGCGATGGCCTGGCAAGCATATTCTGAGCAAGTCGGATAATAACGGCAAGAAGGCGGGAGAAGGGGCGAAAGAAAACGCTGATACAGCCGGATTGTGAATACCAAAATCGTTTTCATCGGAGGAACAACAGGACGGAGCCGGTGTGAAATTCTATCGCTGCACACTTTTTTTGGGAATGATTTTGCCCAGCCGTCGCATGTCCGCGCGCAACGCCGCGAAGCTCGCCTCAATCACCTTTTCGCTGCCGATAAAAACAACTTCCGCGCCGCCTGTGAATTCATGCTTTTCGAGGCGATAGGCCTCGCGCAAGCGACGTTTAATCGAATTGCGCGTGACCGCGCTTTTGATGCGCCGGGCCGTCGCAAACGCTACGCGCCGGCGCTCAGCCGCGCGCCAAACAACATTAAAACATTTACCACGCTTGAATTGCCCGCTTTCAAACAACTCATGAAACAACTTGTCGCCGCGCAGGATTTCCCGCTTGGGAAGATCATGCTTGCGGGTCATCTCATTCGTCACTGACGGTGAGGCGTTTTCTGCCCTTGGCGCGGCGGCGCGCAAGCACTTTGCGCCCGTTTTTCGTGGACATGCGTTCGCGAAAGCCGTGCTTTGCTTTGCGCTTACGATTATGCGGTTGATACGTACGTTTCATCGGATCACTTTCTGATGAGAATGAAAAATTAAATGCCCGGTGATTTCTATAGACAAGCGGCAAACTTAGCCTATTCTCGCTGAAAAGTCAAGCAGTTTTTCGGGCAAAAATCAAGCATCTCCCATGCCGCAAGCCGTTGGTAATACTGTGCCAACTACAAAGCCTGCCCAACCATTTTCGATCGGGTAGGCTCTATAAAAAACGTTCGCCTCAAGATGGACCAATTTTTGACGCTGCTCCTGCTACGGCTTGACAGTTGCATCAAAAATTCAAGAACTCTATGCCCCCATGTCTCAACAAAGTCGAATGAGGGCGTATACCGATTTTCAAACACGTTGAAAAGCAAAGCTCTTCGAGCAGCTTCAAACTCTGGCCACAAAAGCGGAAATCCCACAAAAGCAAAAAAGCTTCTTTTGTGGGATTTAGGTTTTGTAGACAAAAACTTGCAAAATTTTATTCGATGCTTGAAAAACTCGTCGCGCTCGAACTTACGCCACTTCTGTCCTTATTCCCTCAGTCATATGCTCAAATTTGCCGTTAGTTGCCGCGAACTTGCGCCGTGCCAATCTCACGCGCAAACCTTCGACATAGGTGTAAACGACCGGAACCAAGACCAGCGTCAGAAGCGTCGAGCTGATCAATGCGCCGATCACGGCAATCGCCATGCTTTGACGAATCTCCGAACCCGCGCCCAACGCCATGGCCAGCGGCATCATGCCGAGCACCATAGTCAGCGTGGTCATGAGAATCGGGCGCAGGCGAGTAAATCCGGCTTCGAGCAAAGCCTCGCGCACAGACAAACCGCGGCTGCGCTGATCATTCGCACGATCGACCAGCAAGATGGCATTTTTTGTCACCAAACCCATGGAGAGCAACAAACCAATCATCGAAAACATATTCAGCGTTTGGCCGGTAAGCGCGAGCGCCGTGAGGCTGCCCACCAGCGCCACCGGAATCGAGAACATAATCGTAAACGGGTGAGCATAGCTTTCAAACAATGCCACCATAATCATGTAGACAAATAACGCGGCGAACATGATCGCGATCATCATGTCGCGAAACATATCCTGCATGTTTTGCACATCGCCGGCATAAGCAATGGTCACGCCCGGCGGCAGCTCGATATCAGCGCCGCGCGCTTGAATCGCTTGCGTGATTTGTCCGAGCGGCGCTTCACCACTGAGTTGTGAAGAGACCGTAATCAAGCGCTCGCGATCTTTGCGGCTGATCATCGTCGGGCCTTTGCCGTAATAAACCTCCGCAACCTGGCTGAGAAAGATGCGTTCGCCGCGGTAATTGACCAGCGTTACTTTTTCAACATCCGCGGGATTATTGCGATTCGTTTTTGCCAGCACCACCCGCGTGTCGAATTCGCTGTTGCCGTCCTTGAATTTTGTTGCGATGTCGCCTTCGAGCGCAGTACGCAGGGCCACGCCGATTTCTCCCAGCGTCAGGCCAAATTGCGCCGCGCGATCGCGATCAACTGAAACCTGGATTTCCGGCTGGCCCTCTTCCCATGAACTCTTCACGTCGCGCGTGCCCTTCACATTCGCCGTGATGTGCACGACTTGCTCGGCAACCTTTGCCAGCGTTTCAAGATCCGGCCCCTTAACCTCGATTTGCAAAGGCGCTTCTTGCGCAGCGCCAAACATGCTGATCGGGCTCATGCGCACTTGCAAGCCGGGAATTTTTGCTGCGTGCTGCGCGATAATATTCATGACTTCTGCCGTGCTGCGCTCGCGCTCACGCTTCTCCTTGAGCGTCACTGCAATTTGCGCCACGTTCGGGCGCTTCGCGCTGGTCCATTCGTTTTGGGATTTGCCCACGGTGGCAAGATAACGCATCACCTCCGGCAAATTTGCCAGCATGCTTTCAACGCGCTGGGTGGCGTTGTCCGTGAGATCCAGCGCCGTGCCAATCGGCATTTCAAGGTTAATGGCAAACTCGCCGCGATCAGCCTCACTCATAAACTCGCTGCCCACCAAACCCAGCGGCACCAGCGTCAAACTCGCGATCAACAAAACAAAACTTGTCGCGACAATGGTTTTGCGGTGATCAAGACTCCACGCCAACAAATGGCGATAGCGTTCATTCAATTTATCCTGCCAGGCCTCGAACTTGTCGATCATGTTGTGCAACCAGCGCCAGCGGAACGTTGTGCGGCCGGCACGTGACCACTTGGAAGCCAGCATCGGTGTGAGAGTAAACGAAACGAACAGCGAAAGCAGCGTGCTCACCACGATGGTCAACCCGAACTCTTTGAAAATTTTTCCCACGATGCCGCCGATCAAAGCAATCGGCAGAAACACCACGACATCCACCAGCGTGATCGCCATGGCGGCAAAGCCAATTTCGTTGCGTCCCCGGAGCGCGGCAACTTTAGGCTCTTCGCCATGCTCGAGGTGGCGATGAATATTCTCCAGCACAACAATGGAATCATCCACCAGAATGCCGATCACCAGAGCCAGGGCCATCAACGACACCAGGTTGATGGTAAAGCCGAAGATCTGCATCATGATGAAGGTGGTCACCAAACTCGTCGGAATGGAGAGCAGCACGATAAACGAGTTGCGGAAACTGTGCAGGAAGACGAATAAAACCAGAGCCACCATCAACACCGCCAAGCCGAGATCGCGCTTGACTTCATCAACAGAGTGCAAAGTGAATTGCGTGATGTCTTGTGCGACTTCGAAGTGAATATCGCCCCGTTGTTCGGCTTCGATTTTAACCAGTTCTTCCCGCACGCGCTGCGCAACTTGCACAGAGTTGGAGCCGGATTGGCGCTGCAAATACAAACCGATTGCCGGCTCGCCGTTCAGGCGGGTGTAGGTGACATCTTCGTTATAGGTATCGAGCACGGTGGCAACATCGCGTAAATAGATTTTGCTGTCGCCTTGCGCTGCCAGCACGATGCTATTCATCGCTTCCGGAGATTTGAACTGGCCGGCGACACGCACAATGTACTGGCTCTCGGGAGAATTGATTTTTCCAGTGGGGAAATCAAGATTCTCGCGTTGCAGCGCCTGGCTCACCTGCACAATCGAAAGGTTGTAAGCGCGCAAGCGATCGTTGTCAACTTCGATACGGATTTCACGCACCAGGCCGCCCACGATTTCCACGCTCGACACGCCCGGCAATTGCTCAAGTCGCTGCGCCACGTGTTCATCTGCGAATTGATGCAACGCGCGCGCGTCCGAATTCACGCCGCTCATCGCAATGCGCACAATGGGGAAATCGTTAATGTCGGATTTCGTCACCGTCGGCGTGTAGATTTCCTTGGGCAAATCCGCACGCACGCCGTCAACTTTGCGTTGCACTTCATTCGTTGCAACTTCGACATCCGTGGTGAAGGAAAACTCCGCCAGCAGCACGGAGATATTCTCATTCGAAAAAGAACGAATATGTTTCAAGCCGTTGAGACTGGAGAGCGCCTCCTCGATCGGCTTGGAAACCGCGCTTTCAACTTCTTTCGGCCCGGCGCCGGGATAGATGGTCACGATCGAAACCATCGGCCAATCCATCTTGGGCAGCAAATCGACGCCCATCTGCGAGTAGGCAAAAATGCCGAGCGCTGCCAGCGCGGTGAAGATCATTGTGATAAAGGCCGACCGTTTGATCGAGACTTCGGTGATTGACATATGTATGCCTTGAATCTATGCTTTGGAATTTCTATTCACGTGATACGTAACCGGCTGTTGCCGGTCGCTGGCTGCTTGTTCTCTGAAGCCACCAGCAACAAGTTACCGATAACTAATTTTCTACAACAACTCTTGCGCCATCAGACAACCTCTGTTGCCCGGAAACCACCAACTTCGCGCCCGCTTCGAGGCCGCCAACAATTTGCGTCTGATCGTTCTGTTGTATCCCAACTTGCACCGCTGCACGTTTCGCAACTCCGCTTTCTTCGATAAACACATAGCTGCCGGAAGGATCCGTCAACACTGCTGAACTCGGAACGACCAATGCCGCTTCCGCCTTTGCCACTTGCACGAACGCCCGGCCAAACATGCCGCTTTTCAACGATTCTTGCGCATCATTCGGCACGAGAATCTCGACCGGATACGTGCGTTCGCTGTTGGCCTTCTGCGCCACGGAAATAACCTTGCCGGTGAATCTCTGCTGCGGCAATGCATCGGCAATCACTTCGGCCGTCTGTCCGCTGCGCAGTAATGCAATCTCACTCTCCGTCACGCTGGTTTTCAATTTCATCTGACGGCCATCCACGATGACGCCGATTTTGTCGCCCGGCATCACCATCGCCGCTTGATCGACATAGCGATCGGCCAGACGTCCGGCAAGCGGCGCTTTGATGAAAGAATCATCAAACTGGCGTTGCGCCAATTTCAGGGCCGCTTCTGCGCTTTTGAGCTGCGCTTCGGCGGCGCGCTCGGCCAGGCGCGCGCTTTCGATTACGCTTTGCGTGGTAATTTGCTGTTTAAACAGCTCCTCGTAGCGCTCTAAATCCTTTTGGGCTTTATCGTGATTGGTTTGCGCAGTGAGCAATTGCGCTTTCGCCTGTTCCAAGGCAACTCGCTTCAAATCATTCTCGATTTGCACAATGGTTTGACCCTGCTTCAGCCAGTCGCCCACCTGCGCACGCACGGCCACCACGGTTCCGTTGGTTTCGGAAATGACCGTGGCCTCGTTTTCTCCCACGAGCGTGCCGGAGACGGTCAGCGTTTGCGCTATCTCTGCCGGCGCCAGCACTTGAATTTTGACTGCTAGCGGCAGCGCCGCAGCAGGCTTATCAGATTTGTCATTCGACCAGCGGCTCCACGCCGCGAAGCTGATCAGTGCGGTGGCAAACAGCAGTCCGAGAACTATCTTCGATTTCATAAAATCCTTTCAACTCAATTATCAATGACAAAAACTCAAAAAATCTAACTCTCTGTCTGCTTCTCTCGCTTATAGCATCTTTCAAATGCGTGTGCAGGAGTCGTAGTCTTGCCCCCTTGTGGGGCACTGTCGCAACTGTGAGTTTAGTGGCTTCGACAGCCGCCCACGAAAAACCGCTATAAAAACGCCTTATAAATAACATACCCATTTTCTACAACCGCTAATAAACGCGAATGTACGCTAATATATTTCTAATTCGCGTTCATTCGCGGTTTGAGATATGGGAAAGTTATTTAATTTTGATTCCTTAACTCGTTCACCTGCCCAACACACCCATCGCCCGCGCCAACTGGGCTTTGGCCAGGAAGAAATCATAACGCGCGTCGATGCGGCTGGCTTTGGCGGCTTGCGCAGAGACTTCCGCATCAATTACATCGAGACTTGAAAGCAGGCCGACCTGATAAGAATTGTTCACGATGCGCAAATTTTCGTTGGCTTCTTCCACCGCTTTTTCGGTAATCACCATGCGCTTCTCGGCTGCGCCCAAATTCAACGACGCCTGCTTCACCTGCAACTGCAACACGCGCACAAAATCATCTTCCATCTTGCGCACTTGCTGAAGGGTCTCGCGCTGCTGCTGCAATCCGGCATAATTCTGGAAGCTGTTGAACACCGGAAAACTTGCAGCAATTCCCAACGACCAGCTCTTGATGCTGTCGAAAGCCCAGGTGTCATTTGCTTCCCAGGAGTAATTGTACGCCAGACTCACCTTCGGCAGAAAGCCCGAGCGCGCTACGCCCACTGCCGCTTGCTGCGCGGAGACGTTCGATTTCATTACTTGCACGCCGGGGTTGCGGCGCAAGGCAATTTCGGTTTGTTCTTCCAGCGTGCGCGGCGCGGTCCAGCCAAAATCTTCCACCGGCTTCAGCGTCGCTTCTTTTTCAAGATTGAGACCCATCACTTGATTGAGGCCGGCGCGGCTGAGTTCGAGATTATTCTGCGCCACCACCAAATTATTCTCGGCCGTGGCCAGCGCCACCTCGAAGCGCAAAACTTCATTGCGCGCGCGCAAACCGACTTCCAGCATCTTCTTGGAATTGGAAAGATGCTCTTGCGCCGAACGATGCGACTCTTCTGCCAGAGCCAACAACTCATGCGCTTTCAGCACCTGAAAGTAAGCGTTGTGCGTTTGGAAAATGACGTCTTGGCGCGTTGCTTCAAGACCCGCCTGGCTGCGCACGTCGAGAGCCTGCGCCAGGCCCAGTTGTGAAGACAGAATGCCGCCGGTGAAAATCGGTTGCAGCACGGTTACCGAGGGGCCGTAGGAATTGCGCCATGCGCCCGGCCGCACATTGCGCCGCAATTCATCCGGCAGAAACTGGCCATTGGCCGGATCATTGACGAAGTTGTAGAAGGCATTGGCGCGATCGAGCGTACCCTGATCCAAACGCGTATATTGCAGATTGAAATTGACTTGCGGCAGATAGTCGAGATAGGCTTTCTTCACGCCCCATTGCGAAGCGCGCACGCCATTCGAAGCAGCCTGCAGCGACAGGTTGTTTTCCAGCGCGGTTTTCACGGCATCATCCAGCGTGAGAAACGCGCCGTTGGGCTTCGGCGAGGCTGCCGGCGTATTCATCGCCAAGATCGGTTCGGCGTCCTGCGCAACCGCCGTTGAAACCGTCGCGGCAAGCATGAAAAAAAGAAAAATGCGCTTCAATGCGTACATAAATTTTCCTCCGTTAGCTTGTATGTCTGTCATGATTGTTTGCAATCTTAACACTGCTGTTTCGTACTGCAAAAACCTTTTGGCTGTTTTCTGCGTTACAAAGAAAGTCAAGTGCCGCCTGGGCTCAATCGCGTCATGCCGCTTTCGTTGACAGCGCGCGCGTCGAGGCCTCGTGTGCTTTTTGATGCTTTAGCTTCAACTCGGGCGGCCAGGCGAGACCCCAGTGCGGTTCTGCCTGCACTTGCGCGGTAAGTTGATCGAGCCATTCCAATTCCAATTTCATGTGTTTGTGCGCGTTTTCGATCAACAAAAACCAATTGAAGGGAATCTGCTCTTTCAGTTTGATCAGATGATCGTGCAAATCGAGATCACATTGCGTCAGTTTTTCGCGGCGATACTGCAACGCGGCCAGCACGCGCTCGCGCGGCGCGCCTTGAATGAAGGCCACGCCCAGGCCAAACGGCCATTCCGGCCGGTCGTCTTCGCGCAGAAAATATTCGACCATGTCGCTCAATCCGCTGCGGCCTTTCTCGGTGATCGAATAAACCGTGCGCTCCGGCGTATTGCCCACTTTTTCCTTTTCGGATTTGATCAACCCGCCCTCTTCTAGTCGCGTGAGCGTGGTGTAAATCGACGCCAGTTTGATCTTTGCCCAATAATCCATCTCGCGTCGCGTGATCTCCTGATGAATTTGATACCCGTGCATGGGAGATTCCGACAACAGCCCGAGAATGGCAATTTCATTTTTTGACATCATGACTCCTGGTTAAAAATTGTTTGAGCTTTTACTATTACAGAATAGAATAGTTTCGTTAAGAGTAAATTAAATTTTATAATAACTTTTGCACACCTTCATTGCTACGAATTCTCTCTATATGTATTTGAAATTTTTGAAATTGAGATAGCCTAATATGAAGGACAACGTACTACTCAAAGACAGAATGGCATCTTAAAAAGGAAGGGGAATCGAGGCAGATTGAAACCAAACCGCCCAGGAGCTATGGCTGACAATAAATCAGCTCCCGGGCGGCGGTTTAACGGCCACGTTTGAGAGAAGGATGGTATCTCATACTCCGGGTCGCACTCAAGCGATCTCGAAAATAGAAAGAGGTGTCAAAAGCCGGGTCACTTCATTAAAATGAGCTTACGCTGCGCTACAAAATTACCGGCTTTGAGCGTGTACAAGTAGACGCCGCTCGCTACTGGCACGCCAAATTGATCTTTGGCATCCCACACCAAGCTATGACGTCCAGCCGCTTTTTGTCCAGAAGCCAGCAAACGGACGAGTTGGCCGGAGCTGTTGTAAATCGCCAACGTCACGTCGCTTGCTTCGGGCAATGCAAAGGAGATTTCCGTTGTGGGATTGAACGGATTGGGATAATTTTGGAAAAGGGCAAAATCTTCCGGCAACGTTTCATGCTCAATGGTGTAGCCGGTATTTCCAGATAGCTTCCCAATGCCGTTGCAATCACTCATCACTTCGTAGGCGATTCCATTATCCACCGCCGGATTGCCGTTTTGGCTCTTCGGCACGGTGACCAAGCGCGTGGCCGTGCCGACATTGCCGTTGCCGTCATTCAGAGAAAGATGAATCGTGTAAA
Source organism: Candidatus Zhuqueibacterota bacterium (assembly GCA_003576975.1). Classification (GTDB taxonomy): domain Bacteria; phylum Zhuqueibacterota; class Zhuqueibacteria; order Zhuqueibacterales; family Zhuqueibacteraceae; genus Coneutiohabitans. The sequence continues at coordinate 43,763 of QEVD01000086.1, forward strand.
CCCGGCCATTGCCGCTGCCCAGCCGCTCGCTGCGCAGTTGCACGGATTGGCAGTCGCCCGCAATGACAATATCATTCTCGGTGTTGCCGTCGCCGCCGCCCAGCGCATCCTCCGGCTCGTCGCTGGTTACTTTGCTGATCATCACATTGCCCGCTGTGAGATCAGCGCAATTATCAGAAACTGCGGCAACGCATTGGCTGAGATTGATCGTGACGTATTTGTGATTCGGCGGCCAAAGCATGATCGGGTTCGTTGCAGGTGTGATCACCGGCGCTTCCGCGTCTTCCACCGTTACTTCGCGCGTGACTGTGTTACTGCAATTCGTCGTGCCGTCGGTCACTTCAACGCTTACCATCATCGCACCAACGCCGCCCGCAGTCACGCTCACCGAGCTGCCGGTATTGTCGCCGTTGATCGTGCCGCCGGTGACTGACCATGCAAAGGCTGGATTGGCGGCATCGGTGGTTGCCGTGTAAGTTTGCGTCGAGTTCGGGCACACCGGATCGTCGCCAGTGATGCTCACTTCCGGAGGCGTACACTCTGTGCACTTGCCCACGCCACCGGCGTTGTAGATGGATTGGATTTCTGAAACGCTCAGGGCGCGACTGTAAATTGAGACTTCATCAACGGAACCATCCCAAAAGTTGCCCGGATTTGGTGCAGAAGCGCCGATGTAGGTAACATCAAAATTGGACAAATCAATAGCCGGAGCATAAACTGTAGAGCCAACTGAGGCCCCGTTTACATATAAAGTCATGTTGGGACCAGATCGCGTCAATGCAATATGATGCCATTGACCATTTGTGAAGGTACCAATAGTACCCGTCGTGATCCTGTTGGCACCGGAGCCATTCCAATACACCCACAAACCGACGCCACCGGGTAAATCTGGATCATTGAAATCAAAAATTAGATTGCTCGTGGCTGGACTCGCGCTCGCAGCAAAGCCTAGCGCGACCCTGTACAAGGCATTGCTGCTGCTCTTTTCCCAAAACTCAATGGTAAAATCTCCGGTTCCAGAATTGGGTGGCAAAGAGACATAATCGTTTATGCCGTCAAATTTGAAGGCTTGGCCAACTTTGCCTGCAACGAACGTTGCGCCATTTAGGAGTATGCCGTGATTACCATTTTGAATATCACTGGCATCGCCTTCTCCCGGCCACCAGCCAACTAATCCAGAAGGCGAAGGGACGCAGTCCGGTGTTGCGGTTGGAAAAATTCTAAAAATCCTTCCAGTCGCCGTAATTTCTGAAACATAAAGTTCACCGCTGGGGCTGAAGGTTAGGCCGCCAATGGGAATAGCCGGTTGTGCGAATGTAAACAATTGCCCATTTGCGCCTACGGTCATGATTGTGTTTTCTGATCCCTCAGTTAGGACGATAAACAAATCACTTCCAAATGCTCCTCCGGGGCCAAATTCCAGCGCGCCAAATCCTGGGTTCAAAGCAGGTGAAGCAGGAATGATGTTCTCGGCATTACCCGCAGCATCTATCTTGATAATCTGTCCCGGAGTATTCGCCGAAATAAACAGTTCATCATTGTTATTAAACTCAACATCTCCGGTGAAGTGGCCCGATACTGTATAAAGAAGCTGAATGGCGCCAGTTTGCCTGGAAATCTTCTTGACATAGAATTCGTTATCCAGTACGACTAAATTGCCTTGACTGTCAATGGCGATTGCGTCTAAGTTGGTAAAGCCCGAGGCAAACGGCGTATCACTGCCTCCTGTGAATGATTGGACCAGCGTAACTCTATCGCCTCCAGCGACAAAGATGTTATCTTGACCATCGACGGCCACTCCATCTGGATCAAGAAGAGTCGAACTAAACGTCGCGCTACCGCTTGGGGTAATTCTGGCAATGCCAGAGGATGGGCTGGCAGTCGAAATGTACAGGTTGCCCTGGCTATCGAAATCGAGATGATGAGGAAGCGCCAAGCCTTGACTCGCGTCGATAACAACTTCACAATCAAATCCCGGCGGCAGCCCCAGCAATTGGCTATTGCTGGAGGCCTGACCTAAAGCATTAGATACAATAAAGCACAATGACGAGCATATCACCATTGCAATACTGAACAGTTCTTGTCGTTTCATCGCTGTTGCTTTTTCAAAGTTGTGGTGCGGAGGTTTGATGAATCTCTGTTAATGTATGTATTGTAACGTCGTCTTGAACTCAACAATTCACTGTGCAGAAACATCGACAACTGAAGAACGCCTTGCATACGGGTGCCGGGATTGGTATTTTGCGGCCAGATTGATTCGCCGAAACATAACAGGAGTATCGACGATGACTACACAAACCGTCACCCTGCAAGACGCCCAAGCCCGGCTGGCGGAGTTGCTCAACCTGGCGCAAGCAGGAAATGAAATCATCATCGCCGAAGGCGGCCAGCCTTTGGCGCGCTTGGTCCCCATCTCCAAACCCAAGCGCGAACGTCGTGTCGCGGGCTTGCAGCGCGGCAAGATTTGGATGAGTGATGATTTCGATGCGCCTTTGCCGGATGAATTTTGGACGGGCGAAAAATGAAGCTGCTTTGGTAAAACAGCCCCCCATCACACCTCTCGGTTTAGTTACACGGATCCTGCGAATTGTCCACCAACTGCCCGCCGATGATGGTGTTGTTCTCGCCGCAATCTTTGATTCTCACATTTTGATAGCGCCCGGCAATCACTTTGTTCTCAAATGACTTTGGCGTAAGGAAACCAAAACGAAACGTATCGCCGGTCAGGTCGATGTCGTAGGTGCCGTTGTTCGAGGCCTTGTTATTCTTCAAGCGGTTGTTGTTGGCGCCGTCAATGACGAGGTAGCCGGCGTCGAAATTGCCGGTGGCATTGTTGTCTTCTGTCTTCCACTCTGTTGCGGCCAGCGCGGAACCGGCCAGTTTTCCGCCCGGCAGAGGAAAAGCACTATCGGGAACTTTGCACAAAATCAACCCGATAAAATTTTCATGAAACGTGTTGCGCTCGATCTCACCTTTTTCGTCACACGCCCAAAGCCCGAACAAAGCGTTGCTAATATCGTTCTTCTCAATCTCGACTTTCTTTCCGTTGATCACGACAATGCCGTGTACTTCGGCGGGATTTCCGGTTTGCCAGGCGGTGCTCGCGATAATGGTGTTTTTGTAAATCTCGGCCTCGTCGCCGCCTTCGAGCAACACGGAGAATTGATGCTCGCGGATGGTGCTGCGGCCGACGATGGCGTCTTCAGAATCTTCAACCAGAATGGCGGTGCCGCCGATGCTGCCCGCGGGGCGAATTTCCACATTCCAGATCACCACGTCATCGGCGTTTTTAATGTGCAGCGCCGGATCGATTTCAGCGGAGGGAGGCCAGGGCTGGGTGTCGAATTCGAACATCGCGCCGTGTTCGCCGATGATTCTAACTTCTCGCGTGATGGTGACGGTTTGCGATTCCGTGTGCAGCCCGGCTTTGACGATGACGGTGCCCCTCTTGCCGGCGGCGGCAATTGCCGCAGCGAGTCCATCATGTGATCCCGCGGGCAATTCGACCGTTCGCCCTTTCTTCTCCAAGCTAACCTCGCCTTCGCTGTGCTTGGCGATCAACTGCTCAAGCTCGGCCATGCTGTCGAGGTTTATTGCAGCATTGTCGGGTGAGGTGAGGTCGGGTTCGACCGGCTTTTCCTGCGAACAGCCAAACAGCAATGCCGCGCTTAGCGCAAAAGCCGGGAGTACGCTTCGCTT
>QEVD01000698.1 GCA_003576975.1 Candidatus Zhuqueibacterota bacterium
AAGCTGAAGCCGTCGTAATACTCGCACACCAAACGGCGCATGCGATCGACGCCTTGATTGAAAAGCTCGCCCCACTGGCCAAGCTGCGCCGCAGACAAATCTTTCTTTTGAAAACCCTCGACGATGGCATCGGCGGCCATTTCACCGGATTTCAATGCGAGCAACACGCCGGAGGAATACAGCGGATCGAGAAAGCCGAAAGCATCGCCAATCGTGACCCAACCCTCGCCGGCCGCTTGTGTGGCGCGATAAGAATAATCTTTGGTGGCGAAGTAACCGGTGATGCGCTTGCCGGAGGACACGCGCTCTTTCACGGCCGGACAGCGCTCGACTTCTTCGTTATAAGTTTCTTCGTGGCTTTTGCGGCCTTTGAAGAGATAATCGAATGGCGCAACCACGCCGACGCTGACGCGATCATCGTGCAGCGGAATGTACCAAAACCATCCCAACCGGTTTGCGGTTTGTAGAACCATGGTCGCGCCTTCGTCGCGGCCTTTGTCGCGATAAGCGCCCTGCCAGTAGGTCCAAATCGCGCCTTTGTTGAGAATCGGATCCCAGACACGCAGCTTGAATTTATTTTGCAGCAAGCCGCTCTGGCCGCTGGCATCAACAACGACGCGCGCGCTGACTTCCTGCTGTGTGCCGTCCGGCAATTGAATTTTGACGCCCACCGCGCGCTGATTGTCGAACAACACGTCGCGCACGCGCACGCCTTCATGCGCTACAACACCGTGTTCGCGCGCGTTGTTGAGCATCATCAAATCGAATTCGCTGCGCACCACCTGCCAGGTTTGCGAGCATTCATGCGGCTTGTTGTCCCAAAAGTAAAATGGCGCGGAGAGCTTGCCTGAGGCGTTGACAAACTGCACGCTGTATTTTTTCACGAAGTGACTGTTCTTCATTTTCTCAAGCATACCGAGCCGCTTGAGCACCCAATAGGTTTCGGGAATCAACGACTCGCCGATATGAAAGCGCGGGAATTTTTCACGCTCAAAAAGCTGAACCTTGTAACCATGTTGTGCAATAAGGGCGGACACTGTGGAACCGGCGGGGCCGCCGCCAATGACGACGACATCAGAGTTGGTCATGAGGTTGTTGATGGGCATGCGTTTCTGATCCTTCGAATGAGTTATGCTAACATTATATTGAACACATCGTAATCAACTTTAGCACCGTTACATCATTTTGTGGGAACGATTCGCCAAGGCAGAGGCGGCATGTGCATCAAGCTTCGCTGGTTTTTCAATCATCGAACCCGAGGGCAAAAAGCAAGCCTGGTTTGATTTCAGACATTTTTGCATCAGGCAATTTGGTGATTAAGGCGCCCAGTTTTGATTTTGCATTTGTTCGTCTTCCCAAACGTCAAACTCACCTTTTTCGACGGGATGCTTGCTATAACCGCTGCGGTGCTGCTTTTCCAATTCTCGGATTTCTAACCTCTGAAGATAATGAATAAGTGATTCCCTGACAAACGCAGATAAGTTGGTTTGCTTTTGAGTAATCTCTTGATTAATGCGGTCTAACAAATCATCTTCGATTGTCAATTGAATGGTTTTCATATTTGAACCTCCACAATCATAAGTCGAATTGAGAAATATGCAGACTGATCTGTAGAACCCAAAAATTTAGCTCAACCGCCGCAATCAAGCCGCCGAAGCGTATGCAGGCGCTTGATAGATAACCGGACGATATTTTGGCTTGGGAACGGGCTTACCCTCGGTGCGAGCTGCTTCCAGCCAAGCTTTTTTGGCAATCTCAACTTGCTTGAGCGCTTCTGATGGCGTCTTGCCGAACGCTGAGCAAGCTTTCAAATCAGGGATGTCGGCGATATAACCGCCGTCTTCGGCGCTGTAAAAGATGTTGATGTGGTAATCTTTCATGACTACTCGGCACCCAATTGAAG
>QEVD01000699.1 GCA_003576975.1 Candidatus Zhuqueibacterota bacterium
TGGCCAAACCGTGGCGACCGGCGTGTATCTCTATCGCATCATTGTGCAAGATCAATCCGGCGCAGCAACCTATTCTGAAACGCGCCGCATGTCGTTTGTAAAATGAATTGGGCATGGCTGAGGTCAGATGTTTCGATCTACAGCCAGACCTCGTCCACTTTCGACTTATGACGTATTAGGGGTCGCAACTGCGACCTTGAAGCAGGAGGTTGGCAGCTTCTTGTTGCCCTGGCACCAAAAGAATGTCGACCTTCTGCTCAACTTTTTTTGTTCTTGCGAAACAATTTATCGAAGGTGAGAAGCGCTTACTTGCAAATGACCGACAAAACTTGAGAAGGCTCTCGGCTATCAGATGAATTAACAACAACTAATCTGGCAAGACGTTGCAATCTTGGGGAATGAAGGGTTTGGCATATAACTTGATAGACTTCGAACGGGCTACCTCTTACCTCTAATAAAACACCGAAAGGGATTTACCACTACTTTCAACAGGTGTTGAGAAAAAATCTTCAAGTAGTAAGTTTTTCGTTCTTAAATCCTCATGGCTGGAAAGAACTCAATTGAGTTCGTGCACTGTCATCTTTGATTTGTATAGCTACTTCATCTGTCTTTTCTCGGAACCCGATAAATTTATCGGCGCCGAGCTTGAACCTTCACAAGATCCCGCCCAGGCAGGATTGACAAAAAGGGTAGTGCATGGTTTTTTACGACTAGAGTGCACGCGTTCGATGCGAATAGCGCAAAGGAGGTGATGCGACAGCAATTCGCGTAAAATTTGGATAAGGGCCTGCCCGATGGTCACATCTCCTTGGGCAGGTCTGGAGTCTCAATCTTCATTTTATCATCTAATGTTTTATGCACGACATGTTTGATTTGAAAAAACACCGAATCGAGGAGAAAGTGCAATGAAAAAGTTACTTTTCCTATGTTTTACCCTACTGCTCTGTGCCGCACCGGTCTTCGCACAGACCTTTTCCTTCCAGGGTTTTGAAGTGGATAATTCGAGCTGGGATGTTTTTACAGGGCTCCATGCCACGAGAGTTGCTTCCGGAACCAATGGCGTGATTTCAAAAACCGGCAGTTTTCACGCTGAAGCTGCGGGCAGCGGCGTTGGCGGAACACAAGCGAGCAGCGCTGCCACAAACTGGGGTGGCTACAGTTTCGTACCAGGCTGTGCTGCAACAGCTTGTGCCGTCGGTGGCGTATTTCCAGCCGCTGGCTATCTCACCTCAGTCGATATTTACCTCAATTTGAGCGCTACTTCAACAAATGATACACGCTTTGATTTCACCTCCGCGATCAACCAGCCTTCGGGCGCTCATCGGCGTGACTTTGTCTTTAATGGAGGCTTCTACAACGATACGGATGGAACAGGCAGCGGTCCACGATTTGTCTTCAGCGCAAGTAATAATGCGGGGCGAGCAAATTCTTTTCCCAAGAACCCCGGGCGTGAGCCGTTTGCCATTACGGCCACAGGCTGGTATACGTTTCAGCACAAGTTCTATGATAATGGCAGCGGCGTGCTTGTAGTGGAATTGAGCATCATCAACAGTTCTGGTACAACGCTCAAAACCTGGACGCTGAGTGATGCGACCGACATTATTGGCAGCACCGTGGGCGGCAATCGCTATGGCTGGTTTGCCAACAATGAGTTTAGTTTTCTGGCAATCGACAATGCAACCACAATCAAAGTCTCCACGGTCTCGCCATACGCCTTCCTCGCCGACGAGCAAGTGACGATCGCGCGCTCGAAGCATTCGGCTTCGAAAGGCGATATCCATTCCAACGGCGGAATCTATTTCCAGCGCGGCGATCCCAACACCTATTACGGCAATCTCTTTGCGATGAGCACCATTAAGATCGACAAAGAGATTAAGATTGACGGGGATGCCACAGCC
>QEVD01000087.1 GCA_003576975.1 Candidatus Zhuqueibacterota bacterium
CCGAGTACTTCACAAGGTCCTTTCTGGATGACAATTAAAGAGTTCTCACGCAAATCAAGGTGACGTTACACCAGCAACCAACCACCAACAACCAGGATCAACCATCCAAAATCCCACATCACTCCACCATTTCCCAGCGCACGGCGTCTGCAATGACAAAGCCGTTGCCGGCATCTGACAATTCAATGATCGCGGGAGAATCTTTTTTGAAATGATAACGCCCGAGCGACAGCCAGCCGTCAGCGGTTTCTTGCGGCTGCAAGTTCACACGATTTTTGCCTTCCGCACTCGTCACAGTGAGTTGAAACGTCCGGCTCATGTTGCGCGACCACCAATTGTTGCTCATGGGCAGATGAAAGCTCAAGTCATAATCGCCGCTGCGCGGCACGTTCGCTTCCCAGCGCGCGGGGTAATCGCCGCTGCCGCCGCTTTTGATGCGGAAACCAAAGTAGTATTTGCCATACGCCAGCGGGTTGGTGTTCTCCCACCATGCCAAACCTTTTGAAGGAGGGCGCAAGTATTTCGCCTCCTGACTGACGGGCGTGAAAAACCCTTCGTCCTGGTCGTCCAACACGAATACCAGCGAATCCCCGGAAGATACCGTTGTAAACACCGTGTCGCGCGGCGCGCCGCGGCGCACGCGGTTATTCAGGTTGATCGATTTCATGATCTCGCCGCGATTGCGCGAAAAATAAGGAATAATTTGCACATTTTTCGGCAGTTCCGCCACCGCGAATTGGATTTCTTTTTCTTCATAACTGCCCAACCGGAGATTGCGGCGAATATTATCGTTTTCCGTTTTGCACACGACGCGCACAAAGCCGTCGCCCTTCTCGCCGTTTTGCACACGCACGCGCACTTGATGCATCATGTGCATCTTGCCGGTATCCAGTTTATACGCTTCCGCCAGCGAAATACGATAGCCTGGAAACGTCGGCTGCTCAAACCATTGCTCATAAAAATCGTGCAGATCTTCGTCCGAAACCAATTGGACCGTTTCGAGGAATTCTTCTGTAGTCATCAACTGATAGCGATGTTCGGCGATGCGTTTGCGCAACGCCGCGGCATAATTTTTCTCGCCGACACGTTCACGCAGCATTTGCAAAACCGGCGGCGCTTTGAAGTCAACACAGGCGCGGTAAAGATTGCCCTTGGCCTGTGGGCGCAGCATTGCCAGAGGCGTTTTCTCCAGTTTTTCGAACACGGAATCGACTTCGACATCGTAGCGCCGGCGCAGAGTCCAGTTGCCGTCCATCTGGCGGATGCGATCAAAGCTGCTGAGCGCGGCGTTCCAACGATCCGGATAAAATGCGTCATGCGTGCGGCGTTCACACTCTTCATAAAGCTGCAACTCCAGCGCGCGGCTGAGCACGGGATCCGCAATGCCTAGTTGAAAGTGAACGTAATTGCGCACCGGTGATTGGTAGCTGCCATCGCCGCGCCAATATTCGTCCGGCAAGAGGAAATCAAGCACCGCCTCGACAAAAACATCGCGCTTGATGCGCGCCGGCGAATCATCGCGGCCGCGGCGGCGCGCCTGGCTGGTGCGGCTTTCGATGCGTTTCTTGAAACGCTGGCCGAGGATATTGACCTCATCGAACATCACAATGCCGGGTTGCTGGAGAATATTCTCGACGCCGTGGGGCGTCATGTAAATCTGCATTTGCAGCGGCGTCTCGACCAGCGCCAGCCGGGCAAAGGGATAGGGCACACCCGCGACTTCTTCAAAGATTTCGAACATGCGTTCGATGGCTTCAAAACACGTGTCGGCGACCTCGGCAAACAACTCATAATCGCGCAGATGCTTGTCGCGAAAGTAAAGCTCGACTTCGGTTTGCTTGAACGTGCGCGCGAGGCGTTGATAGGCGCCGAGATTCAACGAAAAGCCGGGGACCGGAGCCGGCACTTCAAAAGTTGTTCGTGTATTTTCACCCTCAGGCTGCTCGTCACGCAATTCTCCTTGTGTGATCACACGCAGATCTTTATGCGCACGCACGCGCATCGTCGCCGTGGCAAAATTTTGCGGCCGCGGCGTTTCATAGGCATAGCCCGCGGCAGCGCCGGGAACAGGATACCACCCGCATTGCGCCGGCAACACGGCAAAATCATCGCCCAACCAGGCTGAAATGCTGCCTTTGATCCACGGGCCATTGTCTTTGCGGATCAGGCCTTTGCTTTCGGGCAAGCGATCCAACATGAAACCGTCAGCGTCAATTTTGCCGGCATAGGCAATTTGCAGCGTATCAACCGCGCCCGGTTCCAGCGCCCGCTCGCCCAATTCCAATTGCAAGAGTTGATGCTTCTGCTCAAATGGAATCGCAGCGCCGTCATGCCAGGTTACGCTGCTGACGCGCAACGCGCCGTTCAAGGCAAACAGCAATTGTGGCATTGCCGCGGGATTCGGGTTCGCAACGGCGAGTTTTGCATTGACGTCTAGAACCACGGGCTTGCGATGAAACGTCACATCAAAATCATAATGTTTGACCTGGCTGAGCGCGTGTGACGTCCATTGTTGTTGATAGGCATAATCCGCCTTGCGCGTTGCTTGCTGTGTTTGATGCTGCGAAATCATGGTGTACGCTACCAGCGCCGCGCCCAACAGCAAGCCGGCGGCCGAGAATTGCGTCAAGCGCCGCGAGGCCAGCGATTGTTCCAGGCGCGGATACAGGATAATCGAAAAACAAAGCAACGCGATTGCTAACAGCACAAAGAAGAAACGTTGCCACAACACCCTCGTAATGTCGCCGAATCCGATGAGATCACCGTGAAACAAGGGCGCAAAGAAAGCGCCGTAATCCAGCAAGCCGAGATACTGATGATGAAAATAGAAGAGAATAGCGGCGACATAACCCAGCGGCAGAATGATCGCCAGGGCTTGTGACCGCAACAGACTCACGAGAAAAAAGACCAGCGAGGTCATGAACAACATCGCGGGCAGAGCGGCAATGGTGACATATTTGAGAAACGGCAGGATATTGAAATCCGCCCCCATGAAAATGACTTTGAAAACGCGGCCAATCGTTGCCAGTGCGATCAAAAAAAGATTGAGATAGAACAACCCGCTTACAATGCCCAAGTATTTGCCCATCACCCAGTTTGCCGTCGTCATCGGGCGCGAGAGCATCACCTGTTCCAAACGCGATTTTTCCTCGGCCTTGTGAAAATCGCCGGCCACGAAAATGATCAAGATGGCCTGCACATAGCTGAAAAAGTAGATGGCCAAAAACGCATCTGTGCCGGTCAGCAGAAATTCGCCGGGCGCGCCGGTATCGACAATTGAAGCAATGGTCATGGCGACCAGGAAGAAGAGAATGATTAAGACGCCGATGCCCGCCAGCACCCAGAACTTTGCGGTGCGGTAGAGCATCATACGCTCGGCAGCGGCAATCGTAAGAATGTAACGCAGGCTTTTGAACATAGATGCTTCGTTCGAAGGATTATTGGATCTATGGATAGGTGAAGTGTTGGGTAAAATTCCTCAATCCGTCTCCTCCTCCACCCGTTGCCCCACTTCTGATTCCATAAAGTGCATGTACGCATCTTCAAGATTGGGTGCGAGGCTTTGCATATCATAGCCCGCGATCGGATCGCCGACTACGCGCAGCAACAAATGCGGTTGTTTCGGAATCGTTGATATCACCTGCATGCGCGCAGCGATATGCGAAAAATCTGCCTCATCGATCAAAACCTGCCAAACTTTGCCGGCGGCCTTGGCGATCAGAGTATCGGGACGGCCGCGATAGGCCACCCTGCCTTTTGCGAGAATTGCAAGATCTTCGCAGGTGCTTGAGATGTCGCCCACGATGTGCGTGCTGAGAATGATGATTTTGTCGCGGCTAATTTCCGTGAGCAAATTGCGAAAGCGAATGCGTTCTTCAGGATCCAGACCGGTGGTCGGTTCATCCACAATCAGCAAGCGCGGATTGCCGATGAGCGCTTGCGCGATGCCGAGACGGCGCAGCATGCCGCCGGAATACGTTTTGGCTTTGCGGTCGCGCGCTTCGGCCAATCCCACATTCTCCAACATCTGCAGCACCGTATTGTGTAATCGCCGGGCCGGCACGCCATTGAGGCGGCCGATATAGCTGAGAAATTCTGCGCCGGTCAGTTGCGGATAGACACCGAAGAATTGCGGCAAGTAGCCAAGCGAAGCGCGAATCTGGCGGCGTTGCGAATGAATGTCTGCACCATCGATGAAGACGTTGCCGGAGGTTGGCGTTTCAAGCGTCGCGAGAATTTTCATAAGTGTGCTCTTACCCGCGCCATTCGGGCCGAGCAAGCCGAACATGCCGGTGGCAATGTTGAGGGTGACGTTCTGCAACGCATGAACGCCGCCTGCATAAGTTTTGGAGAGCTGGCGGATGTCGATTGGCATGGGGCAATTTTACTGAATTTTAGAGTAGAGGTTGCAGTGCAATCTAATCTTATTCGAAACAAAAGCAAGGGTAGAGAAGCCGTAGAAAAGGTATTGCGCTTCTGCCGCGCTCTGGTTATACTCATTCCTGATTTTCCGTCGAATTTCTCCAGCAACTCATCGCCCAAAGTTTCGTTAAACGTTTTTCAATTGACGGGAGATACGCATGGCAAGCGCGAATTTTGGCCTTTCTCAAATCGGGCAAATCGCCCTCAACGTTCATGATCTTGAACGCGCGGTCGCATTCTACCGCGACAAGCTGGGCATGAAACACCTTTTCACCGTGCCTAAGATGGCGTTCTTTGAGTGCGGCGGTATTCGCCTCATGCTCGGCCTTCCCGAGAAGCCGGAGTTCGATCACACCAGCTCCATTATCTATTTCAAAGTAGATGATATTCAAATCGCTTTCCGAACTTTATCCTCGCGAGGGGTGTCGTTCGAAGGCGATCCGCATCTCGTCGCCAAAATGCCAACCCATGATTTATGGATGACGTTTTTTCGAGATTCGGAAAACAATCTTTTTGCATTGATGAGTGAAGAGGCGACAAAGCAATAAATGATAGGCTCCTTTCTTGCAAGCCATATTGGAAGTCGATCACGGCATCCCAATAATTTGACATGAATAAAGATTAATCGTCACTAAACATATTCATGACCTCCTTCTCCCTCAAACGCCCCATCACCGTCTTCATGCTTGCGCTCGGCCTGTGCTTGCTGGGCGCGATCTCCTGGCAGCGCTTGCCGGTTCAACTTCTGCCGCAATTCATCCTGCCGGAAGTGTACATTGGCGCCGGCATGGCCGGCGCCTCGCCCGAGAAAATCGAGCGCGAACTGGTGTTTGCCATCGAAGCCGAGCTGGCAACACTGGAAGGCGTGCATGACATCGAAAGCAATGTCTTTGCGGATTACGCCACCACGAAGATCGCTTTCAATCATGGCACGGACATGAAATTCGCGCTGCTGAAATTGCAGCAGAAGATGAACGCCTTGGAGAATCGCCTGCCGGCGGGGTCGCGCATCGAAGTCAATCGCTTCGATACGGCGGATCTTTCCACCTACCTCATGGAACTCAGCATTCGCGGGGAAGCCAGCATCGATGAGTTACGCGAGGCGGCAGAACGGCGCGTGCGCCCGCGTCTCGAACAAATCGACGGCGTGGTGAATCTCAACATCGGCGGCGGGCAGCGCAGCACTGTGGGCATTCAGATCGACCCGGAGCGTTGCGAAGCCGTGGGCCTTCCGGTGCCGCTGGTGCAGCAGAAGATCAACGCATTTCATCGCCAGCCCGAGCATCTGGGCCGCGTGGTTTCCGCCGGACGCTATCTGGATGTCAACCTGCTCGGCCGCGTCGATGATTTGCGCGAGTTGCGCGAATTGATCATTGATGAGCGCGGGCCCACGCGGCTGCGCGACGTTGCCGATATAGGCTACAGCCAGGCCGAACGCACACAACTGTATCGCGTTGACGGCAAATCCGGCGTGGGCATCTTCGTGCAAAAAGACAATGTGAGCAACATGCTCGCCGTTGCCGACGATGTTCTCGCGCAAATCGAGGAATTGAATCGCGAGCTTGCGCCGCAAGGGTTCGAGCTGGCCGTCAACTTCAGCCAGGCCGGGATGATTCAACAAGCCCTCGATCGCATCGAGAGCATGGCCTTGACCGGCGCGCTGCTGGCGCTGCTTGTGCTCTTTTTATTTCTGCGCAATCTGCGCTTTGTCATCATTTTGATGATCGCCATTCCGGTGTCGTTGCTGGTGACCTTCAATCTGATGTACGGCTTCGATCTTTCGGTGAATATTTTGTCGTTGTGCGGCCTGGCCCTCGCCATCGGCATGCTGGTGGATAACGGCATCGTCGTCATGGAGAATGTTTTTGCGCATTATCAACGCGGCAAAAGCGTATTCGCAGCGGTTTACGACGGCACGCGCGAAGTGAGCCGCTCGATTCTGGCTGCAACCGGAACAACTGTGCTGGTGTTTCTGCCGGTGTTGTTCGTGGAAAGCGAAGCAAAGCTGTTTGTGCGTGAGCTGGCGTTGTCCGTGGTTTTCCCGCTGTTGATTTCTTTAATGGTTGCGATCACGTTGATTCCGCTGCTGGCGCGGCTCACCTTGAAAGGTCCGCCGCCGCGTCCTTTTGGCAGCGGCCGCATTCTAGAAATTTACCGTTTATTACTCAAATCCTGCCTGCGCCATCGCGTGCGCACCATCGCAACCGTTGTCATATTCCTCTTGATCAGCCTGTTTACCGGCGTGGTTTACATCATCGGCACGGCGCCGCCCCCCCCGCCTGATCGCCTCGACATTTATATCAACATGCCGCGCGGCGCAACGCTCGACGCCACCGACGAAATCGTCCAGCGTCTCGAAAATCAAACGCGCGAATTGCCCAACCTCAAAGAGACCCGCGCCAGTATCCGCGCGGAAGAGGCGCATCTTGCGGTCAACTTCGTTGAACCGGCCAAGCGTACAGAAAAGTTGAAGCTTGACGAGATCAAAGAAAAATTGAAGAGGCTCAATCGCGGCCTCGAGCATGTTGAAATCAATTTTGACCGTCCGTCCCGCTCGGGTGGAGGCGGTGTGTCGCGCGACAACGAATTATCCGGCCTGCTCGGCGGCGATAAGGCGCTGCGCCTGCGCGGCTATGATTTGGCCTCGTTGCGCGTTTTGGGCGATCAAATCGTGCAAACGTTGCGGGCTATCCCCGACATGGAGAAAGAAGCCGTGCGCTCTGACCTGCAATCCGGCGCGCCGGAATTGCAGATTCATGGCGATCGCTTGCGCCTTGCGCTCTGGGGATTGAATATGCAAGAAGTCATGAATGCAATTTGGGCCACGCGTCCGGAAGGCGCGAACGCGGCGACGCCCTTTTATGCCGCCAGCGGCGAGCGCGACATGCAGATGTTGATGAAGGATGCCGAAGAACGCCGGCTGGAAGACGTTGAGAACCTGAAAGTCACCAATGCCGCGGGACAACCGGTGCCGTTGCGTGAAGTTGCCAATATTCGCCTGGACGAAGGCCCCGGCAACATCGTGCGCTACAATCAAGAACGGCAAGTCAAAATCAGTTATGCGTTCGTGCGCGAAGCCCAGGACTCCAAGACACGTTTGGAACTGGCCGAGGCGCAAGTCGATCGCATGTTACAAGAGTTGCGTTTGCCCCACGGTTTTACAATTGAAAAAGTCGAAACCGAGGATAAGAAAACGGTTTATTACTGGATGCTGGCCATTGGCGCGATTCTCATTTATATGCTGCTGGCAGCGCAGTTCGAATCCCTGTTCAGCCCGTTTGTGATTCTCGGCACTGTGCCGACCGCCGTCATCGGCGCATTGTTCGCGCTGGCGTTCAGTGGCACGCCGCTATCGCTGGGCGAAGGCGCGCCTATGGCGCTGCTCGGCTTCATCGTGTTGCTTGGCATCGTGGTCAACAACGGCATTTTTTTGATCGATCGCATCACGATTCTGCGCAAGCAGGGTTATCGCTGGCAGCGCGCAGTGATGATTGCCGTGCAAAGCCGCGTGCGCCCGATTCTGATGACGTCGGGCACGACCATGCTTGGCATTTTTCCGCTGGCCCTGAAACAGGGAACCGAATTGGAACTGTGGCCGCCGTTTGCAATCACGGTGCTTGGCGGGCTTGCCGTGTCCACCTTCTCAACGCTGGTCTTTATCCCCGTGCTCTATGTCGGCCTCGAACAAACCAAAGAATGGCTGAAGAAGATCGGCTGGCTCGGGCTGGGTTTTGGAACGCTTGCCGCCGCTGGTTTGATTTATTGGTTTCATCAATCCTATCAGAGCAAGCTCTACACCAGTTTGGTGGCGTTGCCAATTTGGTTCGGCATTCTCGGTTTGATTTATGGTGTGCAGCAATTTTTTGCCGTGCGCCGTGAACGCGAACAAGTTTTAACGGAAAAACTCCACATTCGCATCAAAAATCTAACGAAGGTTTACGGCGCGCCCGGCCGCGTCACGCGCGAATGGAACAAAGAGCGCCGCCGGTTGCAACGCTTCGTGGCTTCCGGGCAATTGCCCTGGCAGCGTGAATCAATTCGTGAATCTGCCATTTGGATGGCAACTCTCGGCGCGCTTATTTTCTATTTGCACACATTTTTTACCAGCGGCTTTTGGCTGATAATCTTGAGCATGGTGACCCTGGCATGGCTGTTCGGCGTGCGCGAGTTATATTATCGCTGGCGTTTTGTGGCGGGCAGGCCGCCGCAAGCTCAGCCGCGAATTTTCCGTTGGAAATTTTGGTCGAGGAGAAAAGCTTCAGCGGTAGAACCGGACCGCGCAACCCAACCGGCAACAATTCTGAACCTCACCCGGCGCGGCGGCGTTTGGCTGGTTTTGCTCTTTCTCATCTATTTGCAATGGCGCGTGCAAACGCCGGCGGTTACCGTCATTGCGGCTGTGGTGGCTTTGCTTATCTTCGTACTTCGTCGCATCGCCAAGAAAATTGAAACGGGCTTGATCAATCCGGAATTGCCGCAGGGCAAATTTCGCAAACCCAAGCGCATGCTCTACGCGATCGTGCGCGCGCTGCCCTACATTCGCCCACCGCGGCCGCAGGTGCGCGCCTTGACCGGCGTGGATTTGGAAATCGGACAGGGCATGTTCGGCTTGCTCGGCCCGAACGGCGCGGGTAAAACCACGCTCATGCGCCTCATCGTCGGCGTACTGGAAGCCAATCATGGCAGCATCAAAATCAATGATCGCCTGCTGTCACAACATCGCGAGGCGTTTCATGGCGCCATCGGTTATTTGCCGCAAGATTTCGGTTTGTATGAGAATATGACGCCGCTGGAATATCTCAACTATCATGCCTTGACCAACGGCATCTACGAACAGGCAACACGTCACGAATTAATCGAGAAGCTTTTGCAAGGCGTGGGTTTGTGGGAACGACGCGACGACAAGATCAAAACATTTTCCGGCGGCATGAAACAACGCGTCGGCATTGCGCAAACACTGCTGCATTTGCCGCAAATCATCGTCGTCGACGAGCCGACCGCGGGACTCGATCCGCGCGAGCGCATTCGCTTCCGCAATTTGCTCTCGGAGCTCGCGAAAGAACGCATTGTCATATTTAGCACGCATATTGTTGAAGATATTTCCAGCACGTGCCACGATCTCGCGGTGCTGGCCGGCGGGCGCTTGCTCTATCGCGGTTCGCCCGAAGACATGCAGCGACAGGCGCACGGCAAAGTCTTCGAAGCAGTCGTCACGGAAGAGGCTTTTCAAGACTGGCGCGAAACGCTGCACATTGTGCAACATCAAAAGACGGCGAACGGCGTTCGCATGCGGTTTCTGCGCAGCGAACCGGTGAGTGGTTTGGCCGTTGAAACCGTGGAGCCGACGCTGGAAGACGCGTATGTTTATTTGCTGCAAACCAGCAAAGCGCAGAATGGCGCCAACGGTGTTTGAAAATAATGCGCGCCGGACAAAATCAGGCGTGATGCTGGCAAACCCTGAATCTGAGAATTGCCCATGCTGACCAAAACAGAGTCATCGCTCGCTTCCATCCAATCATCGCGCCATTCAAACATTCGTTATCTTCGTTTTGCCGAACTGGCCCTGCGCGCCAAGCTCGCCATTGCGTGGGAAATCTTTCGCCTGCAAGCGCGCATCATTTTTTCGCACAAGTTTCTCTGGTTCATGGCCGGCTTGTTGATTTACTGGATCGTGGTCTATGCGATCAATTACAATCAGGAGATGCTGGACCGCATGTCGGTCGAAGAGGTTTTGCCGTTGTTGTTGCAGGTGCCCTTGTCCGCTCTGGCCATCTACTTGAACATGCAGCTCATCACGAGTGAAAAAGACAATCGCACACTCGAAGTCATGTTTACCACCGCCGGCTCGCGCTACAAAGTCTGGCTGCTGCGCCTGGGCGCGCTCAATGCCATTTTGCTGATCTTGGCTGTGGTCCTGAGCACGCTGGCGTTTTTTACCATCACCGAGGTGCCGATCCTTCCGCTGGCCGTGCACGGCTTTGTGCCGGCATTTTTTGTCGGCGCCATGACGCTCTATTTTGCGGTAAAATTTCGCAGCGGTTTGGCGGCAGGCATGGTTTCGGCCGGTGCCATCTTTTTGGCGATGATGCTGCATGGTGCGCTCGAAGCGCCGCGGTACTTCATCTACTTCAATCCCTATGACATGCCGCGCCAGCTCGATCCCGAAACCTGGAATTTGTGGATGTGGCAAAATCGCATCGGGGTGATGTGTTGCGGTGCCTTCCTGTTGTTTGCCGCTTTGCGCGGGATGGAGGTGAGAGAGAGGCTGTTGCGGTAAGGTCATTGCAATTCCCGCGTATTTTCGCCCTCAGAAAGCTTGCAAGAGTCGTCACGATTTTGCAGCTTGCACCCTGCCGTTGTTTTGTTTGCTTCCCGGTATTGTTTTCATTCCACAAACACTGTGAAGTCGCTGCGACGCATTCACGCTAAGGAGGAAGGTACTGATGCGCACGAAGATCTCGTCATGCCGTAAAACCTGCCGGCCCATGTATTTCGTTCTCATTATCCTGTATCCCTGTCTGCTTCTTGGCCAGGCCTCTCACCAAGCCATTCTCCCTCCGGAATTGCCCTGGCAGGGTAAGAGCCAATCACTCGTTGTCGCGCAAAACAACCCATGGATCACACCCGCTGAAAAAGATGACTTCGTAAAGACGCCGCGCTATGACGAAACCGTCTCGTGGTTGCGCAAGTTGTGCGAGGCGGCACCTGAGTTGAAAATGATCTCACTCGGCGCCAGCCCGGAAGGCCGCGAGATTTGGATGGTAATTGCCTCCCAAGAAAAAGCATTCACTCCCGCCGGCTTGCGCGCCAGCGGCAAACCGGTTTTTCTCGCGCAAGCCGGCATTCATTCCGGAGAGATTGACGGCAAAGATGCGGGCATGATGTTGCTGCGCGACATGACGGTGGCCAACAAAAAGCGGGATTTGCTGGAGGGCGTTAATTTGCTCTTCATCCCAATCTTTAGCGTTGATGCTCACGAACGGGTTTCGCCATACAATCGCATCAATCAACGCGGCCCGGCGGAAATGGGCTGGCGCACGAACGCGCGCAATCTCAACCTCAATCGCGATTACGCCAAACTCGACGCGGTGGAAATGCGCGCCTTGATGCGCGCCCTGAATGAATGGAATCCGGATCTTTATTTCGATATTCACGTGACCGACGGCGCGGATTATCAATACGACATCACCTTCGGCTACAATGGCAAGCAAGGCCATTCGCCGGCGATCGCGGCATGGCTGGATGAATTCTTGACACCCGCAGTCTATCGTGATCTCCAAGCCATGGACCATATTCCCGGCCCGTTGATCGGCGGCCCGGCCGATGGCCGTGATTTCAACAGCGGCCTGGTGGATTGGACCGCACCGCCGCGCTTTTCCAACGGCTACGGCGATGTGCGCCACCTGCCCACCGTGCTGGTCGAGAATCATTCGCTCAAACCGTACAAACAACGCGTGCTGGGAACCTATCTCTTGCTCGAAAGCACCATGCGCGTGCTGGCAATGCACGGGAGTAAGCTGCAAAAGGCCATTGCGGCTGATCGTGGCCGGCGCTTGCCGGAGGTGCCATTGACCTGGCGCGTGCCCCGGCAATCATCCGGAGAGAAAATCTTGTTTCTCGGCGTTGAGTCGAAACAAATCTTCTCAACCATTACGAATAGCGCTTACGATCAATGGACCGGCAAACCCTACCAGGCAATGATTCCGCTGTTGCGCATGAGCGAGCCGGCAATCTCGGTAAAACGCCCAAAAGCGTATTGGATTCCACCGGCATGGCATGAGGTGATCGAGCGTCTTACCCTGCACGGCATTCAAATGGAACGCATAACCTCGCCGGTCGAAATCGAAGTTGAAATGTATCGCCTGCACGAACCGAAGCTGGCAGAACGGCCGTTTGAAGGCCGTGTCAACGTGACCGGCAAGACCGTGGTCGAAAAAAGAAAACGGCAATATCCCGCAGGCGCAGCGCGTATTGTAACAGATCAACCGTTGGGGGATTTGGCTGTTGTCTTGTTGGAGCCGGATTCGCCTGATTCATTTCTGCAATGGGGCTTCTTTCTTGAGATCATGTCAACCACCGAATATGTCGAAGACTACGTCATGCAACCCATGGCCGAACGCATGCTCGCGGAAGACGTGCAACTCAAAAGCGTATTTGATCAAAAAGTCCGGCAGGATTCGACATTTGCAAAAAGCCCGCGCGAGCGGTTGCAATGGTTCTATCGGCAAACCCCGTTTTTTGACAGCGAATGGAATTTATATCCGGTGGGGAGAGAGTTGTAGCTTAACTTGATCGAGGCAATTTATCTGAAGAAGCTAGTATGCGGATTAGGAAGTCAAAGTTAGAACAAAATTCCAAATTCTTATCACCAACGGATAGATTAAGACCAACGGATGAAAAGACAAAAAGCTTAATCCGTTGGCGTTAATCTATCCGTTGGAGCCGCCCGAGGGGCTGCGGTTTTCAGCTTGTCTGAAAATCCGCTGCAGGCTGTTACATTGATTTCTATGAGTGATTCCTTCAAGACGTCGTTCAAACGAATCTTGTGAAGTACTCGAAATTGTGCCTGCAACTTCACAAGTTCCTTTGTGGATGACAAGTTTGCCGGAGAGTCAATCAACCAATATCATCTTCTTGAAGACGGTCGATCCGCCCGACTGCAGTCTATACAAATAGATTCCTGAACTCACTTTTTTTCCCGTTTCATCGCGGCCATCCCAGCTCACGCGGTGTTGCCCGGCGGCCATGCGGTGATTGAGCAAACTCTTGACCGGTTGGCCGATCACGTTATAAATCGTCAACGAAATGTGCGCTGGTTGCGCCAACTCATAGACAATCACTGTTTCGTTAAATGGTAGAGAGCGTTTGAGGGGATTGGGGTAATTTCCGAGCAATCGAAACGATTGCGGCGCAGAAATATTGTCATCTCCTTCAACCCCTGTCGAACGCGCGAGATTGTTCAATGACCAAACGTCATTGAAGTCGCTTGCGCCGCGCCCGCCGAACACCACCATGCGATTTTCTTTTTCAACATAGATCGCCGTCGCGCCCTCGCGCGCAGACGGCCCTTCGCCGGTTGGTGAAAGTTGCTCCCAGTTGCCTTCATTCAAACGAAAGGCCCACACCTCATTCGTTTGACTGCCGCCCAAATTGCCGCCGAAGATGATGAAGCGATGCTCGCGGCCTTCATAAATGCTTGCCGCGAACCAGCGGCCGGCCGGATGGTTGTCCGGCGTCAAATCTGCCCATTGATTTTGATGCAAATCGAACGCCCAAACATCGCCGCGCGGCCCGTTGGTCTGGCCGCCATAAACGATCATGCGATGGTTCAATGCATCGTAGCTCGAGGTGTGCAAACAGCGTTTTTCCGGATATGTGTCGAGCTGGAGTTTTGCCCATATCGCAGCATCGAGGTCGAAACGCCAGGTGTCATCGAAGCGGCCTTGATCTGTGAAACCCGCAAACGTCACGAGATCGCGAGCTTGTGGATCAAAAATCGCGGCCGTGCCATAATTGCGCCCAGGTGTTGTTGGCGAGATCAAAGGCCCACACGTCATTGAAGAAACTCGCGCCCTGGCCGGACCAAATGATCATGCGATGTTCGGCGGCATCATAAATGCCGTTTGCCGTGAAGCGCGGCGCAGGCGCATCACCGGCAGCGGGCGTCAACTCCTCCCAAGTGTTGGTGGAAAGGTCGAACGCCCAAACCTCGTTGCGGTCGCCGGCATTTGTGCGGCCGCCGAAGATGATCATGCGATGGCTCAGCGAATCATAAATCGCGGCGGCATTGCGGCGCGGGGTTGGCGCCTCTCCGCTCGCCGGTGTGAGTTTGAGCCAGTCTTGCGCGACTGCCGAACTTGAAAATATCGCGAAACAAAAAACGGCGGCGTGAATGCGAGCTCGTCCCATCTTCATCGATCCTCCAAAGTTGAAAGGGTTCGT
>QEVD01000700.1 GCA_003576975.1 Candidatus Zhuqueibacterota bacterium
GCGCAAGGCCATTCTTGATTATATCGACAAAAACGACATGATCGAAGGCGCGCCCGGCTTGAAAGAAGAACACTTGCCGGTGTTCGATTGCGCCTTCAAGCCTGCCAAGGGCCAGCGCGCAATTCACTACATGGGTCACGTGAAAATGATGGCCGCGGTGCAGCCCTTCCTCTCCGGCGCGATTTCGAAAACCGTGAACATGCCGCACGAGGTGACGCCCGAGGACATTGCCGAAACTTACCTGCAAGCGTGGAAAATGGGCTTGAAAGCGATTGCGATTTATCGCGACGGCTGCAAGCGCATTCAACCGCTGGTGACGAGTTTGGATGACCCTAAAGCAGCGTCAATCAAATCGCCGCTTGCCGAGTTGAAACCCATTCGCCGCCGGCTGCCGGACGAGCGCCAATCAATCACGCACAAATTCAGCATTGCGGGACACGAGGGCTATCTCACCGTGGGCATGTATGAAGACGGCACGCCCGGCGAGATTTTTGTAGTGATGGCAAAGGAAGGCTCGGTGGTTTCGGGCTTGATGGATTCGTTTGCCACGATGGTGTCGCTGGCGTTGCAATACGGCGTGCCGCTGCACGTGTTGGTGCGCAAGTTCGGGCTTCACCACCAACCGCGAGATCCCGATTGCAAAATCGATCACCGACTACATTTTCCGCTGGCTGGCCTTGAAGTTCATTCCCGAGAAAGAAGTTCCCATGAACGGCCACAGCGGCGACCTGGATGCCGATTGGGGTTATGACGGCGAGGCCAACGGCGTTGCTACACCCGCAGTCGCTGATGCCTCTCCCGCACCGCAAAAACTGGCAATCTCGAATGCCTCTCAGCTCGAGAACAGGATTTACCAAAGCCAGGCGGATGCTCCGCCGTGCCACGAATGCGGCAGCGTGATGGTGCGCAGCGGCAGTTGCTACAAATGTTTGGAATGCGGAGCGACGAGCGGGTGTTCGTGAGATGAAAAAAAAGCAGCCCCATTGAATTCACTCAATGGGGCTGACATGATTGCATTATATCAAGAGTAAAAATTAGGAAAGAAACAAGAGGAGCTTAATCATGATTAAGTGTGATCAATTGCCGGATCGTTTCATCAGAATAATTGATGAACAAATCGATATTTACAATGAAGGAAGATCAATTCAAGTTGTTAATCGCATTCCAGACACAACCGACATCCCGATTGATAAGCCAAAGCACTGGTTGAAGATTCCAGATGTGATTTGTGTTTTTGTTGATATGAAAAACTCCACGAAACTCAGCGCTTCTACGCAAGACAAGAATACTGCAGGTGCATATCAACTTTTTACAGGAACGGCAGTCAGACTTTTTGCTGCGTTTGAATCACCTTATATCGATCTCAAGGGTGACGGGGTTTTTGCTTTATTCGATAAAAATCAATCATTTCGTGCTATTGCTGCCGCTGTTACTTTTAAAACATTTGCTCAAGAAGTATTTGTTCCAACCATTGAAGAAAAGACGAAAATTGAAATCGGCTCACATACGGGAATTGATCAAAAAACTGTACTCGTTCGAAAGCTTGGTTTTAAGCGATACAGAGGTCGGTCAGATAGGCAGAATGAAGTTTGGGCAGGAAAACCAGTTAACATGGCAGCAAAACTTGCTTCTCTATCTGAGAACAATGAGCTAATCGTATCTGATCGTTTCTATAACAACATTCAAAACAACCTTGTAACAAAATCATGCGGATGCCCCAATGGAGAGAAAAAATGGTTATGGAGTAAATTAGATCTTTCTGATGATTCAAAATTTGATTTCGATCTGGCCTACCGACTCGAAAGCAAGTGGTGTGAAAAACACGGGAATGACTACTGCGAAAAAATATTAGCGCTTGATACTGATGATGCTGAATAAACTTCAGAACTGCCACCGATGATTTCAGAACCCGCAAAAATTGATTTAAAAAAACAATTTGATCGCTTGGATCACGCTTGGCGCATTTACCTCAATGCACAAGATATGATCAAGTATGCTGATCAAAAAATTCACGTCTTACTTGCTTTGAGCACTTTGATAAGCTCTTTTATCTTAGCGAATCTCAATCCAATTGTTAAAGCCGGAATATTCGAAAGATCCCTTTTGGGAGTTTTCGTGATTGCTACCGCTTTTTTCTTCGCATTTGCACTTTTTGCTTTGTTGGCTAGGAAAGACTCGAGAACCGGAGATACAGTACCTCGCTTAGTTTTCTTTAGACATGTTCAAGAAAAAAAAGAAGCTATTGAATACCTAAATTCGTTCAAGAATAGTAACTGTTCAGCTCTAGTTAGCCTCGGATGTGAAAATTTTTAAAAAAGTCTGAGGTTTTCGTGGGTTTCATGCTTATATTTTTGCATGCAACCACTGA
>QEVD01000088.1 GCA_003576975.1 Candidatus Zhuqueibacterota bacterium
CGAAGAGTTTGTTGTCATTGGCGCGCATCTGGACTCGTGGGAGCTGGGCCAGGGCGCGCTTGACAACGGCTGCAATGTCGCGCTGGTGATCGATCTCGCGCGGCAAATCAAGCGCCTTGGACTGAAGCCGCTGCGCACGATTCGTTTTGCTTTGTTCAATGGGGAAGAACAGGGTTTGATCGGTTCATGGGGATATTGCAAAACACATGCGGATGAATTGGATCGCACCGTGATGGCTTCATCGTATGACATTGGCACGGGCCGCATCACCGGTTTTTTCACCGGCGGCCGTCCGGAGCTTGCCGCTGCGACGAGCAAAGCGCTCGAACCTGTTGCGGGTCTTGGACCATTTACACAAATCGATGTGCCCATTGTCGGCACCGATAATTTCGATTTCATGATGGAAGGCGTGGGCAATCTTGTCGCCAATCAAGAGTCCGCCAATTACGGCCCGAATTATCACGCCGGCTCTGATACTTTCGATAAAGTTGATTTAAAACAATTGCGCTTGAACGCCGCAATTGCCGCCGCTGTCACCTACGGTTTTGCTACGATGGAAGTGAATTGGAAACGCCAAATCCGCGCCGAGATCGAAGCATTGATGAATGCCACGGACCTTGCTGCACAAATGAAATCGTTCAATGTTTGGAATGATTGGGAAAATGGCAAGCGCGGAAGGCAGAAGTGAGGGAAAGGTGATGGGAGGTAGGTGATAGTTGGACGGTAAGCGTGATTCAAATGTTCAGCCACGACTTGGCAGCGGCTTCTGCTGCGCACGGCTTCATGTCATCCCGCAACGGGATCTTGTGAAGCCGCATTCCCAAGCCCCGTTTCGCAGCACGAAATAAGCCATTAGGCACCCAAAGTTAGAATAAAATTCTGAAAGTTTATGGCAGGATAATTTGTCGGCAGAACGATTTAGAATATTTCTGCCGATAAATCATCCTGCCAAAGTTTTTTGCCGATGCTCCGTGACCTCGGCGCATTTCGGTGGAAAAGCTTTATCGCCGATGGTCACCGAGGACACCGAGTTTCGCCGCATGATTTTTGATGCTTCGCAGAAGCTTTGATTTGCAGCTTGTCTGCAAATCGGGATAGATCATTACAAGAGCTTTTGGGGGATACTTTTTAATAATCTTGAAATCCCAGTTAACCCTGTACCAAAATGAGGCGCTGAAACATGAAAGGTATTATCACATCCATCTGCATTGCCGGAACCCTGCTTGCCTTCAATTCCCCTTCCGAATATGAGAAATATTGGCCGCAGTGGCGCGGCCCGTCAGCCAGTGGCGTGGCGCGGCACGCCAATCCGCCGCTGGAATGGAGTGAAACCAAAAACATTCGCTGGAAAATCGCGATTCCCGGCAAGGGGCTTTCCTCGCCCATCCGTCTGGGGCGATCATCTTTTCATCACCTCTGCAATTCCAACCGAGCAGGAAGCCGCACCAGCCGCGCCGGAAGGTGAAGGTGGGAGGCGCCGCGGTATCGCCCCCACAGGCAAAAACAAATTCGTGTTGATGGCGATCAATCGCCGCGACGGCAAAACCATTTGGCAGCGCACCGCCACCGAGCAAGTGCCGCATGAGGGCACGCATCTCGACGGCAGTTGGGCTTCGAATTCGCCCATCACCGACGGTGAGCATATCATCGCATTCTTCGGCTCGCGTGGGCTGTTTTGTTATGACATGCAGGGCAAACTCATCTGGCAAAAAGATCTCGGCGACATGGCGACGCGCAACAGTTTTGGCGAAGGCAGCTCGCCGGCATTGCACGGCAACACGCTGGTGGTGAATTGGGATCATGAAGGCGAATCGTTCATCGTCGCGCTCGACAAGCGCACGGGTAAGGAATTGTGGCGCGTCGATCGCGACGAACCCAGTTCGTGGTCTACGCCGCTGGTGGTCACGCACGAGGGCAAGCCGCAAGTCATCGTCAATGCCACCAATCGCGTGCGCAGCTACGATCTGGCCAACGGCAAATTGCTATGGGAATGCAGCGGCATGACGCTGAACGTGATTCCCTCGCCGGTGGTGGATGACGGTATTGTTTATGTCACCAGCGGCTTTCGCGGCAGCGCGCTGTTGGCGATCAAGCTGGCCGGCGCAACGGGTGATCTCAACAACACGGCTTCCGTCGTGTGGAAATATGAACAAGACACGCCCTATGTGCCTTCGCCTTTGCTTTACGACAACAAGCTTTATGTTTTGAAAGTCAACAGCGGCATCCTCACTTGTTTCAACGCCAAAACCGGCGAACCGTTTTACAGCCGCCAGCGGCTCGAAGAGGTTCCCAATATTTACGCCTCGCCGGTGGGTGCTGCCGGCCGCGTTTATCTCACCAGCAGAGACGGCATGACATTGGTGATCAAAAACGCCGAGAGTTTCGAAGTTCTCGCCAGCAACAAACTTGAAGATGATGTCGATGCCTCGCTGGCTATCGTCGATAATGAAATTTTTCTGCGCGGACGAAAATTTTTGTATTGCATTGCAGAGAAATAACGCTTGGAAATGACCGGCCATTCAGGCCGGTCATTATTTTTAGCTTGCTCGCAGGGTGTTAGTTGATTAGATTTAGCGGCATGAAAAATGGGAGGAAAGCATGAATCATAAACAAGAAGAGTTGATCGCTCAACTGGCTGAGGATATCGAAAAGAAATTCCCCGAGGTTAAATTTGTCGAAGCCGTTCCCAGCCCGGAAGGTGAAAACGCCTTTCTTCTCCGTTTCACCGAACCTGAAGACGATGATCGTTTCGTGGATATTCTTGAATATGCCAGCGAACGAACAACGGACATTCTGTTAGATTATGGCTATCACGTGGTTGTGGCGCCAGTCGTCAAGAATGGCGCACACGCGGCCCGGCTTTGAGCGTAAGCTTTTTGATCCTGCTGCCAGTTGCCGCCATCCTTCATACCGTGGAGATAAAGCCCGCATGCGCGAGGTGATGCCACTTGAGTCCCCGTTTTCGCTCTCGCAAATCTGTGCGTGCAGCATCCACCCTCAGTTTTCAAGATGCCTCTCTCGCCCGTTTCTCAACTATTCATCAATACCACAATGAAAGGGTGTTGCCATGTTTCGACACGTCGCCTGTTTTTTGGTGAGTGTACTGCTGGCATTGATTAACATATCCCCCGCGCGAACACAGGAGAAAACCCACATGCACAAGCTTCGTTTCGCCGTTTCATTCACCTCTGAAAAAAGCAAACCCTCCCTCGACGGACGGCTGTTGCTGATGCTTTCGACTAATGAAGAAAAAGAACCACGCTTTCAAATCAGCGACGATCAAACGACTCAGCAAATTTTCGGCATCGACGTTGAAGGCCTCGCGCCCGGCCAAACCGCGTTTTTTGACGCCTCGGTTTTTGGTTATCCCGTAAAAAGTCTTGCCGAGATCAAACCGGGCGAATATATCGTGCAGGCGTTGTTGCACAAATATGAAACATTTCATCTCGCCGACGGGCATACCGTGAAGCTGCCGATGGACAGGGGAGAAGGCCAGCAATGGAATCGCGCGCCGGACAATCTTTACAGCATGCCGCAAAAGATGATGATCGATCCCTCGAAGAATATCGTTATCAAAATAAATCTCGATCAGGAAATTCCCCCCATCGAACCGCCGCAAGACACGAAGTACATCAAGCACGTCAAGATGCAGAGCGAGCGCCTCACCAAATTCTGGGGACGGCCGATGGAGCTGGGCGCGTGCGTGCTGTTGCCGGAAGGTTTCGACGAGCATCCCGAAGCGCGTTATCCGTTGATGATTTTTCATGGCCATTTCCCCAGCACGTTTGGCGGCTTTCGTGAAGAACCGCCGGATCCCGATCTCGTGCCGGAATACAGCGCGCGCTTTCGTCTTGAGGGTTACAACAAAATCGTGCAAGAACACGCGCATCAATTCTATAAAGACTGGACCAGCCCGGATTTTCCGCGCGCGATCATCATCGAGATTCAGCATGCCAATCCGTATTACGACGACTCGTATGCCGTCAACTCCGCCAATCTCGGCCCGTACGGCGATGCCATCACTTATGAGTTGATTCCCTTCGTAGAGAAAAAATTTCGCGGACTCGGAACCGGGTGGTCGCGGTTTCTCTACGGCGGCTCGACCGGCGGCTGGGAAGCGCTCGCGGCACAGGTTTTTTATCCCGACGAATACAACGGCTGCTATGCGGCATGTCCCGACCCGATTGATTTTCGCGCGTACACGCTGATCAATATTTATGAGCATAAGAACGCTTATTACGATGAAGGTTCGTTCAAAAAAGTGGCGCGGCCGGGCCGGCGCAACTACCTCGGCGAAGTCAGCAGCACAATTGAACAGACGAATCACCTGGAACTCGTGTTGGGCACGAACAGCCGTTCGGGACAGCAATGGGATATTTGGGAAGCGGTTTATTCACCGTCAGGCGAGAATGGCTATCCCAAACGCATTTGGGATAAAATGACGGGAGAGATCGACCGCAACGTCGCGGAGTATTGGCGCGAGAATTACGATCTCGGCCACATTCTCAAACGCGACTGGGCCAAGCTCGGCCCCAAGCTGCAAGGCAAGATTCACATTTATTGTGGCGACATGGATAATTTCTATCTCAATAATGCCGTTTACCTCGTCGAAGAGATTTTGAAGAATTTGACCAACCCGACATACGACGGTGAAGTCGATTATGGCGATCGCGCCGAGCATTGCTGGAACGGCGATCACACGCGCCCGAATGCCATCTCGCGTTTGCGTTATCATCAAATGTTCGTGCCGCGTGCCGTCGAACGCATCCTTAAAACCGCGCCGCCAGGGGTCGATCTTACAAGTTGGAGGTATTAAAACTCAAACCACGGATTGCACAGATTAACACGGAGGGATTTGGGATGGAATCAAAGCTTTTATATGGAGAATTGACTTATGCAATTATAGGTGCGGCCATGGAGGTTCACCGTATTTTAGGGCAAGGCTTTTTGGAATATGTCTATGAAGAAGCCCTGTGTTATGAGTTGGCATCACAGAAAATTTTATTTGAGCGGCAAATGGAGTTAGACATTTATTATAAAGATCATTTGATTCCCAGAAAATATCGAGCAGATTTGGTAGTTGACGGGAAAGTGATCGTCGATAACAAGGCCACCTCCGGTTTGACGGAAGTTGATGAAGCACAACTTTTGAATTATCTCAAGGCAACAAAGATCAGAGTCGGACTCTTACTCAATTTTGGCACACCTTCACTGCAGCATCTTCGCAGGATACTTTGAAGGAATAAAAAGCCTAAAGGCAGCAACACCGTTTGGAGTATGCACTTCATCCGTGAAAATCCGTGCAATCCGTGGTTCATTTTTCAAGGGAGCGTGAGATGAAACGACGGTTTTACTTTTTAGCAATGCTTGTTTATTCCTCGGTTCTTTTCTCCCAAAAACTTCCCACCGGCGCGTTTCATGACAATCGGCCGCGCGATTACGACATTCATCATTACAAAGCCGGGCTGGAATTCGATTTTGAAAATAGAAAAGTGATGGGCACGGCCATGATCAAATTAACGCCGCTGCGCGAGTTGAATTCCTTTTCGATTGACGCCATCGGCATGCGCATCCAGAGCGTCAGCGGCGTGGCGGGCCTGACGTTCAAGTCAACTCCAACGACCCTCGATCTCACGTTGCCGCAAAGCAAGATGCCGAAAGATACGATGACAATCGTGATCAATTACGAATGCAATCCCCAGGGCGGCATATACTTCCGCCGCGATCAGAACAACACGAAACTGTTTTATGTTTCGACTTATGGTGAAGGCGGTTTGCACGCCAACTGGCTGCCGATTTACAACGATGTGAATGACAAATTCTCTACTGAAATGATTGTGGCTGTGCCGCCGCCGTATGTCGTCATTGCGAACGGCGAGTTGCTTGACCAATCGACGCGCAGCAACGGCAAGGTCGCTTATCATTGGCTGCAAAAATTGCCGCATCCGAATTATCTCATTTCAATTTATATCGGCGATTTCGAGAAGGGGGATTTGGCGCCCGCGTTCGGTGAGATTCCACTGAGTTACTGGGTGCCGCGAGGCCGCCTCGCTGAAGGTGCATATGCCTTCCGCAACTCCACCAAAATGATCGAATATTTTTCGCGGCGTTTCAATTACAGATATCCTTGGGTCAAGTATGATCAAATTGCGGTTCCCGATTACGCCATCGGCGCGATGGAACACACCGGCGTCACCGGCCACCGCGCCAGCGTGCTGCGCGATGCCAGCGCGCCCGACGATTTCGGCCCGCCGGCGCTTGAGGAAATTACTTCACCCTGGAGCGCGGAAGCTACTATTTCTCATGAAGCTGCGCATCATTGGTTTGGGAATAGCTTGACCTGCCGTAATCTCAGCTACATCTGGCTCAACGAAAGCTTCGCGAGCTACTTGATGATGCTTTGGGATGAAGAATCCCTCGGCCAGGATCAACTGCGCTATTCCGTCCTGGTGGCGAAAGATCATTATTTCCGTTTCGTGCGCAACCATCATATGATTCGTGGCCTGGAGCATCACAATTTTGACAACACCAATGCGATTTACAACACCGAGCACACCTACCTCAAAGGCGCGGCGGTGCTGCACATGTTGCGCGCCGTGCTGGGCGATGAGCCTTATTTCCGCGCGTTGAGCCATTATCTCCACAAGCACGAGTACTCGAACGTGATTAGCGAAGATTTGAAAATCGCAATCGAAGAGGCAACGGGTGAAAACCTGCACTGGTTTTTTGATGATTGGATTGCCAACGGCGGCCATCCGAATTTCGAAGTGAGCTACCGCTATCTCGCAGAAAAGAAATTGATCGATCTCAACGTGAGCCAGGTTCAGCCGATCGTCAAAGGCCAGGATTTGTTCAAGCTGCCGGTAAAGATTACGATTGCCACGCCCAGCCGAACCTGGCAGGAACGCGTGTGGGTGGAAAATGAGAGCGAGAGATTCTCGTTCTCCTGCAACGAAAAGCCGCTCATGGTAAGCTTCGACGGTGAGGGCGCTTTAATTGCCGAAGTAAAATTCAACAAAGATGCAGATGAGTTGATTTATCAAGCGAAGCATGATGCGGTTCCCGGTCGCATTTGGGCCATCCGCGAATTGTCCAGCCATTTTCCTGTTGATAACCGGACGGCAGCCGCATTGTCGGAGATTATCGCGAGCAATGCCTTTTGGGCGGTGCGCGCGGAAGCGGCTTTGTCTCTCGGCGCGGTGCGCACGCCGGCAGCGCAGCAAGCTCTCGAAGTTGCGTTGAAAGCGAACGATTATCGCATTCGCAAAGGCGCGGTGCTGGCGTTGCCGAAATTCGGCGCGGCGATTGCCGAGCCGCGTTTGAAGCAGGTGATCACGAAGGATACTCATACCGATGTTGTCGCTGCCGCAATTCTTGCTCTGGCGCAAGCCAATCCCAAACAAGATCCGTCATTTATAGCAAGGCAGCTCGGGCGCAAATCGTGGTATGATGAAATTACGATCGCCTGTGTTCGCGCGTTCGGCGTGCTGAAAAATGCGAGCATGCTGGCAACAATCAAATCTTATTCGGATGATCGTTATAATCAGGATGTGCGATTGGCTGCCTTGCAGGGCTGGGCTGATCTTGCCCCGGCGGACAAAGAGCTGCACAAAACCTTGCTCGATCTCACCCATTCACCGGTTTATGCCTTGCAGCAGTCGGCCATTGGCATGCTCGGTAGTTTGCAAGTAAAAGACGCGACAGCCCGTCTTCAAGCGATTGTTGAAGCTGTTGCTGATGCGAATCTGAGCGTTCCGGTCAATAACGGTTTTCATCCACGCATAAAAATTTGTTGCATCGCCAGCCTTGCCGAAGCGCAACTTGCCATTCACTACGGCGCTTCTGCGCTTGGCCTGGTTTCGGAGATGCCCAGCGGCCCGGGCGTGATTGCGGAAAAATTGATCGCTGAAATCGCGGCGCACGTTCCGCCCGGCGTATCTTCGTTTTTGCTCACGAGCAAACAGAACGTGGCAGAAATCATCGCGCAGCAACGCCGCTGTGGTGCGAACACCATTCAACTAGTTGATGAATTGCTGGAAGGCAGTTATGCTGATTTGAGAGCCGCTCTGCCGGGTATCAAGCTGGTGCAAGTTATTCATGTCACCGGAGAAAATTCGATTTCAGAAGCTGAACAAGTTGCGCCGCATGTCGATGCCATATTGTTGGATTCCGGCAATCCAAATTTGTCAGTGAAAGAACTCGGCGGCACCGGCCGCACGCATAATTGGCGTATCAGCCGCGAGATTCGTGAGAGCATAGACGTGCCGTTGTTTCTCGCCGGTGGTTTAAACGCCGATAATGTCCGCGCCGCCATTGACGAAGTCGAGCCCTTCGGCCTTGATATTTGCAGCGGTGTGCGTACGAATGGCAAGCTGGATGAAAACAAGTTGGCGAGATTTTTTGAAAGTGTTCGAAACCTCGTGTAGTTTTGCGAGAACTCATTTACACGTTAGCGCTTTGATTCTATGGAAATGTTCTTATTCCTGCTGCTCACCATCCTCGTCTTCGTCTTCATCCGCAAAGTCAACGAATTGAGCCGAAAGGTTGATTATTTGCAAAGCGAGCTTTTACGACGGCAACAAATGGTGACACCTCCAGCAGGCGTTGCTGGTGTGACACATGTACCAGAGTCGCCGGCAGCCAGTCCTGTAATCACCTCTGAGCCTAATCCGATCTTCCCGCAAGCGCCCGCAGCACCAACGCCTCCACATCCGAAACCCTTGCCGCCTCAGCCACCCAAACATTCACGCACGCGCGCGGAATGGGAGGCGTTGGTCGGCGGCAAACTGCTCAATCGCATTGGCGCGTTTGCCTTGATTCTCGGCGTTGGCTTCTTTCTAAAATACGCCTTCGACAACAATTGGCTGAGCGAAACCATGCGCGTGCTCATCGGCGCTGCAATTGGCGCGGGTTTGCTGGTGTTGGGCAATCGCTCGCATCACAAGGGCTTGCAGATTTTTTCGCAAGGTTTGATCGGCGCAGGCCTCGCGATTTTTTATCTCAGCGTTTATGCTTCATTCAATTTTTATCATCTTGTGCCGCAAACCGTTGCGCTGGTAACGATGGCAGGCGTCACGGTCCTGGCTTTTTGGCAGGCGTTCATTTATGATTCGCTCGCCATCTCCGTGCTCGGTTGGGCCGGCGGGTTTCTCACGCCAGTCCTGCTCAGCACCGGCACGGCGAACGAGGTGGGGTTATTCACCTACGTTGCCTTGTTGAGCGCCGGTTTGCTCGCGGTTACTTTGAAAAAGGAAGCCTGGGTGATCTTGGAGCCGTTGACGCTGGCTGGCATGTATCTCGTCTATTTCGTCTGGTTCGCCGATGATTATACTGAAAGCGACTTCGCCCTCACGATATTCTTTCTCACAATCTTTTGGGGCTTATTCTTTAGTCTCGAGGTGAGGCATGCGTTGCGGCCAACGGCCGTGTTCAACGTGCCGCGGCAGATCGTTGCCAGCCTCAATGCTGCTTTGTATTATCTCGGCATGGCTGCGCTTTTTGAAGATCGCCATGAGGATTGGACCAGCGCGATGACTCTGGCGCTCGGCGCCGTCTATTTTATCACAATGGTGGCAATCAAGCGCCGCACGTCAAGTGAGACTTTAACGACGACCCGGCTGACGCTCACGGCCATCATTTTGTTGGTGATCGCAACTGCCATCGAATTTTCGGGATTCAAGCTAATCATCTTCTGGTCTCTCGAAGCGCTCGCGTTGCTGGCGTGCGGCAGGCGTTGGCGTTTATCTCATGTTTGGCAATCCGGCTTGGCATTGATTGGGATTTCGGTTTATGCCTTGCTCTTCACCAACGGCGCGCTGGCGTATCAACCGATTTCCGAATTCAAGCTCGTCCTCAATCAACGTTTTCTTGCATTTGCGATTTTGGCGGCAACGTGTTTTACCGCCGCGCGATTCCTGAAAACCATCGAGCATAAGCAAAGCGGACTCTTGCAAATTTGCCTGCACTACGCCTGGTGTGTCTTGCTGTTTATTCTGTTCACGGTCGAAACCAATGACATCTTTGCCAAGTTGATGCTGAACACCACCGGGCAGGCGCAAGCACATCTCAGTTCGATACTCGGTTACACGTTCGCGACGGTTTGGGCATTTTTCGCGCTGCCCGTGACGCTGGCCGGCATGCGCCAGAAAATGTTTCCGTTGCTTTACAGCGGTCTCGCGATACTGTCGCTCGCGCTGATTTGGGCGGTGCTGCAGACACTGGGACAGTTCAAACCGTTGAGTGAGTTTGCCCTGTTGATCAATCATCGGTTTCTTTTGTCGATGGTATTGCTCGCCGCAGCGCTGTTTCTGCTACGTGAAGCAAGCTGGTTCGACAAGCTCACAGCAAGCCAGGACAACGAATCCTTGGCGGGAAAAGAGAAGCAACGGCCGGCTTGGCTCAAGTGGTTGTTGATCGGCATTCCGACGATCATTGTTTTATTTGTCTTCGGACTGTTCACAGCAGAGACGCGTGATTATTTCGACCGCGCGATTTTCTTGCTGAATCGGCCGGACACGTCTGCCGATATTTCACAAAAAATCGAGCAATTGCGCAATCTTAAACAACTCAACGTTTCAGGCGTGTGGTTGTTGTATTCAATTGCGTTGATGGCGATCGGCATCTGGCGCCGCGCGCAGGGATTGCGCCTGCTCTCCATCGGCATTTTCGGCATTACAATCTTAAAAATTTTCTTATACGATCTTTCTTTTCTCAGCACGCTATACCGCATCTTTGCGTTCCTCGGTCTGGGTTTGATTTTGTTGCTGGTGTCCTATCTCTATCAGAAGTATAAAACCATCATTTTTGACGCGCCGGCAAAGCCGGAGGAGATGGGGTGAGAGGGGTTCAAACATAAAGCGCGCAAAATTTCCCTCTTGCCTATTGCCTGCTCTCTTCGCATCTTGTCGGCAATTGTCTGGGTTTACGCATTTCTCAAGGAGGAGCCGTCTCATGAAGTCTCGCCTGGCCGTTTTCATTTTGTCTTTGTTTGTTTGCCTCCCTCTCGCTTACGCTCAACCAAAACTAAAAATCTATATCTCTGCGGACATGGAGGGCCTGGCCGGCGTGGTCAGCGACGCGCAGCTCGGCCCGGAGGGGTTCGAATATCAGCGCTTTCGCGAATTCATGACGAATGAAGTGAATGCCGCAATTGATGCGGCATTCTCTGCCGGCGCAACTGAAATCCTGGTAAGCGACTCGCACGGCAACGGCCAGAACTTGCTCATCGAGAAATTGCCGAAGAACGTACAAGTCGTGCGTTCCTGGCCGCGACCGTTGATGATGATGCAGGGCATCGACGAAACATTTGACGGCGTTATTTTTATTGGTTATCATACCAGCACGACGAATTCCGCAGGCGTACGCGCGCATTCGTTTTCGAGTGCGACCCTGGCCGACGTCCGCCTCAATGGCGTTTCCATGTCGGAAGCAAGCTTCAACGCCGCGATTGCCGGGCACTTTGGCGTGCCGGTGATCATGATCTCCGGCGACGATGCGATTGTCAAAGAAGCGACAGCTCTACTTGGCAATATCGAAGGCGCGGTGGTGAAATGGGCGTACAGTTTTCATTCAGCAAAAAATTTGAATCCGGCCGCTGCCTGTGATTTGATTCGTGAGAAAGTCAAAACCGCGATGAGCCGCCGGAAAGAATTCAAACCCTACAAGCTCTCGACGCCGATTCAACTCGAGGTTCGTTTCAAAAACTACCGGCCTTCCGAGGTGTTGAGTTATTTGTCCATCGTGCAACGCACGGATTCGCACAGCATCAAGTTTACGGGCAAGGACATGATCGAAACCTCGAAATTCTTCGAGTTTCTCGTAACGTATAGCCCGTCGCTGGCGCCATGAAAGATGAGAATCGAGCATAAATGGATCAGCCGCGGCCTGGCCGTGGCGTTTGAATAGAGTACTAGTGCTCTGTTACCCTAATTCGTTGGGGTGCCTTTCGAAATGTCATTTGACGAATCTTGTGAAGTACTCGGCATTAGGCCTAGAATTTCACCAGATCCCTCGGGATGACAGAACGATGATGGATATTTTTTTCAAGATAACAGTGTACTAGAGCATCTTTTTTGACTTACGAGTTCTTATGCGAAGAAAGCTGTTTATTGCGCTTGCCTTAAGCTTTGCTTCAACATCCTCGTTATTCAGCCAATCCCCGCCCGGCACTGAAATCTACTTGGTAAAAGCGACTTTTTCCCAGGCCTCTCCCCAATTCGGTGCGCCTCTCAACGTTACGATGCGTCGCGGTTATGATAATCAACCGGCATTTCTGCCCGACGGCAGCGGCTTGCTTTACTCCTCATTCCGAGATGATGGCCAAAGCGACATCTATCGTTATCAAATTGTCGATCGCGCGACGTTTCAAATCACAAAGACCATAGAAAGCGAATACTCGCCAACGCTCATGCCTGGCGGAAAGTATGTTTCCGTTGTGCGTGTCGACGCGGATTCCATGCAACGGCTCTGGAAATATCCACTTGATGGCCGCTCTCCGCCGAGTAGGGTTCTGGAAATGGATGCCGTCGGCTATCATGCCTGGATCGATGATCACACGCTGGCGCTTTTTATCCTGGGCAATCCGCCGACGCTACAACTCATGGACACGCAAAACCAGAAAGCTCAAATCATCAGCAGCAGCACCGGGCGGTGCCTGCAAAAAATTCCCGGCCGCGAGGCGATTAGTTTTGTACACAAAATCACGGCGCACGAATGGCTCATCAAACAATTCGATATAGAAACACAGCAAACCGCGCCGTTATTGCAAACGCTGGCCGACAGTGAAGATTACGCCTGGACGCCGGTCGCGAGTTTGCTTATGGCGCAAGGCTCGAAGCTGTATCAATGGCATCCCAGCCGCGATAAAGATTGGCAAGAAATCGCCGATTTTGCCGAGGCCGGCTTATCCAGCATTACACGCCTCGCGGTGAGTCCGAAAGGAGATTGGCTGGCGTTGGTGGCGGAAGAAACGCGCTGAAGCCGGTTGCAGAAAGTGGCATGTCGAGAGAATTATCTTTGTGGAGGTGTCCTTATGTTTTGCAACTAATCATAAGGAGCCACGATGAAAAACGTTTTTGGGTACCTGATTTTTTTCGTTGCGACCGTCATGCTCAACGCCGGCATTGCGCTCGCTCAAGAAGGTGAATTGCGCGGCAAAATCACCGACAAAAGCTCTGGCCAGCCCGTGTCCGATGCAATTGTCTTTCTCGAAGGGCAAAAACGTCAACTCGCGACGGCAGCCGGTGGTGAGTTTACGTTTCTGGGACTTTGGCCGGGAACGTATTCCGTGCGCATCACCTGCGCCGGCTATCGTGATTTTATCATCCCCGATATTCGGATTCATGCGTTTTCAGGCGTGCTGCTGGAAGTTCAACTCGCAAGCTCTGGAGGAGAGGCCTCAACACTTTCGATGCAAAGGCTCGCTCAAACCGGAGCCGTTCATCTAATTTCAAAAGAGTATATTCGAAACACCCCGGTACGCGGGTTGGAAAACTTGCTTGAGCAAGAGTCGGGCGTTATTCGACAAAACGGCGAGTTGCATGTTCGCGGCGGCGGCACGGGTGAGCTATCATTTTTTGTCAATGGCGCAACTGCAACCAATCTGCTCACAGAAAACGGCGCGATGACGATCGAGGCGATTCCGGAAACTGTCGAAGAAATCCAGTTCAATAGCGGGGCTTTTGGCGCGGAATTCGGCAACGCGACTTCCGCCTTCACGCACACGACTTTGCGTTCCGGAGAGGCAAAATTCAAGGCAACATTTGATTATCGCACGGATGATTTTGCCAAACCCGGCGAGCAGTTTCTCGGCACTTCTTCGTTTGGTTATCGCCATGCGGTTGCTACTTTGGGAGGCCCGCTGGGTGAGAGATTACGCTATTTCATCGCCGGCCAGCATCAGTACATGCGCAATCGTACTGTCAGTTTTGTGGAGCCGTTTCGGTTTGACAATCTTACGGATGATGGCTTGGGAGGTCGGCCGGCTGGCGAGCCGCTGCCGGATGCTATTATTTTTGAGCAAAACTATTTGCCTTATAATTGGCTGCAGAATAATACGGTACAAGGCAATCTCGTTTTTGATGCGGCGCCGCTCAGTCTGCGCCTGACCGGCGCGTATGTTCACGATCAACGCCCGCACGGAACAGACACTTTTACGCAAGCGCTCACAAATTACTTTAACCTCGAACGCAGCCGTGAAAACACCACGAACACGGGCTTTGTCAGTCTGCGCGCGACACACGCACTTTCTTCGGCCGCCTTTCTTGCTTTCAATGCCTCGTATTCGAATCGTTCATTTAGCTCGGCGGATCCGGCGTTCGGCAATGATTGGATGAGTTACGCCGACAGCGCGAAAGTCACACCGCTCGGCTATCCTGGCTGGGTTGAACGGTACCGTGGTCCGCTGGCGCACAGCATCATCTTAAATTTTCCGATGACTGCCCGCGGTGCAGCCCACAACGGTTTTGGAAAAAACCGGCAATCCCATTTGGGTTTTTCCGCGGATCTGACCGCCATACCAGTCCCATTCTGGAAAATCAAAACAGGCGCGCGTTTTGACCGCTGGGCACTGCGGCATTATGGCGTTGCCAATATCTCAAACGCCTTGACGTTTCTTTATGGGAGTAACGGCAACACGCCGCGCGAATTCGATTCGCCGGAGCAACGCGCCCTCGAATTAGCGCGCGCCGGCGCGATTTCCCACTGTGGCTATGATGTGGACGGCAACGAAGCCGACGCTGGCGCCGATAAACCGCAGCAACCCGAATACCTTGCGTTTTATGCGCAGAGTGAATATCGCCTTCACAAGGTTTTGTTGAATGCCGGATTGCGCTATGAACGT
Source organism: Candidatus Zhuqueibacterota bacterium (assembly GCA_003576975.1). Classification (GTDB taxonomy): domain Bacteria; phylum Zhuqueibacterota; class Zhuqueibacteria; order Zhuqueibacterales; family Zhuqueibacteraceae; genus Coneutiohabitans. The sequence goes on from QEVD01000088.1 coordinate 14,840, forward strand.
ATTGCTTCGAAAGCCACCGTCCTATTGCTGGGTCTTGATCCATTGTTTGATCCATATGTTCTATTAGAAGCGAAACCCACAGATCATTTTCTGCCGCGTTTTGGCTTTACTCTGCCACTGCGTGAAGGTACCTCGCTGCATGGCAGTATGGGCAAGTACCTTGAATCTTCCATATTTCAGGCGGAGCCCGCGCGGCAGATGAAATATGAATTCGGTTTATGGCAGGCGATCGCCGATGCTATGGAGTTCAATGGCGTGTTCTTCTCTCGCGTCGATAAATTGCGCGTCATGGACCCGACCGGCTATGATGAAGAATTCACCGATGAAACACGCGGCATTGAGTTAAACGCGGTCCTGCGCCCGTTCCAGCGCTTGCAGGCGGAGGTGCAGTATAGTTGGACGGATTTTATGGATGATGAGTCACCCGTTACGCGCGTCGTGGCATCTAATGGCACAATTTTATACTACCTGACGGCGAATTGGCTCTCTCGTGTTCCTTTACCTTCGCATCGCGGTATCTTGCAACTTGATTATCGTTTTGCTAAAAATGAAGAGACAACGTTTTTGCGCGGCTTGGGTTTGCACATGATTTTTTCGTTGACGAGCGGGAATGATTACATCAGAAGCGACGTGCCTTTAAGCCTGGGACAGAGTAACCCCATAAACTTCGGCGTAAGGCCGCTTATGGATTCGCGTTTCACCGCCCCCACGACAACGGCCCAAACACCGTCACGCTTTCAGATCGATTTGAGCCTCAACAAAATTGTTGACCTGGGCAGCTTCGACCTTGACGTCTATGTGCATGCGCTGAATCTGCTCAACGCCAAACACGTGCTCAACGTTTATCCCTACACCGGCAAACCGGATGACGATGGCTGGTTGAGCAGCCCGTTGGCCGATCCTTATAAGCAATTGGAGAATTACGAAGCTTTCTATCGCGCCATCAATCTTGAAAATCGTTGGGCCTACACGCGGGCGACCGGCAATGATATTTACGGCCAGCCGCGGCAGTTACGCTTGGGCGCGCGCGTGTCGTTTTGAGATTTGATGTCTTGCGATTCTAAATCTGAGGAGGAGCATTGGCAAAACACCGCTTTTTGGTTAATGAACCTTGGGTCAAAATTTGGCGCGATGAGCACGGCGTGCCGCATGTTGAAGGTCGCGACGAAATCGATCTATACTGGGGCCTGGGTTATTGTCATGCGAAAGATCGCGGCCTGCAAATGCTGCTCATGCGCATTCTCGGCCGCGGCCAAGCCTCCGAGCATTTGGAGGCCAGCCATGCCATGCTCGACATTGATCTGTTTTTTCGACGTATGAATTGGGGCAGCGATGCGGCCGTTGAAATCGACAAGCTGACCCCGCGCGCAAAAGAGATTTGTTTGTCCTATTGCCGGGGCGCAAACGAATATTTTACGCAGAAAACGCCGTGGGAATTCAAATTGCTGGGATATCACCCGGAGCCCTGGCGTCTTGAAGACATTATCTTGCTCAGCCGCATGACCGGCTATCTCACACTTGCGCAATCGCAAGCCGAAATCGAGCATTTGTTGGTTGAGATGGTGCAGGCGGGCGTGAGTCTCGCCAAGCTGGAAGAATTGTTTCCGGGCCAGTTGAATGGCTTGGAGGAGGATTTGATCAGAAACCTCCGGCTTGGCCATCGCCTCGTTCCCGCCGCCGTCACATGGAACGTTGCGCTTCCTAAAATGATGGCCTCAAACAATTGGGTAATCGCTGGCTCAAAAACCGCTTCCGGCAAACCGATTCTCGCCAATGATCCTCATCTGGAAACCAACCGCTTGCCGAATGTTTGGTATGAAACCGTGTTGACGCACGGCGATCGTTATGCCCTGGGCGCAACCATGCCCGGCTTGCCCGGTATTCTCATTGGCCGCACCAATGATCTCGCGTGGGGCGCGACCTACACGTTCATGGACGCGATTGATTCCTGGATTGAGCAGTGCAGAGACGGCCGTTATTTGCGCAATCGCAACGAATGGGCGCCGTTTCGCGAGCGCAAAGAAATCATCCACCGCAAAAAGAAAACGCCGGTGGAGGTAACATTTTATGAAAATGAACACGGCGTGCTTGACGGCAACCCGAAACAGGAAGGCTTCTATCTTGCGACGCGCTGGTCCGGATCGCATACCGGCGCGCTTTCGCTGAATCATTCGATAGAAATGTGGCACGCGGAGTCGGTGGCAGAAGGCATGGATCATCTTGGCAAATTCGAGAGCGCCTTCAACTGGGTGTTGGCCGATCGCCATGGCAACATCGGTTATCAAATGTCGGGCTTAATGCCGAAACGCCGCGTCGGCGTTTCCGGGCTTGTGCCCCTGCCCGGCTGGAAACCGGAAAATGATTGGGATGGTTTTGTCGACTATCGCGATTTGCCGCGCTGCCTGAACCCCGAGCAGGGCTTTTTTGTCACTGCCAACAACGATCTAAATGCTTGGGGAAAAATTAAACCGATCAACATCTCGATGGGGCCATATCGTGCCGAACGCATCACCGAGTTGATTTCACAGCAAGCGAATCTTCGGCTGTACGACATGATGAACATTCATTTCGATGTGTATTCCTCGCAAGCCGAAGAATTCATGCGCATTCTGGAGCCGCTACTGCCCAACACGGCGGCGGGCCGCATACTGGCCGAGTGGGATTGTTCGTATGCGAAGCATTCCGCGGCAGCTTATTTGTTCGAGCAGTTTTATCATCGCTTGTTGCAAACCGTTTTTGGCCGGCACGGTTTGGGAGAAGAGGTTACCGGCTTTCTCGCGCAAGAATCCGGCATCTTTGTTGACTTTTACTCGAATTTCGATCGCATCTTGCTATCCGAAGATTCGGTCTGGTTTGCGCATGAAAAACGCGATGACATCTTTCGCCGCGTCGCCGAAGAGGCCCTGGCAGTCGCGCCAAAACCCTGGGGCAACATGCAAAAGTTGACGCTGCGCCATTTGCTGTTGGGCGGCAAACTGCCCAAGCTGGCCGGTTTTGATCGCGGTCCGATAACTTTGGCCGGCGGCCGCGCCACGCCGCATCAAGGCCAGATTTATCGCAGCGCGGGACGGGTCACGAGCTTTGCGCCCTCTTTTCGCATGATCGCGGATTTTGCGAAAGATGAACTGCACACCAACCTGGCCGGCGGCCCTTCGGATCGGCGCTTCTCGAAATGGTATTGTTCGGATTTGAAGAACTGGCTGGAAGGCAAATATAAAATCTTGAAGCCGTAATCACGCGCCCGGTTTTTTTGAATTTTGGTCAATACGAATCAGATGAAATAAAATTCAATGTCAGAATTTTTTTGGAATGAGGAGTTGCGAAATTGACTATTGTTGTGCTTATCGGTTCGTTGCTGCTGATACTTTATGTGACGGCCCTAATGTATTGGCAGCGCAAATTTCCCGAGCTGCGTTGGGATTGGGATGAGATTGATGTAAACGATATAAAATTTCCTTCTAATTTTTTGTGGGGCGTGGCCACGGCAGCGCATCAAGTGGAAGGCAATTGCGATAACAACAATTGGAGCGCCTGGGAAAATGCCGTTGACGCCTCCGGCCAGCCGCGCATCAAGCACGGGCAGAAAGCGGGTCTGGCGTGTGATCACTGGAATCGCTATCGCGAAGACATCAAGCTGATGCAAGCGTTGGGTGTGAAGGCTTATCGCTTTTCCGTGGAATGGAGCAAGATCGAGCCGAATGAAGGCGAGGTGAATGCGGCGGCGATGCGGCATTATCGCGAGGTTTGTGAAAATTTGCTGGCCGCCGGCATCCAGCCGATGATCACGCTGCATCATTTTACCCAACCGCTTTGGTTTGACCGTCTCGGCGCATTCGAGCAGGAGAAAAATATTCCGTTGTTCGCGCGTTTCTGTGAAAACGTTTTTCAGGAACTGCATGATCTCGTGCCGTGCTGGTGCACGATCAATGAACCGGAAGTTTATGCGGCGCAGGGCTATTTCACCGGCCTATTCCCGCCGGGCAAGAAAGACGCGAATGCCGCCGGCCTTGTGCTCAAGAATTTGCTGGAAGCGCATGTGCAAGCGTATCATGCGCTCAAGCGTTTGCCGGGCGGCGCGCAAGCGCAAATCGGGTTCGCCAAAAATATTTTTCAATTCGATCCTTATCGTTATTGGCATCCCGCCGATTGGATTTTAAGCCGCCGCCTCAACCTCTTGTTCAACGACTCGATTTTTGATTTTTTCAACGCCGGACATTTCAAGTTTCATACACCCGGCCTGGTGAAGGTGGAGCATCACAACTCCGCTGCCGTGAGGGCGCTCGATTTTATCGGTTTGAATTACTACTCGCACTTTCATGTCAAGCTGAAGTGGGATCGCACGACGCCTTTCACGTTTGCATGTCCGCCGAATCAGATCATGACGGACATGCCGTTTGCCGTTTATCCCGAAGGCTTTTATCGCGCCGTGAAAGAAATCTCCCGGCTCAACGCGCCCATTTATGTGACGGAAAACGGCATAGCCGACGCCAAAGATGATCGCCGTGAGTTGTTTATCCGGCGCTATCTCTATGCGCTTTCGCAGGCTCTCAAAGCCGGCGAGGATGTGCGCGGCTATTTTTACTGGTCGCTGCTCGATAATTTTGAATGGGCGGAGGGGTATGACATGAAATTTGGTTTGTACGAAGTGGATTTTGCGACGCAGAAAAGAAAATTACGCGAGGGCGCGCGCAGCTTTGTGGAGATTGTCAAGCGCGACGCCGCTTCTTGATTGGGAATGATGACATGAATGGAAAGGGATCGTCTTGACGAAAGTCATTCACGCCGAGCGCGCCGGCAAATTTGGAAAATTGCGGGTCGGCTGTTGCGCGGTCATTTTTGACGATACGCGCAAGAAAGTGTTGTTGGTGCAACGCCGGGATAACGAACTATGGTGTTTGCCCGGCGGCGGCATGGAAGCGGGTGAAAGCGTTATTGAAGCCTGTGGCCGCGAGGTTTTCGAAGAGACCGGTTTGCGTGTGCGCGTTGGGAAACTGATCAGCGTGTTCAGCAATCCTCACCGGCGCGTGGAATACCCTGACGGCGAGCGTGTGCAGGTCGTCGCACTCACGTTTGAGGCGGAGCGGCTTGACGGCGAGCTGCAACTTAGCGAGGAAACGAAAGGATTTGGATATTTTTTGTTGGAAGAAATTCGCGCCCTGCCGTTGTTGGATAGCCATCTCGAGCGGATAGAGGACGCATTTGCGCGTCGGGCAGAAGCGTTTGTGCGCTAACCCCTCAATTGGGTAAGTTCAGGTTTAAGCCGCCTCAGGAAAATCCTCCATCAACTCCACTTGCATGCCATCCGGCGCTTCGAAAAATGCGACTTTGCGCGTGGGAGCGGCCATGAGGTTTTCAACAACGAAGGTCGCGCCGCGGCGTTTGCACTCAGCTACCGCCTTTTCCAAGTTGGGCACAAGAAAAGCGAGATGATAAATTCCAAGGCGCCGGCGATTTTCCTCAGCATGAGTCTCGGCATCTCCCGGCGCCGGAGAAAGGCAAAACAGGATGTTTCCCACGCGCAGCGTCACGATCACGCGGCCGTTGTAATCCGACCGCTTGACGATTTCAGCATCGAGCATGCGTTGATAGAACGCCACCGCTGCCTCCAAATCGGCGCAGCGGTGGTGGGCATGATCAAAAAGCAGTTCGAGTTTCATTCCTGCGCCATCGTGGTTAGCACGGCCTCGCCGTTTTTCTCGGTCGGCAACGGCAAAGGCAGCTCAGCGCCATTGGCTCGTTCGATATCCACGAGATATTGGAATTGTTTGCGAAATTCTTCGAGTGAAATGCTGGCGGTGGCGGCATATTTCGCCAGCTCATGGGGATCTTCAAAATCCTCCGCCGACAGCCGGATCATGTAGCGCCGGGCGATGTGATAATACTCTGCCGACATATCGACCATGCGAATGCGCGCGCGGCCGGTTTTGGGATCGAGAATGTCTTGAAACGGAATCGGCACGAAACGGCCGTTTTGAATCGAGACCATTGCGGCATTGCCCCCTTCGAGGATGTAGCGCGCGGCGCAATAGCCGAGATCGCGCGTGTATTCCATGTCGAAAGGAATCGGGTCGGCGCAGCGCAGCTCATAGCCGATGTTTTTGGCCACGATCGTGCTTTTGATGTTGAATTGTTTCAAACGCGCCTGCACTTCGTATTTCAGAATCTCGCCGAAGTTGACCTCGGCCAGGCGAATATTGTCATGTGCATCGCGCTCGATATTGAGAAGCGCTTGCAGATCTTGCGGATCTAAAATTTCCACCAGGCCTTCAGCGAGAATGACGACGCCGTCGGGCCGGCCGTAGCTCAAGCGTTTGATGATCGATCCCACCAGAATATCAACCAGCACCGACAATCTCAGCTTTTGCTCGCGAAATTCTTCGGGAATGAGGGTCAGCGTCGCGCCGGCCGATTTACCAATGCCCATCGCGAGATGCCCGGCCTTTCTTCCCATCGTGACCACGAAATACCAGCGCGATGTTGTGCGGCCGTCGACCATGAGGTTTTTCACAATGTCGCAGCCCAGATGCCGCGCCGTTTGAAAGCCGAAGGTGTTGATGCCGAGCGGCAGATCGAGATCGTTGTCGATCGTTTTGGGAACGTGCACGACGTGAATGCGATCATCCGCCAGTTGCGCGAGTTTCATCGCGGAAAACGCGGTGTCGTCGCCGCCGATGGTGATGAGGCGATCGACATTCATGCGCAGCAGGGAGGTGACGGTGTTCTCCAGGTGCTTGGGATTCTTGGTCGGATTC
>QEVD01000089.1 GCA_003576975.1 Candidatus Zhuqueibacterota bacterium
GTGAAAACCAAATATGCCACTCCTATCGGAGTTTGTAGAGATGGTGTGCGCGCATGGCTATAAACATTTCACTCCTTCGGAGTTGCCAGCAAGCTCTCGTGTGATTTTTTTTGTGCATCACCCAATTGGTCGATTGGCATCCTAAACAAACCCGCATCCATCGCGGGTTCAGTCAGACTTTGTACAAAATTCAGTTTTTAACAAAAATCGGCTCTCAAGTTTGAATCGAACGTCTTTTGACCAAGCATCATAACAAAAAAGCATTAAGCGTCACCCTCGTCAGCGAACAATACGCGCCGGATCTCTCCTCCACCGCGTTTTTGTTTGAAGAGTTGATGATCGAACTGCGCCGGCAGGGTGTGGCGGCCAGCGTGCGGACGTTGACGCCCGGGTATCACGGTTATGTCAAAGAAGGTAGAATCGCGTGGCGTGAAACGCGTAAGGGCGTGCCGGTGCGGCGCCTGCCGCGCTTGCCCTTCAACCGCAGCAATCGCGCCGGTGAAGCGCTCAACTGGGTGTGGGGCACGTTGTGTTTGACCGCGCTGGCGTTGTTTTCGCCGCGGTCAGCGCCGCTGCTCATCAGCACCAATCCGCCCATGGCCCATGTCGTGGGCGCGTTGATGAAAATCATCCACGGGCAGCGTTTCATTGCATTGTTTTATGATCTGCATCCGGAATTGTCCTGCGCCGTTGGCGCGTTGCGCGCAGGCAGTTTGCTCGATCGCATCTGGCGCCGCGTGAATCGTTGGGCGTTGCGGCACACGGATGTGGCGGTTTGCATCGGCCAATACATGGAACAAGTCGTCAAAGCGCGCTATGCGCATGTCAAGACAGCCATCATCCACAATTGGTGTGATCCCCAAGTCGTGCGCGACATGCCGAAAACAGCAAGCTTGTTCGCGACCGAAAACGGCCTGCTCGACAAATTCGTCTCGAGGTCGCGACAGAGTTGCAGGATGTGCCGATTCGCTTCGTGTTCATCGGTGAAGGCGTGAAAAAGCCCAAGCTGCAAGAAATGGCGCAGACGCGCAAGCTGAACAATGTTCTGTTTTTTCCGTATCAACCGCGCCATTTGATGGAACATTCGCTGGCTGCCGCTGATCTCGCCGTGGTGTCACACGAGCGTGAAGCGATCGGCTTTGGCGTGCCGAGCAAGATCTACACGTACATGGCCTCGGGCCGCGCGATTCTCGGCCTGGCGAGCAAGCCGTGCGAGCTGATCGACATGGTGAAGGCCTTGCAATGCGGCTGGGTGTTCGATGAAGATCATGATAAAGACGCCATTGTCGCGCAACTGCGGCAACTGGTGCAAGCGCCGCAACCGTGTTTGGCAGCAGGCCGCCGCGCGCGCCAGGCTTTTGAAGAGAATTTCACGCTGCAACTCATCGCGCAGCAGTATCTCGAGGTGATTCAGCAGCAATGCGAGATTGGGCCGGCGCCGAGTCTCTTGCAAAGATGGTTTCGTGTCCGCCCACAAGTGGCGAAGCCGCCCGTGCGGTTAGTTGAAGCCCATCGCCGTGAGGACTCCCAAGTTTTAAATGCAACGGCCAAGCCGTTGCAAGAACATTAATCAAAAATGTTGCGCTATACCGGAATTTTTCTGAATGAAGCGATACATCGAATGAATCGAGTTGAGGATATTGCCAAATGAACAAGGATGTTCGCCGGCTTTTTGATCAAAACAATAAATGGTTTCGCCCTGTTTCACGCGGTTTGGGTTTGATGATCGTATCATTCCTGCTCGCCGCGAACGCCGGCGCGCAGGAAATCATGACGGTGCCGACTTATCATTGGTCTTACACCTACGCGCGCGAGTTGAGCCTGCGCCATCGCCATTTGGATTTCTCGCAAGCCAACTGGCCGGTGACGATTGGTGAAATGTCACAGTTGGCTGATTCTGCCAGCGCTTTCATGGAAAATCCGGCAGAACGGTTTTGGCAAACACGCTTGCAGGAATTTTCGCAATCGCCGCTCGAACGAAAATCGGGGCTGCAATTCGGCGGCCGCGTGAGTGAGAGAGCCGGTGATTTTGGTGAGACGACGCGCGCGCGCGCCGGTTTGCGCACGCAGCTTGCGCTTTTTCCCGACAAGCATATCGCCTTTGTGAATGCGATTCGCCTCGACGAAGAGTTGCGTGAAGATCCGAATTACTTGGGCAAGCGCTGGCGCGGATTCGCGGGCTACACCGAGCAAGCCTACGTAGTCTTGCATTTCGACAAGTATGTCGCTAAATTGGGCCGCGATTTTGTGCGCTGGGGACGCGGTGTTGATGCGACTTTGCTGATCTCGGATTATGCGCGGCCGTTGGATCATTTTTTCGGCCGCCTCGATTTGAAACGGTTTCGCTTTGACTATCTCGCGGCAAAATTGAATTCGGAATATTTGCCGGATTCCCTGCGGCAACGTTACGCCACGGATTTGAGCGACCGCTATCTTGCGGCCGCGCGCGCGGAAGTCAATCTCAAATCGAATTTTCTCACGCTCGCGATCACGCAAATGGCGCTGTACGGCGGGCCGAGCCGCGGCTTTGAATTGTATTATCTCAATCCGTTTCTCGCGTTTCATGGCGAGCAACTCAATGAGGAGGAAAAGAGCAACACGTTTGGCGCGATCGATGTCATCGTGCGGCCGAAAGACCGGTTGGAATTCTATGCGCAATTTCTAATCGACGATGTGCAAGTCGAGAAAACCCGGCGCGGCGATTTGGAGCCGAACGAAATCGCCTATCTCCTCGGCAGCGAAATTGCCGATCCGCTCGGCATGTCCGGAACAGCAATTGGCCTGGAATATACGCGCGTGGCCAATCGCACGTATAACGCCATCACGGTGTGGGAAAAATTTCTGCATCGGAACCGGCCGCTGGCGCATTTTTTGGGCAATGATTTTGATCGCTGGTTGTTGCACGGGCGCGGCTATCTTGGCCGGAATACGCAATTGTTTTGGGCGGTCGAAGCGCGGCGTCACGGCGAAGGCCGCGTCGAACGGCCTTTCGATACGCCGTGGGTGAACGCCGACATCACGGAGGGCTATACCGAAGCCTTTCCCAGCGGCGTGATCGAGCGCAGCACGCATGTCCAGCTCGAAGCACGCTGGCAGCCGCACAGGAATTTTTATGCGGCGCTGGTGGGCAAGCATGCGCGCTATCGCAACCGCGAAAATCATGATGGCCTCGACCAAAACGAAACAAGTGTGATGTTGCATCTTTGGCTGGAAAAATTTTGGTGGGTGGGAATGGATTGAAGTTGGTGGCGGCGCCGTAATATTATGGCAATAACGGTTTTTCTGAAAAATATTATCATCTGAGGAGTTTTTATGTCTGTGATTTCACGAATGAAAAGCGATAAGGCTTTCGTGCAAGAACGTATTCAAAGTAACATTGCAGCCAAAACCAAGCTGATGGAACAACAATCGGCTGAAATTTTGGCCATCGGGCACAAGCTGGTGAATGTTTTGCGCGGCGGCGGCAAGATTTTCTTTTGCGGCAACGGCGGCAGCGCGGCGGATGCGCAACATCTCGCCGCAGAGTTGGTGTGCAAGCTGCGCGATGATCGCCCGCCGCTGGCGGGTTTGGCGTTGACTACGGATACCTCCACGCTCACGGCCACGAGCAATGATTACTCGTTCCGCGACGTTTTTGCCCGGCAGGTGATTGCCCTTGGGGCCAGCGGCGATGCGCTCGTTGGCATAAGCTCCTCCGGCAATTCCGCCAACGTGCTGGCAGCGATTGAAGCGGCCAAGCAAAAAAATATCCTGACGGTTGGCCTGCTGGGCCGGGACGGCGGCGCGATTGCCGGCGCTGTCGATCAAGCCGTCATCGTGCCCGATCACGACACGCAGCGTATTCAAGAGTGCCATATTCTCGTCGGCCATATTTGGATGGAAATGATCGAACATGAGCTTTTCGGCTGAACAAGCGCCGCCCGCGCGCTTTGTTTTTCTCGATCGTGACGGCACTTTGATCGAAGAAAAACGCTTTTTAAGCAATCTGGCGGACATTGCATTTTTCCCGGGCAGCGAGGCCGCAATTGCGCGCCTGCGCGACGCCGGTTTCAAGATCGTCGTGATCAGCAATCAATCCGGCGTTGGCCGCGGCTATTTCTCCGAAGCCTTTGTGCATGAGACGCATCGCACGCTGCAACAGCATTTGGCAAAACACGGTACGTGGGTTGATGGATTTTATTTCTGCCCGCACGCGCCTGAGGCAAACTGCCAATGCCGCAAGCCGCGTCTCGGCATGTTTCTGCAAGCAGCGCAGGATTTTCAAAGCGAGCTTGACGGATTCATGATCGGCGATAAAAAAAGCGATGTCGAAGCGGGACGCAACGCCGGTTTACAGACCGTGCTGGTGCGCACGGGCTACGGCGAGCAAACGATCGCGGAAGGAAAAACGCATCCCGATTGGATCGCCGAGGATTTGAGCGCGGCGGTTGATTGGATTCTGCAGCGCCGATAAGCGGGCGCAAGACTGCGGCCAAGCCGCAGCGAAACCAAACGAGAAAAGTCGGAGATCACCTCTCCGCTTCCACCCATAGAAAAAGCCCTCAACGAATGATTCGGCGAGGGCTTTTTTTATTCAGAATTGCAAATCGGAGACTTTTTTGTTATTCTTCGGCCTTGACTCATCAAAGGAGGAGAGGAAATGTTGAAATTTAAAATCATCTCGGTTTTTTTGTTACTCGCACTCTGCGGTCTGCAAACGGCCGGCGCGCAATCAGCTTCGGTCAGCCCGGAGAGCGTCAACACCAGCGCGCAATCTGTTTCGATCAGCAAAGGCAGCGTCAATGCCGGCGCGCAATTCGTGGCGATCAATACGGACAGCATCTACGCCAACCTGCAACATCTCACCGTTGCCATTGGGCCGCGCCCCATGGGTTCTGCCAACGAACGTGAAGCCTTGCAGTGGACCGCGCGGCGTTTCCAGGGCTTTGGCGCAGACACGGCTTATGTGATGCCCGTGACTCATTCTCACAATGCCAACACCACTTCGGGCGTTGCCGTCGGTATTATTAACGGCCGCAGCGACAGTCTCATCGTCATCGGCAGCCATATCGACTCGGATTTTATCGAGAATCAAGGCGCGAATGATGACGCCTCCGGCACGGCTGTGATGATCGAGCTGGCGCGCGTGTGGGCCGGAGCAGAGCCGCGTTATACGCTGCTGTTTGCGGCATTCGGCGGCGAAGAAAGCGGGCTGGTAGGCTCGCGCTGGTTTGTCGAGCATTTTGAGCGCATTGATCGCGTCGCCCTCATGCTGCAAATCGACATGGCCGGCAGCGACGATCCGTTGATTCCGTTCATTGACACCAAAGATCATCAAGCGCCGCAATGGCTAGTGAAAGATGCTTATGCCATTGACCGCAGCCTGGGCTACAACAGCCTCGACTATCCCACGCATTTTTTTAGCATCAATTCAGTTCTTGGCGGCGCGGGTTCCGACCACGAACCGTTTTTGCTCAAAAAGATTCCAGCCATCGATTTCACCGCCGGCGTGGTTTCCTCGCCGATTCACACCATCAACGATCGCATCGATTTCATCAGCAAGCCGGCGCTGGAGCGCAGCGCGCGCCTGGTGAACGGCTTGCTGCAAAAGTATGACGCTCAGGGCATTCCCGGCGAACGCATTGGCAAGTATATGTTATGGCAATTGTCCGGCGAAACGTATTTTGTGCCGATGTGGCTGCTTTATGTTGTCATCGGCCTGGCGCTTTTGCTCGGGGCGCTCGCGTTTATGCGCGCCCGCGCAAAGCGACTGCAAATTGAGGGCGCCGAGCGTGTGCGTTTTTCCGGTTCAAAATTGTTTTTTATGATGACAGTCATTGCATTGTTCACCTTTCTCGGGGAAGCGGCGATGCAATTGATCAAAGGCCTGCGCTATCCCTGGTTTTTGCATCTCGAGGATTATCTCATGCTCGCGGCCATTTGCGCGTTTGCCGGTTTTTGGGTGGCGCTGCGGCTGACCAAAAACTGGCGCTTCAGTCCGGATCCGTATGTTTATGCCAAGCGCGGCCTGTTGCCGCTGTGGCTGCTGACCATCTTGTTTTTGATCGTGCATCCGCGCCTCGCGCTTTATCCCGCGCTGACGTTGCTGCTTTTCAGTGTAGCGGTTTTTGCGCCGGGAACTTTGCTGAAAACCGTGTTCACGCTGGCCGCACCCGCTCCCATGTTCTTGCTGATGTTTTTTGAAATCTTTGTCTTCGGCGCGCGCAACACTCCGCGCAGCCTGGCGCAATATCAAGGCTTCACGCCGGCATTGATTTATACCGCAATTCTAACGCTGCTGCTGTTGATTTGGTATGTGCCTTCTCTCTACATGTTTGCTTACACCTACGCGCACGGCCAGCGCGTGCTCTCCTGGCTGCGCGTGTTGCGCCAGCCGGCCGTCGGGCTGTTGCTGACGCTCGCGCTTTTTGCTTATGGCGGTTATTTGTCCGCCTTTCCGGCTTACAATGAACAATGGCGCGCCACCATTCGCGCCACGGCGCGTTACGAGCAGAACACTCAAGCCGGCAAGTTTGAATTACTGGGCGATGAATATTTTCGCGAGGTGGAAGTGAGGTCGGACACGTTCGAACAGAAATATGATGATCGCATTCATCGCGAGGAATTGCCGCTGCGTTTTTCCGCGGATTGGTTGACCGTCTCCGGCGCACAAATCGCCGATAGCAGCGATACCACGCTCATCAAGGTCGATTGGCAGCTTGCCAGCGCGAAACCCTGGTATGAAGTCAAAGTTCAGTTGCGCAGTGACACGCTCGACCTGGCGATCTTGGATACAAATCTGAAATATTTCAAAAGCAAAAATGCTGCGGGCGAGAGCATTAATTTCCGCTGGTTTGCCGAGCCGGATGATACCTTGCGCCTGCGGGCTAATTTCAAGCTTTCACCCGGCGCAAAAATGGTGCGCACCGTCACGGCAATTTATGCCGGTTCGCCGGCGCCGCTTACGGTTACGGCAAAGTATGCCGATGTGATTTATCGTACCGAAGTCGTGCGGCGGGATACGTTGGAAATTGCACGATAGCGTATTGTCGATGTCGCAGCGTTGCTGTGTTCAGCTCGCTTTGGATTTGGGACGGCTGCCTCGATTTTAATTCATGCTATGGCTTTTGCGTTCTTGTTATGATACTCCCGGAAGAAATCGTGCGGGCAGAAGCGCGTTTGCGCCCGCATCTCAAAGAGACGCCGTTAGAGCATTCGCTTTATTTGAGCCGGCTCACCGGTTGTCAGGTTTATGTGAAACTCGAAAACGTGCAACACACCGGTTCTTTCAAAGCGCGTGGCGCGCTGAACAAGATGTTGATGCTGACGCCGGAACAGCGGGCGCGGGGCGTGCTGGCCGCTTCGACGGGCAATCATGGCGCGGCTGTGGCGTTTGGCGCAGACAAGCTTGGCATCAATAGCCTGATCTTTGTGCCGGAAAATGCCTCGCCTGCGAAAGTCGAGGCCATTCGCCGCCTCGGCGCAGAGATTCGCATGCACGGCAATGATTCCGTCATCACTGAAATTTTTGCGCGTGAGTGCGCTGAAAAAAACGGCATGACTTATATTTCACCTTATAACGATGAACACGTCATTGCCGGCCAGGGCACAATCGGTGTGGAACTGGCGCGCCAACTCGATGCGATTGACGCGGTGTTCGTTGCGCTCGGCGGCGGCGGCATGATTGCGGGGATAGCAAGTTATTTGAAAGCCCTTGGCAAGGAAATCAAAATCATCGGCTGTTCCCCGCAAAATTCCTGTGTGATGATTGAGTCCGTAAAAGCCGGGCGGGTTTTAGAAATCGCATCGCTGCCGACGCTCTCCGACGGCACCGCCGGCGGCGTGGAAGCAGATGCCATCACCTTGCCGTTATGCCATGAGTTGGTCGATGATTACGCGACTGTAAGCGAAGATGAAATCCGTGAGGCGTTGTTGAGTTTCATCGAAACGCATCATCTGTTGATCGAAGGCTCTGCCGCAGTCGCGATTGCGGCTTTTCTGAAACAATCTGAAAAACTCCACGGAAAGAATGTTGTGATTGTGATTTGCGGCGGGAATATTGGTTTGGCGACGTTGAAGAGCATTCTTTGCGCTTGATCGCGCTCTTGTGTCTGTTTGCGACGACTCATCATGATTGATTGTCTTATTGTCCGCGCTAGCGAAGACGCTCGTGAGAATTATGGCAAAAGTCATCATTACCGTTACCTGCGATTGGGATGGCCTGGACTATCCGTTGCAAGAACCACATAACCCCACAGGCAATCCTCATTTTCGTTTCGATCGCGGTGTGCAGGCGATTGAATACTTCAATAGGGTATTTCAGAATGAAATTCCCCTGACGCATTTTATTTGCCCGGTCTATTTTACGCGCAGCAAATTTCTGTCGGAGTATTATTCCTGCGCAATTGCACAACTTTTTCAAAACAGCAATTGTGAAATTGCATTGCATATCCACGGCTGGATCAGTTTGATGCAGGCCTGTGGCGTCCTGCCCAAAGATTCAGTCAAAGATCAAGCGCTTCCGGATTGGGGCGTGCAAGAAAATGATCGTTACGGCCTGTGCGTTCCTTATCGCAACGACGCCGATCAAGATAAAATCGACTATGGCCATGGCGTACCGTTGGGCATTTACTCACAGGATGAGATCGCCCGGATTTTGGAAAGAGGGCGCGCGTTGTTTGTTGAGCATAAAATTATCGCATCAGGTCATGATTGTGTGAGCTTTCGTTGCGGCGGCTGGATGTCAAATGACGACGTCATGAAGGCGCTGCAAACAGCGATTCCGCCTTTTCAATTTGAAGCTTCAGCGGTGGATGCCTCGTTCTTTGCAAACGGCAATAGCATTTTACATGACTGGCTGGCGCGACTTTGGGGAGCGCGGCCGCAATCCGAACAATCCTTTCTGAGCAACAGTCTTTTTTTATCGGCGTATCCGCAGGGCATCAATATTGCCAGCCAGGCCAACGGTGTTTCTGTCGCGCAACCGCGAATGATTCAACGGCTGCTCGAGCTGCCCGACACCGCGATTCTCGCGGATTATGTTTCAGCCGATTATATGAAGGAACAAATCAATCATGCGTTGACTGCGGCTTCACAACAAACCTCCGATGTTTATGTGAGCCTCGGCTTTCATCTCGAATCCGGTGGAGACCCGCGCTTCGGCAACGTGTACGGACACATTGAAAAGGTGATTGAGACGCTGAAGTATGTTGAGCAGCAAGATGCGAAACAAGGCAGAATTCAGTATTTTGCCATCGCGGAAGCCGGTAAACGCTTTTTGCAGAGCTGTGATTCCAACATCAACCAATAAGAAAACCTGATGGATTTTGACAATCAATCTCGCTAATCGCGGCTTGTTTAGCCCGGTTCGGATGTGGCTGAGCATTGCCGGGCTTGCATGTCAAAACTCATTGGAGCAGGGCGTTTTATGTACGCCGGCGGCAGGAGAAGAAGCTTGCCAATGCCGGATGAATCAATCATGCAAACAAATTCTCAGATTGTGCACAAGTTATTCTCGAATCGAATTTTCGCGATTTTGCTGTGGGGCGTTTTCCTTTTCTTCGCGTTTCTCATCCTCAAGCTCGCCATCCTCCCCAGCTTCAACAACACCCGCGGCGATTTTGCGAACTATTACACCGCTGCTTGTTTGGTGAAGAAAGGCGAGCCGCTCGCGCGCGCGTATCAAGACTTCACCTGGTTTCAAATGGAAATGGATCGCCACGGCATCGTGCACCAAGTCGGAGGATTCATTCCGCATCCGCCGCCCACCGCAATGGTATTTTTGCCGTTGACGTTTTTTGACGCCGTCACCGCGAAAAATATCTGGTCTGCCTTCAACATCTTGCTGATATTCGTTTGCGTCTTTGGGCTTGCGCGCCTCACCCAATTGCATTGGCTTCCGGTCGCCGTAATTTTTCTTGGCACCGGTTTCGGCTTGATCAACAACTTTCTCTTTGGGCAGATGTATCTCCTGCTCACCGCAACGATCGTGCTCGGACTGTGGGCGCATCGACGCGGATACGATGTTCTTGCCGGCATACTCCTGACGCTGATGATCCCGATGAAATACTTCGGCATTCTCTTCCTCGCGTATTTTGCTTGGAAGCGCCAATGGCGGCTGGTGTGTTCCGCGCTCGCAACAATAATCGCGGTCGCCGGAATCACAGCATTTATGGCGGGTTTCGAGCCGTTTCATGTTTTTGTTACGGAAGTTTTTCCCCGGCATTTCCGCGGCGAGATTCAGGATCCCTTTGCGATTTTGTTTCAATCGTGGGCCAGCCTGTTTCGCCGCTTGTTCGTTTACAACGCCACCCTCAATCCCGCGCCGCCGCTGCACTTTCCGCCGGCGTTCTTTTTTCTGAGCAGTGTTGCGTTTTGGGGCTTTATGGCGCTGGCGTTGTGGCTGTTCGTGCGCGCACGGCTCAAATCTCAAAACCATCAATTTCTTTTTGAAATCGGCTTGTTGCCGTTGCTGTTTCTGATCGTTTCGCCGAGTGGAACAACCTATCATTTTCTTCTGCTCACGATCACCACGACGGCATTCATGAAAATTCTAATCGATCAACAGCGCCATTTACCCGCGACTGTTTTGGCGATTTTGTTCATCGTGATCAATCTGCCGCATTACCTCAAACTTATGCTCTATGCTCAGGGCTGGTTGACTCCGCTCGGCTACTCGCGTTTATGGCTCTTGTTGATTTTTAGCGCGCTGGCGTGGCAGTACTTTCATCCGCTGATCACGCTGCAATCCATCAAAATAAATCTGGGAAGATACCTGACGTTCGCCGTCCTGCTGCTATCAGGCCTTGCCGTTTTAGCCGGAACACGTGCTTCCTCCGCCGCGAAAAAAGATGACGGCGCAACCTGGCTGCGCATCGATGAGGCCGAATTCAAGCGCCATCAAGGCTTGTTGATGAAGAATCCGGACGTCGGCGCGCGATGCACGGTATTCAGCTATTGCGAATTTTGGAATGAGCAATACACCATTTTCTCAACGGACTCCGGGCGTTGGACGCCGCCGGCGCACCGGAATTATTATCATCCTGATCTCGCGCCCGACGATTCAAGTTTATTGATGCAAACGGTTGTCAATGGCCGCGATGAAATCTGGTTGAGTCGCGGTCAAGGGCAGGAACCGGTATTTGCCGTGGCCGGCGCATTTCCGAGCTGGAAAGAGGGCGGGCGAAGTTTTGTTTATGTGGAGGGAAATGTAATTAAATTGGCAGCAATCGAAGCCACGCAAATCAAAACCGAGACATTGATAGAGACACAAGAGCAAACGATTTTTGACCTCGCGTGTTCGTCTCAGGAAAATTTCCTGGCATACTGCGCTGTTGCAAATGACTCAGCGGGAAAACGTTTTCAACTCAGATTATATGATTTTAATAATGGCAATGACGAGCTATTGATCGAGGCTTTGGATTCTCGCTTGGAACAGCCGGCATGGTCGCTGGATGAAAAAATTCTTTTGTTCGCCAGGAAAGAGGGAGGCAATCGCGAGATTTATGCGTTTGATTTCGCAACTCGCAAAGTTCATCAGCTTACCCAGCATCGCGGGGAAGATACTTCCCCGGTTTGGGATGCCGTGAACAATCGCATTCTTTTCACGTCCGATCGCAGCCGCGGGCTGGAATTCAGCGCGATTTTTTGGCTGCCGGCGCCAACAGATTTTGAGAAAGGGCAGTGATTCCTGTTCGAGATGGATTCATAACAGTAGCCATCGAGTCGCGAATACGCGACTGATTCATTTGAAGAAAACCAATGTACTTGTCAGATAAATTCATATATGTATTCCACATGTCATTCCGAAGGAATCCTGTGAAGCCCGGTTCTGCGTCAAAGACTTCACAGGATCCTTTCAGGATGACAGTCTTGCTTACCAGTATTGCTTTCAAAGTTTCACGCCGGCTTGACTTCCTGCCAAAACCTCTCTATCTTGCGCAACTTCAACCGGTTTTGCAAAGCGGTAATGCAACAACGTTAAAACGGCTCGGACGCCATGCCGCCATGTAATCTTCTTGCCTTGCGCCCGCGAGCGCGGATAATAATGTATCGGCACTTCATGAATGCGAATGCCGCGCCGCGCCAGTTTCGCCGTCACTTCGGAGCAGAACTCGAACCCGCGATATTCCAATGGCAAAATTTGTTCAAACGCGTTCCGTGAAAACACTTTGTAGCCGGTGGATTCATCCGTCACGCGCGTGCCAAAGAGTAGATTGGTCAACCAGCTCAACAAACGACCGCCCCAATAGAAATGAAGATAGGAGTAATCCCGCGTGCCGAAAACTCGCGCGCCGCGAATGCGTGAGCCATAAACCGCTTCCGCGCGGCCTGCAACAATCGGCCGCACGAGTGCGCGATAGTCGGCAGGGTCATACTCCAAATCCGCATCCTGAATCAAGATAATCTCACCAGCGGCGTGTTGCAGTCCCGTGGCAATCGCTGCGCCCTTGCCGCGATTGTGTTTGTGATAAAGCACGCTGACGTGCGGCTGCGCCGGCAACTTTTGCAACAACTCGCGCGTGCCATCCTGCGACGCATCATCGATGATAATGATTTCTGCGCTCACACCGAAAGCGGAAAAATCAACGCTCTCTATTTTTGAAAGAATTTCACCGATGGTGTGTTTCTCATTGTAGGCGGGAATGATGATTGAAAGAGTTGTCATAAAGCAAAGATCGGTTGTGCAATTCTAGCAAACAAGTAAAAGTTCGAATAGCGGCGATCGCATGGCAATTACCGACATAAAATCGCAACCTCCGCTTGCCGGTTGGTGGATATTGCTTTTCCCTTTAACCTATCTCGTGCATATCGCCGAGGAGTATTGGGGCGGTGAAGGTTTTTATCAGTGGCTGAGAAAATTTGCCGGCGCCGGCATGACTGCCGAACAGTTTCTCTCCCTTAACAGTTTTTTCATGATGTTCATGATCGCCAGCATGATCGTGATCCTGGCATTTCCGGCATGGCAATGGCTGCTCAATGGTTATGGTACATTGATTTTCATCAACGGCGCGCTGCATATAATCGGCAGTTTCATCACGACGTCTTATTCGCCGGGCGCGATTTCCGGCGTTTTGTTGTGGATGCCGTTGGGATTTTACACCGTGCGCCGCGCCTGGCGCAGCCTGCCGCGCGAGAGATTTTGGTTCAGTCTCTCCGCTGGCATCGTCATGCACGCCGTGGTTTCGTTGATTGCGTTGACCATGAATTAGAACGATACTCGCAACTAGCGCCCGGGCGGCAGTTTCCGGCGAACGGAACCGTAACCAATTTTCCAGAGAAAATTTGCACGTGCAACAAACAACGCGCGATCTCGGCGCAATTTTTATATTCGGGCTTGTGCTTCGGTTGGCTCTGCTCCTCGCTTTTCCGGCGCCATTTGGCAACGATGCCTTCGGCCGCCTCTATTTTCGCGACACGCTTTTTCTCGCGCACTGGCTGCCGTTGGCGCAGGCATTTGTGTTCTTTCCGGCATTGCTAACCGACAATATCGTGTTCATTCGCCTGTTGTTTGCCGTGCTGGCCAGCCTCTCCGCTTGCGGCTTTTATCTTTTCTTGCGCTTGTTCGTGGTGCAGCCTTTTGCTCTCCTCGGCGGTTTATTGTTCGCGGTCAATGCGCTTTACGTCATTCTCTCGCTCATGCCTTATCAAGATGTGCTCTTTCTCGGATTGTTTTACGCCGCCCTGGCGCTGCTGCTGCGCGACGAGCCAAAGCTTCAGTCAAAAGCAGGCGCAGCGCTTTACGGTCTCGCTTGTCTCACGCGCTACGAAAGCTGGTTTGTATTGCCGGTACTGGTTCTATGGAAAACCAAAATCGACGCTGCTGGCTTGACTCTTGCAAAAGTGAGCAAGAGTTTTTTAAAAGCGGCGATTTTTTTCGGCTGGGCGCCGTTGCTGTGGCTGCTGCTCAACCAACAGCATTGGGGCAATTGGAACAGCTTCATGCACCAAACACCGGATCGCGAATTTTATGCCTGGCATCCCCATGTTGATCTCGTTTGGGCCGCGCAATACGCCGGCCGCATGCTCTACTGGCTGGGACTCTTTGGCTCGCCGTTGCTGCTGTTTGCCCTGCCGGGAATCGTGCGCCTCTGGCAAAATCGTAAGGCGCTGCTTCCGGTTTTGAAATTGCCTTTTCTGGCGGGTGCGATCACGCTGGTATTTTTCTTTTTTATCATTGGCAAGGAATATGGCACAGTTAACCG
Source organism: Candidatus Zhuqueibacterota bacterium (assembly GCA_003576975.1). Lineage (GTDB taxonomy): Bacteria > Zhuqueibacterota > Zhuqueibacteria > Zhuqueibacterales > Zhuqueibacteraceae > Coneutiohabitans. The sequence goes on from QEVD01000089.1 coordinate 14,184, forward strand.
TTTTGCCATGTTTCCTATGAGTCTTGCGCTCATATTTGCCGTGCTCGGCATAGAAATGGCTTATCAAAGTTTTTCAGCGCGGCCTGGTTGGCGGTGGAAAATTTTGCAGCCGCGCGTCTCGCGTGTTCTTGCAATTTCCGTGCTCATCGGCCTGGTGATTTATGCGGCGATACCGGTGTCGCGGCTGCACGCCAACCCCGAGTTCCGCGATCCTTATGAGATTGCGCAATATCTCGATCGTGTTTTGCAGAAGGATGAAAAAGCGCTGGTGGTCGCACCGCATGAACAGCGCTGGCAGGGCGCCACGCCCATGGCGTATCAACGCATTGCCGCGCAATCGAAGCACCATCGCGAAAGAATTCTTTCAGCGGGATTGTTGCAGCAGACAGAACGCAGCGCATTGTTGCAGTTTGCCAAAGAAAATCATGTGAAATATTTGGTGATTTTTGATAACTTCTCGCCCTGGCATCCGGCGGATGTGGTTTTTAGTGAATATGCCCGGGGTTACTGTACCAAAAATCAATACCGCTTCAGCAAAAGTTTATGAGGTGAGGACATGGACAGAATAAGGCAAGGCACATTTCGGAGCGTTCTTCACAATCTCATTCTTAATTGAAACGATTATATGACTGACCTCCTTCTCGCCCACTCCTTCTTTCTCCGCTTCGATCCCAAGCAATGGCAAACCATGCAGCCTTATCCGCCCCTGGGAACGTTGTATGCCGCCGCTTATTTGCGCCAGAAAGGGTATGAAGTCACGCTGTTTGACAGCATGCTGGCGCAAACTCCGGGTGAGTTCAAAACGGCCATCGAGAAGCATCATCCGAAAATTGTGGTGTTTTACGAAGACAGCTTTAATTGGTTAAGCAAGATGTGCCTGACGCGTATGCGCGAGGCTTGCTTTGAGATGATGCGCATTGCCAGATCGGCTGGCGTGCCGGTGATCGTCGCCGGCTCCGATCCCACGGATCATCAGCAATCTTACTTTGAGCACGGCGCGGATTACGCCATCATCGGCGAAGGCGAAATGGCGCTGGGCGAATTGCTCGATACGCACTTTGGCCGCAGTCCGCTACCGCTCGCGCAGATTCAAGGCATTTCATTCCGGCAAAACGGCGGCATTGCGCGGAACGCGGCGCGCGGCTTTCTCAAACAACTCGACGTGCTGCCGTTCCCTGCATGGGATTTGATTGACACCGACAAATACCGCGGCGCGTGGCGCAAGAGGCACGGCTACTTCTCGATGAATATGGTGACCACGCGCGGTTGCCCATTTCGCTGTAATTGGTGCGCAAAGCCGATTTACGGCGACCGCTACAACTCACGTTCACCCGAGAATGTCGCAGAAGAAATGGCATGGCTGAAAAAACAATTTCAACCGGATCATTTTTGGTTTAGCGACGACATCTTCGGCCTCAAGCCTGGCTGGGTGGAACGGTTCGGCGATGCGGTGCGGGAAGCGCAGGCCGTAACACCTTTCAAAATTCAAGCGCGGGTTGATCTGCTGCATGAAGAAGCTGTCATTGGTTTAAAAAAAGCTGGCTGCAAAACCGTGTGGGTGGGCGCGGAATCCGGCTCGCAAAAAATTCTCGATGCCATGGACAAAGGCACGACGGTCGAGCAGATTTATGCGACGGCCGAGCGTTTGCACCGTCACGGCATCGACGTATGCTTCTTTCTGCAATTCGGCTATCCCGGCGAAACCGATGAAGACATCGAGATGACCATCAAGATGGTGCGCGACTGCCGGCCGGATGACATCGGCATCTCGGTTTCCTACCCGCTGCCCGGCACGCGCTTTTACGAACGCGTCAAAAACGAGCTGGGCGAGAAACGCAATTGGGAGCACAGCGACGATCTCGATCTCATGTTTCGCGGCCACTATCAGCCGGATTTTTACCGCCAATTGCACCGCGTGGTGCATCACGATTTTCGTTTGCACAAGGCCTCGGTCTTGTTTTCGGAGATGTGGCAGCATCCCTCGCAATTCACCGCGAGTAATGTACGCCGTTTGATCTCGGCGGCAGCGCGCTGGCCGATGTTGCAAATCGAGCGCGCGCGTTTGCAACGGCTGAAAATTCCAAATCAACAGCTTGCATAGCGGAACGTGGAAATTTAAAGAATGAGGAGTCAAGCCTCATGGTGATCCACCGCGTATGCGTCTACTGCGCTTCCAGTAGCCAGTGCGATCAGTTTTATTTTGATGAAACGAAGCGTCTCGGCCGGACGCTGGCGCAGAACAACATCACTGTCATTTTCGGCGGCGGCAGCGCCGGCTTGATGGGCGCGCTCGCCGACAGCGCTTTGGCGGAAGGCGGCAATGTCATTGGCGTGCTGCCGCATTTCATGAAGGAAGTCGAGTGGGGACACAACGGCTTGACCGAACTGCACCTCACCGACGACATGCACCAGCGCAAGCGTTTTATGATCGAAAAATCACAAGCCTTGATCGCATTGCCAGGCGGCAGCGGCACATTGGAGGAGCTTTTTGAGGCGATTACCTGGAAGCGTCTCGGCCTGCACACGCATCCCATCATTATCGTCAATTGGCGGGAATTTTTTGATCCTGCGATTGCGTTGCTGGAACGCTGCATCACCGAACGTTTCATGCTGCCCAAGCACCGCCAGATGTGGACGGTGGTGAGTTCAGTGGCGGAGGTTATTGAGGCGTTACGTAATCCTGTTCCGTGGGAGAAGGACGCCATTCGGGAGGCGAGGCTGTAAGAAAAGTGATTTTGATCAGCGACGGCTTGGCCGTCGCTTTGCATTTTCTGAATCGTCAAAAGTCATCGCCAGGTTGTAGCGAAGTTGTTGTCACAATCAAAATCACCGATGCAATTCACCCGCGAAGCGAGGAGGAGAGCCATGTACAACCGCCGTTCATTTTTGGGCGCGATCGGGCGCAGCGCGTGCGCCGCATTCGCCCTGCCAACGTTGCAGCCGCAACGCTTCACTCGCGCGCTGGAAGCGTTTGCCGCCGACCCGCGCACGCCGGAAGAAATCGCGCAAGATGAGTCCATGTGGTTCGAAGTACAGCAGGCCTTCACCGTCGACCGCAGCCTGGTCAATCTCAACAACGGCGGCGTCAGCCCCGCACCGGCGATCGTGCAGGCCGCGATGAAACGCCATCTCGATTATTCCAACAATGCGCCGGTTTATACCATGTGGCAGATTTTGGAGCCGGAGCGCGAAGGCGTGCGCCAGCGTTTGGCGCGGACCTTCGGTTGCGATGCCGAGGAAATCGCGCTGACGCGCAATGCTTCGGAGAGCCTGCAAATCTGCCAACTCGGTTTCGATCTCCAGCCCGGAGACGAAGTGCTGACCACAACGCAGGATTACCCGCGTATGATCACAATGTTCCAACAGCGCGAGCGCCGTGATCGCATCAAGCTCAAACAATTTTCCCTGCCGGTGCCCTGCGAAGACGATAATGAAATCGTGGCACGCTTCGAAAAGAATATTAGTTCTAAAACCAGGCTCATTCTCATGAGCCACATGATCAATATCACCGGCCAAATTCTGCCGGTGAAGCAAGTGGTGCAGATGGCGCGCGCAAGAAATATTCCCGTCATCGTTGACGGCGCGCATGCCTTTGCGCATTTCGATTTCTCACTCGCCGATCTGGAGTGCGACTACTACGCCACGAGCCTGCATAAATGGCTGTTTGCGCCGCACGGCACCGGCATGTTATTCGTGCGCCAGGAAAAGATCAAAGGCCTGTGGCCAGGCATCGGCGCCAAGCGCAAAGAGGCGCGCTTGATCTATTTGCGTGACCGCTGGGCCGGACGTCTCAAGCAACTTGAGCGCTTTCACTTAAACACCAGCTTGAAGCCCGGCTTCGCGTGCGGCCTGGCCACCGTGCAACTCAAAGACGCCGATCCGTTCGCGCTGACGCACTATTTGTGGGACAAGCATCGCATCATCGTCACCCCCATCAAACATCCGGAGTTTGAAGGCATTCGTGTCACGCCCAGCGTGTACACCACGCTCGAAGAGATTGACCGCTTCGCCGATGCCATGGAAGAAGTGAGCAAGAGCGGCTTGCCGAAAACGTGATGAATCGATTCCAGTCGCTCAGCTACAGTTCACACAAAAACCTCTGCAACGGATGAAAGCTGCCAACGGATTGCGATGAATTCACCTGCTGAGAAAATCGAAATGCCGTTTTCATCATCTGTCAAGGTTTTTGCTGAACGAAATCGACTCGATCTCGGCATATGCCTCACACTTGCCACCCTCGCAGCGGTTCTGCGCTTTTGGCATCTAACCGATCTCGGCCTCACGCATTTCGACGAGGGCTCCTATGCGATGACTGGCCGTTGGCTCGCGACCTTCGGCGAGGAAGGATGGATTTATCAATCCGGACAAGCGCCGGGCTTGTTTCCAACTTTGCTCGGTTTGTTCTTTCTCATCTTCGGAATCAAAGATTTTGTTGCAATTGCCGTCTCGGCCTTGACCGGCAGCTTGACTGTTGGGCTGATCTACTGGGTCGGGCGGGAGCAGTTCAGCCGCAAAACCGGTATCATGGCCGCGTTGTTTCTGGCGCCGCAAAACCGGTATCATGGCCGCGTTGTTTCTGGCCACGGCAGAGTATCATCTCATGTATTCGCGTTTTGCATTGACTGACGCAACGTTCACACTGTTTTTTTGGGCGAGTCTGGCAAGCCTACATCATGGTTTTATCAAGAGTGATCGGCGCTGGTTCATCATTGGCGGCGTGTTCACCGGGCTGTGCTGGAACACCAAATATCACGGCTTCTTCCCGCTGCTGATCTTGGGCGCCTGGATGATCGTAATCGCACTGCGGCAAGCCAGAAATCAGCCTGTTCGTGCGCGCGCCATGTGGTCCAATTGGGGACTCGCGGCTCTTCTCGCGGGGCTGATCTACTTGCCCTGGTTTCTGTTTGTTCAATTTTCTGTCGGCTACGGCGCGATTTTGCAGGCACAGGTGGATCATTCCATTGGGCAATCTGCAATCATCCTCACGTCGCCGGCAACGATTTATTTTTATCTCACGCAATGGCTTTCGCCGGCGCTGTTGCTGTCAGCCTTGCTGGGCAGCATAATGATTTTAACTCGTCCGCGAGCAGAGGCTCTTTTTCCGCTGTTTGCGACGGCGCTGTTTACAATCGCAGCCATGTTCTACACCAGCTTTCCGCGCCTGCTGCTGCCAGTAGTTCCCGGACTCTGTTTGTCTGCCGCGCACGGTGTCGAGAGAATCTCGCGCGCCAAGACGTTGGCGTGGCTGCTTGCCGCTGTTACTCTTGCTTGGAACATGATGGGCGCTCACCGGGT
>QEVD01000701.1 GCA_003576975.1 Candidatus Zhuqueibacterota bacterium
TCCTTTTCAACGACAGTGAACATGGCAGCGCATGCGTTTCGTTACGGTGATGCGCGCCTAATTCCACAAGCGCCGCCCGCGGTGCAGGCAATTACGCCCAGCGACAGCGCACAAGACGTTTATGTGTATGAGCCGATTCGCATATCGTTCTCGCGCAACATGACGCTTGCTTCGGTGCAAGCTGCGTTTCACCTCGATCCGCCGGTTGCGGGCGTGTTGAGCAGCGTGGCGAACAATCCCAAAGAGTTTGTTTTCACGCCGGATTTTCGCTATGCCTTCGCAACCACCTACGCCGTAACCATTGACAGCACGGCCCGCGATCAATTCGGGCGCGGGCTGGATGGCGACGGCGACGGCCAAAGCGGCGGAACATTCTCTTGGCGCTTTACGACCATGCCGCTGAACGCTGAGACGCCGGCGGTGGTTGACTTTTTTCCGCGCAACAAGCAAACGGAGATCTTCGTGCGCGACGTGATTGAAATGCGTTTCAATCGCGCCATGTCCCCAACGACTCTCGATCCACCCGATGTGAAAATCTTTGCTCTTGCCAATAATCTTGTTCTAGTGCGCATTTTTGCTTCTCTAGAAAATGGTTTATTCAAGTATAGCTTTGTTCCAACCGAAGCCCTGCTGGGCAATCGTATCTTCACGGTACAACTTTCAAACAGTATCCGTGATCTCAACGGTACAAATTTGCCGCAGGCGCTGGAGTGGCGCTTCAAGACCGCGGTTGCGCCCGAGGCCCTGGATATTCTCAGCACGTTTGCGAGCGCCGATCAACCATTTAGCGACCCGCTCTCGCATGCACAGACGGCTGGCGTCGTCGCGGATTCGACTTCATTTGCATTGACGCCGGAAGCTGCAGTGAGCGACTCCACCGCCGGCCGGTTGCGCTATGTTTTTCGTGAGTCCTCCGTCGGCGCAGTATTCATGGATTTGACCTCGCCCCTGCGCTTGAACAACAATGAAGTTGCGGCTTTGTTCGTATTCGGAGACGGCAGTGAAAACATTTTGCGTTGGCATCTGCGCGGCAATGACGGCGTGATTTATCATTTCGAGAAAACGCTGGATTGGACCGGCTGGCGCAGCGTGCGCCTCGAGACGGCGCGCGACAGCCTCGTTGAGGGCAGCCGCGACGTGGCAGCAAAAAACGTGACTCCGCTGGTTTGGGAAAGCATCTCCGTTTCCAACTCCAAGCGCCTGCGCGGTGAAATTTTATTTGAAGATTTGTTGCACGGCCATCCGCGCAGCGTGGCGGTGACGGAGCCCCCGCTGCAAACGCCAATGCAATTCACTCTCGCGCAAAATTTTCCCAATCCCTTTAATCCGGTTACGGAAATTCCGTATTTCATGCCCTCGGCTGCTGCGGTAGAGATTGCCGTTTATGATCCCCTGGGCCAGCGCGTGCGGTTGTTGGTCGAGGGCTGGCGTCCGCCGGGCGAGCATCGCGTGCAATGGGATGGCCGCAACACATATGGCGCAAGCGTTGCCTCCGGCGTTTATTTCGTCAAAATGATTGCCGGTGATTTCATCGCCGTGCGCAAATTGTTGCTCATGCGCTAGGGTGTAGGAGATAAGGCTATCATGAAAAAACTTTTTCTCTTTTATTTCTTCGTAAATCTGACAAGCATTTTGGCGCAGACGCCGGTGCGCTTGACAGATGGTTCCACGCCGTTTCTACAGCCGGTTTGGTCACCAACCGGCGAGTGGATTGCGCTGACCACTTCCAAATATGACGGCATTTGGCTGATCAAGCCCGACGGCTCGGAATTACACCAACTGACAGACGATCTTGCGGTTGGCTACAAGATGTGCTGGTCGAATGACGGCAAATTTTTAGTGGGCCGGGCCGCGCAGATACAAAACCGC
>QEVD01000702.1 GCA_003576975.1 Candidatus Zhuqueibacterota bacterium
AACTTTTCACAGCTTGTTTTGTATCCGTGGGGCTATACGAGTAATCCAGCGCCCGATCGTGACTTGCTCAACAATCTTGCGGTTGCGATGGCGGATCGCGTACGCGCCGTGCACGGTGTGCGTTATACGCCGCAACAATCATCGGATCTTTATCTCGCCAGCGGCGATACCACGGATTGGCTGTACGCGCTTCTGAACGTGCCGGCAATCACCATTGAGCTGCGGCCGAGCAGCAGCATACCCGGTTTCGAATTGCCCGAGAGCCAAATTCAACCGACGTTCGAAGAGAATCTTTCTGCGGCGTTGTTTTTGATGGATTGGGTGACACAGCAGACGCAGGCAACGCTTTAGTCCATCAAAGTGGTAAAACCACGGTTTAACCGTGGTCGAGCATTACCGAACTTGAATGTCAAAATTCATTAGTATTCGTTTGGAAAAATTATCACGACAGCGAAAATTTTGAAAGGCAGACAATGATTCGGCAGAATGATTAAAAAAATATTCTGCCAAACCATCATTCTGTCTTTTGGCTGCGGCTGATACCGCATTATTCTTTAGATGGTGAAAACCAGTTGATACATTTATGAGCACGCAATGCGCTATCGCAACGAATTCAAACGTCTGGATGTTTTTCGCTGCCGCCATGATAGCCATGAAAAATTCGAATACAAAGTCTCGGCCTTTCACATTCTGGAGCGCAAGCAATGCTTTCCCGGCGGGTGTGTTTATTTTCGCTGGCGCTGCAAATTGTTCGAGAAGGGCAAGCCGTGTTATCGCGGCTATCAACACGTGGGAAGATTGTGTGAAGGGTGCCAGTATTTTCTCGACGAAAAAGTCAACAATCGCCCGGAGCTGAGAATCCCGGAAGCCGAGTACGAAGAATGGCGCGAGCGCTATAAGGATTTTGCCGAATGGGTGGAACGGTTGAAAGGGCGGGAGGCCAGCGTGCTCGGCGTGATTACGGCGGTGAAGCCGCGATTCCAAAAGTTTCTCTATCCGAAAACCGAGGAGTTGCGCCTGCGCGGTTTTCAAGTGGCGTTTTCAGAAGCCTTTGTTGATTTGGATCATCTTGACGATGATTGCTATGCCGTTGTCAGCCGCGATTTTCAGGATCGCCATCAGCTCGCGCCCGGCGCAAAAATCGAATTCCGCGGCAGATTCACGTTGAATCGCGGGCGCGTCGTGTTCGAAAAGATTCGCCGGTTGGAAATTGTGGAGCCGCCGCATGCAAAGGCGGAGTGGAATTCCAGCACGGCGTTGGTGGCGCGCAGCGTGGCTACCGGCTTCGACTGGCAGCCGGCGAAATGTTTGCAATGCCAATATGGCGTTTTAGCGGATGTCGAAGATCGGCGCCAACCACAAACGATTGCCCGCCGCCAACTTTATTGCCTGCAAGGCATGCCGCATCCGGATGTCTGTCCGATTATTCCGGGGCGTTCGTTGGGGGAGGATGAATGTCAGAAATGAAGGCGAGTCAAAACGCTCGAAACGTGCTTGTTCGGCGTTCGAGCGTTTTGATGATGTTTCAGAGTTTTTCTATTTCCTGCCCATAAAGATAATACCAATCCTCATAGTTCACCAAAATATCTTCGAGCGCATTCGCGGCTTCTTCGGGAAAAATATCTTCCACTTTTTGCCATTTATCGGTAAAAAGCTGCGCATTTTCAGCTTGCAGGAATTGCACAAATTCCAAGAAGGCATACATCTCATTTGAAGCTTGAAAGTTGAAGTGTTCGCGCAAGCGTTGTTGATTGCCTTGCCCGATTCGGCCAAACTCTTGGTAGGCTTTTAAATGCGCCTCGCGCAACTCCGCCTTGCGGTAAGCCCACGCGCGCGATTGCAACAGCGCATCAACCAGCTTGCG
>QEVD01000090.1 GCA_003576975.1 Candidatus Zhuqueibacterota bacterium
GTGAGCGTGCGGCCGACGCAATTGAAAGTAACCGCCGGCCAGACCACGCATTGGCAGGTGATTGTGAGTGTGATCAACCGCGGCGGCAGCCAGGTCGTGGTGAAAGCTGATACCTCGACGAATTTGCGCTTCCGCCTCGGCAATCAATTTCAAACTAACTATAACGCGCAATTGCAGCCGCAGACCTGGCTCGGCAGTGCGTCCACGATTTTGCCTGGTGGCCGCACGGATAGTTTGCGCTTTAACGTTACCACCACGGGATTCACTCCCGGTTTTGTGCGACTGTGGCCAAAAGTGGCGGCCACCGAGAGCAACAGCGGCGTCACCGTATCGGATACCACGATTGGCGCGATACCGGTGGAAGTGCAGAGCGCCCCGGCGCTGGCGTATCTTGCCAATAGCATGACGCCGGACGTGGTCAATAACAACGGTGTTTATGCATTTCGCGTGGGCGTTATCAACACCGGCGGCGCGGAGGTCGTTTTAAACCCGAGCCTGACACGCTTCCGGTTTAGCGGAGGCGGCAGCAGCTTCGAGGCATTTTTGGATGCCAACATGACGACGCGCCTGGCCTCGAATGATACGACGTTTTTGACGTTCCAGCAGGACACCATTCCGCAGAGCATGCCACAGGCAACATACACGCCGACCTTCCAGATGTTTGGCACGCATAACGGCAATGTTCTTCCGCCGACGACTCTGAGCGTCACGGCCAATGAGTTGACCGTGACCGGTGCGGGCAAAGTGCAGGTGATCAGCATGCGCGCCAGCCAGCCCACGGTGACGCAGAACATGGAGAAAGATTGGTTCATCGTGATGACGGTGAGGAACAACGGCGGATTCAACGTGCAACTGCAAAATGCGGATTTGCAGTTGTTGAATGCCGGTCCGGTCACCAGTGAATACCAGATCGATTCTCCGGCAACTTTCAGCGGCTCTAGCGGCGTGCTGTTGGCGCCCAATGCCATTGATTCTCTACAGTTTTGGATCCGGCGCACGGGCATTCGAAGAGGCCCGACCACGGTCATCGGTTCGTTGCGCGTGCTGGATTTATCCAGTGGCCAGCCGGATTCCTCGCGCAGTGACGGCAGCAGCGGCAGTTTCATCGTGCAAACGCCCGCGGCGCTGAATATCACCTCGCTGGTGGTCTCGCAAGCGACGGTGAATCGCGATCAAACACGGCTCTGGACGGTCGATATGTACGTCACCAATAGCGGAGAAAGCGAAGCGCAGGTGGATTTCACCCCAACCCAAACGCGCATCAATCTCGGTTTGGATGCCAATAATTACAATATCCAATTCCCGACCGAGCTGGAGGGTGGTGGTAACAAGATCGTGAGCGGCACACCGGCCGTGTTGCGGTTTACCATCAACAGAACCGGCTCTCTTACCGGCGTGAACAACATCACCGGCCAAATTAGTGCAACCGAGATCAATAGCGGCGACCCGCGCACGGATGACACCGCCAGCGGCGGCGCGACCTCGGTAACCGTGCAGAATCCGGCGCGTTTGCAAATTCTTTCGACCACTTTGAAGCCGGAAACCTCTGCGCCGAATCTGCCGCGGGTGAACACGAACCAGAATTTCAGCGTGGACGTGCAAGTTTACAATTCCGGTGAAGAGAACACCCAGGAGGTGAGACTCCGCCTGACCAGCAATGGCGGGGCGGTGATTAATCCCAACGAACGGCCGGTGTTGGGCGGCGTTCCCGGGCTGCAGGCGCGCACGGTGACCTTCACCATCAGCGCCAGCCCAACGGAGAATCCCAATGAGATTCTGACCTCGGCAATCGCCGCTGCAACCGGGAGTAATACTCTGGGAAGTGTTGCCGAAGAAACGCCGGTTGATAATTCCGAAGTGGTGATTGTCGAACGCCCGGCAGGTTTGTATCTGCGAGAGGTTATTGCCTCGCTGCCGGAGGTGAATGCCGAGTCGAGCGTGCCGTGGTATATTTATGCGGTTGTGCAGGACACGGGCGGGGCAACCGTGCGGCTCAACGCGCCGCAGCGCTCCGATATTGCCGTACGCATCAACGGCAATGTGCAAGGCGACTACGATATTCGGCCGCCGGTTGCACTGGCGCGCAGCGGCGATTTGTTGCTGCGGCCCGGCGCGCCGGATACGTTGATTTATACCGTTTTAAAAACCGGTGGCCTGGGCGGCAGCGCTTCGTTGGAAGTGGCGACCGTGGGAACGGATGTCAATAATAACGAAGTTCTCGGCACCAACCGGAGCGGACAAATCGAGATCGTCACGACCGCCGCGGTTTTCGTGCGCGCTACGACACCGATTGTCAACAATTTCTTCTCCAGCACCACCGTCGGTCTCGTCAACACGAATCAGAATTTTAGTGTCACAGTCGAGATTGAAAACAGTGGTTTTGAAGACGTCGAGCAAGTGGTGATCGAGTTGGCGACCGATGGCGGCTCGGTGATTCCCGCCTCGCAGCAGACGATTGACCGGCTGCCGTTACGCGAGCGTGCCACGCGGACGTTTGCCGTAACCGCGGCCGCCACGCCAACGTCAGGCACGACGAACGAAAGATTTGTCGCCCGTATATTGTCTGCAATTGCTTCAGGCAGCGGCGGACCGGCGCGCATCACTTCCGGCACGGACACCACGGCCCTGGTGCGCATTCAATTGCCGGCGAGCTTGTCGCTGAGCGCAAGCGTTGAGGAGCAAAATCTGACCACGCGCCAGATTTTCAACCTCACGGCAACCGTAACCAATCAAGCCAATGCCGCGGAGGTTGATGCGAACGGCCGCCTCACGCTGGAACTGCCGCCGGGATTCGAGATTACCGAGCCTGGCCCCGGCGAGAATCAGCTAGCGTTCACCGTCGGAGAAAATGTGACGTGGAGCGTGCGCGCGCCTGATGTGCCTCTGCCGCTCACGCCGTTGATTGTGCAGATCAGCACGACTCCGACGGATTTGAACAGCAGAACTCCGGCGCAACTGGCCAAAGGAGTTGACTCCGCTTTGGTGCAAGTTGTCCAGTCTGATTTGAGCGTACTCAAATTCTTCATCAGCGAACCGGCAGGCGCCGCCGACGATGACACGGTTTCGACCGGCCAGACCTTTACGCTAATGGCAACGTTCCAAAGCAGCCGTGATCTCAGCGATCGCAGCATTGAATTGGTGTTGCCGAGCGGCGCAGGTTATCTGCTCACCAGTGAATCGCCTTCGCCGTTGCAGATCATCGTGCCGCCGGAGGCCTTGTTCCCGGATACGCTGCGCTGGGAAATTGCGGCGCCGGGTGAACCGGCAGAAACTGCGCGTGACTTTGTCATAAACGCCAAGGGCACCACGGGATTGGGCACGACGGTTACCGACAGCGATACCCTCGCCGTGACCACAGTCAGCCGGGCGCGTCTCAATTTCACCGTTAGCTTGTTCAATAAAGACAATACGGACTTGACGAATGAGCTGTCGGTTGGACAGACATTCAAAATCCGCGCGCGCCTGGATAATATCGGCCGCGCCGGCACGATTGATTCTGCGCGTGTGGCGTTGCGCTTGGGTGAAACCGGCGTGACGACCATCGACGCGCTCGAACGCTACATTCCGGTGAATGGCATTGTGGAATGGCTGGCGCAAGCCCCCGGCACGCCGACCGCGCCGGATTTTCTTATCCTGCAAATTACCAAGCGGCCGTTCGATGAAAATATCAATGCCGAAGCAGCCTGGACCGAGAGCGCCGAAGGAGGCGTGAAGTCTGTCAGAGTTCAAACCGTTTCCGGCGCCATGATTAACCAGGTTCGTATCGCCATCGTTGATCCGGTGGGCGCGATTGACGGACGGGTGAGCACGGAACAGGAATTCAAGGTTGAAGCCACTATCGACGGCAGCAAGCTCGTTGGCGTCACAGCAGAATTGTTCCCGGCGAACTTTGAAGCCATCGATAATCGTCAGGTCTTTATCAGTTCTTTGGATTCCACGGATGTGACCGTGAGTTGGCGCTTGCGCGCGCCCTTGCTCGCGGTTACCGGCCAACTGATTTACGTGCAGGTCAACGGCAAAGACCGCAACAGCGGCGAGGAAAGAGTGGGCGTTTCGCCAACGTTGGGCGTCGATGTTGTCACACGCGCCCAGCTTGCGTTGGACGGCAGAATTAGCGATCCGTTCTCCGCAGCCGTGGACGGCGAAGTCGGCCTCAATCAGATTTTCACCATAACCGCCAGCGTTGAAAACCGCGGTGTGGCGCAAGTTAATACGCCGTACCGTTACGGCATCATCCTGCCAAACGGTTACTCAACCGGCGATCCTCTGGAGCAAGTTACCACTTCCAACACCGTGAACTGGCGGATCAAGGCGCGCAGCACACCTTCAACCTCGCAAGAGGTGATCGTTTTGGAATTGCGCGATCCCTCGCCGCTGGATGAAAACTCCAATCGCCCGGCGGATGTGCGTGTGCAGCGCGTCAACGTATCCATTCAAACGGCTCCCAAGAACCTGGTATTCAAAACGCTTTCCAGCGCCGAAGGCGGGCCTGAAGGCGGGCCGGTGGCGCGCGGACAGGCTGATGTTGTGGCCATGACCCTGCGCTTAACAAATGACGGTAAAACAACTTCCAGCAATATTCTTCTGCGCTCGCTGGCATTTCATTTGCTTGATCGGAATGCCAACGCCGTTGCACCGAATACTGCAATCAAGCGTTTGCGAGTTGTGTCACACAATAATCCTGAAAAGCAATTTGGACAACTCTCGAGCATCACCGCTGCCAATCCCATGATCGTGGCGTTCACCGTGCTCGATACCCTTGCTGGCGGTGTGCCGGACCTGGTCGATGTGCTTGTGGATATTGCAGATAACGTATCGGCTAAGAGTTTCCAACTGGCTTTTGTCAGCAGTAACGATGTCGATGCCATTGACGAGGTCGAGCCGCAGCCGCGCGTAGCCGTGAAAGCGGAAAGTGGAACCTCGGGCGAGGATTTCGATCTTTATTCGGTTGTACTTGTGCCGTTCGATGACAAATTCGAAACCTCGTTTTATAATTATCCCAACCCGTTCGTGCCGAACGGCGCCGAAAAAGCCATAACGCACTTCTCTTATTTTCTGCCGGAAGACTCTGATGTGGATTTTCGCATCTTCACCTTGATCGGAGAGTTGGTATATGCCAAATCTTACAAGGCCACAGATCCGCAAGGCAGAGCCGGCGCGCGCCGCGGCTCTTTTGGGTCCGGCTTGATCGAGTGGGATGGCAGGAACGGCAACGGCGACGTGGTGCTCAATGGCGTTTATCTGGCCGTGTTGAAAACCAAATTCGGCGTCACCACGACCAAAGTGGCAGTGGTGAAATAGAACAACGTGAATGCCTGAGATACACGCCGCGAATCCCATAAGCTGGGCAAGCGGGAAAAGCCTCACGCGAAGCACCCGCAGGGCTTTTCTTTGCAGCAGCTTAATACCTCTGCCTCTCGGCGTGAAAGTTTTGCCTTTTGGAAACGATTGCACTTGTTTTAGAGATTAGATCTCGTGTCGAGGAAATTTTGAAGAGAGGCCGCCCGCGCCGTTTTGCAGCAGGCTCTCTTCTGGCATAAAGCAATTTTGAGTTGAACCCTGATTAAACTGCAAGCAGGTGACAAGATGATTGGACTGCAAGTCAAAGCTAACATTGCGAGCCGTGAGGGCGCCCGATTGTTTCCGCAAAGAAACAGACGGTCAAGCTGGCTCATTTTGTTGGCCGGGCTGATGTTTTCGGCGCCGGCGTTCGCGCAAGATGGCGGCACGCAACCGCTCTTTGTGCTGGGCGTGGGCGCGCGTGCCCTCGGGCTGGGCAGCGCCATGGTCGCCATTCCCACCGATGCCACGGCGTTGTATTGGAATCCCGGCGGCTTGGATTTGATTCAACGCAAAAACATTACTCTTTTCTATACCCCATTGGTCGAGGGCACGAAGTATCATTTCGTTGGATATGCCCACCCCACCCTGAATTATGGCACATTCGGCGTCGGCTGGATGCATTGGGATACCGGTGAAATCATACAGGCCGACGAGATTGGTGAAAAACTCAGCGGCAACAACACCTGGGGCCAGGATCGCTTTGTCATTGCCGGATCGAAAACGCTATCCTTCGGGTTAACCGCAGGCGCGAGCATCAAGATTGATCGTCAAGCCACCTCATTAGTCACCGATCCCACCACGAGTGCGGCCTTTGATCTCGGTTTGATCTACCGGCCGGAGTTGGGTGAAGGCATGCTGGAAAATTTATCCATGGGTTTGGCGATTGAAAACGTGGTCATGACCCCCTTGTCGCTCGGCGCTACGGAGGAATCGTTTCCGCGCGCCTTGCGCGCCGGCCTGGCCAAGCCGATCAGCATGGGCAGTCGCGGAGATGTGGTAAACCTGACGCTTTCGTACGAACAACGCGCGCAGGCGGAGAGCCGCATGCAATTCGGCACGGAGTACGTTTATCAAGATCAAGCCATGTTGCGGGTGGGATATAATGGCGCCGCGCTCAGCTACGGCGCCGGCGTGTTTTATCAAAACCTGCAAATTGATTATGCCATCGGCAAATATTCGAACGATGATGTCACTGATGTTTTCGGCATGCAACACCGTGTGAGCATGACCTTGCACTTTGGCCGGACCAAAGATCAAATGGAAGATTTTGCGCAGGAACGCGAGCGGGCGCGTATAGCCAATCAGATTTCCAACCAGCGCCGGTTGGAGCAGCAAACGGAATTCGACGAGTTGATGGCGAAGGGCCGCACGTATTTTCAGCAGCAGAATTATTTTCAAGCACGTGTGAATTTCGCGCAAGCGAGCAATATTTTCCCGAACAACGAAGACGCGCTGGTCTGGAAGAGCCGGGCTGAGAAAAAGATGGAAGAAGAGGAAGCGCGCAAACAGGAAGAAATTGCCCAAGCCGAAGCCGCCAAGGCCGCGCGCGCCGACAGCATGTTCGTGGCGCAACAGCTTGACAAGGGCAAGCGCTATTTTGACGCCGAGCAGTATCGCTCGGCCATTGACGCCTGGGAAGCCGGCTTGGTGCGGATACCTAACAATACCGAACTGCAAAACTGGGTCGAAAAAACCAAAACCCTGATCGAGAATCGTGTGGCGGAAATGCGGCGCCGGGCGCAAGTCTTCGAGCAGCAGGGCAACAATCTCGAAGCGATCCAAGCTTACAACCGGCTGGTGACGGAAGCGGAATTGAGCGCTGCGGAGCGCAACGCAATCAACGCGAAGATTGCCGAGCTGGATCGCAAGATGACCATCGATCAGCACTTTAATCAAGGCGTGAAATACTACGTCGACCGGCGCTACGCCGAGGCCATTGAATCGTTCAAGCGCGCGAAAGAAGCGCAACCGAACAACAAGACTATCGACGACTACATCTGGGATGCGGAGTCGCGCAAAGACGCGCGTGAAGAACCGTTCTTGAATGAGGAAATCCGCACCAAATACGTGGAAGCCCTGCGCCTCAACAAGGGCGGCAAATCCGAAGAGGCGCTCAAGATTCTGATGGAGATTCAGCGCCAGCAGCGCTATAACAAACGCATTCTGGAGTTGATCGATCTTATCCGCGACAAGCTGCGCAAGTAAAACCGCGCTTGCATCTCTCGCGAAAAATACCGATTTTTTTGCAGTCCACTTTTTGCAAGGCACAAAGGCGCGCGTAGAACAGCATTTCGCCGTCTTTGTGCCTTCATGATGAAAAGAGCCGTCAACCTCACGCCTGTCCCTGGCTTTGCGGAGAAGGGTTTTGTTCAAGCAGATCATCAAAGAGGAACTCAAAGTTCCGGCCCACATCGATTACTTGGCGGATTTGCGCGAGTTCGTCAGCCGCACCGGGAAGAAGTACGGCTTCTCCGAAAAAATCATTAAGAATTTCAAGATTGCGATTGACGAAGCTGCCACCAACGTCATTCGCCACGCCTATCGTGAAGTCGAAGGCGGGGGGTTCCTGCTCATTCGTGCCATCATCAAGAAGAACAGCCTCACCATTTGCCTGATTGATCAGGGCAAGTATTTCGACCCCAAGCATGTGCAATCTCCGGATTTGCAGCGTTACGTGCAAATCGGCAAACGTGGGGGCTTGGGCATCTTCATGATGCGCAAGCTTATGGACGAGGTCGACTATCGCAAAACTGCAGAAGGCAACGAGCTGCGTCTCACCAAACACCGCGACGGCTCGTCGATCAAGCGCGGCCTCACGAAACCCATTACCTCGGCGGCTTCCGCGGTCAAAGCCATTCCCTTTTCGCTCAAAGCGAGATACTGGCTGCGCACTTTCGGTGTTTTGCTGACCGTAATTGTGGGCGGTTATTTTTATTCATTCTTCATGGTTGAACGCACCGAGCGCGCCGCATTTCTGAGCAGTTTGCGCGCCGTTTCAACGCAACTGAACAAAGCACTGCAGGAACGTCCGGAAGTATTGGACGACGTCACCGGCGATATTATTGGCGATTTGTTTGCCAGCATGTACCGCCCGTACGCTAATTCACTCCACGATTTGGTGTTGGTGAATGCCAGCGGTGAAATCATCGGCCATAACCGTGCGGAATTTTTGTTCGCCAAGTTTGACAAGCTGGCGAACCCGGGCGAAGAGATCGAAGACAATATCCGGTCGTACCGGGTCAACTCTGACGCCGGCCCGGTCGAAGTGTATGATCTTATCTCCGTTATCCAAAAGCCCGGTGGCGGCACGCAGCAAAACCTCCTTCATGTTCGCGGGTTAAAGTCGCATCTTGACAGCCGCATCTCGGCGCAGCGCTGGGAACAAGGCCGTTTGGCAGTCGCCGTGGCGGTCGTCACCGGCATTGGTTCGTTCCTGCTGATTTACATGCTGATGAATCCGCTGCGCAAGTTGACGGAATGGGTGCGGCGCGCGGATCACGGTGAGTTGGGCGACGAGATGGACATCGACAGCTCGTCGGAGATCGGCGAGATTGCGCAAGCGTTCTCGGAAATCACCAACAAATTCCGCGAATCGCAGAAGAATCTTGCGGATCAAGAACGCTTGCAGCGTGAAATGCAAGTGGCGCAGGAAATTCAACAAACCCTGTTGCCGAGTGATTTTCCGGACCTGGAGGGTTACGAGCTGGCGAGCCATTACGAAGCGGCGCGCGAAGTGGGCGGCGATTATTACGATTTTGTCGAAGTCGATAAAGACACACTCGGCATCGTAGTGGCAGACGTGTCCGGCAAGGGCGTGCCCGGCAGCCTGGTGATGACGATGATCCGCACCGCGCTGCGCACGGAAGCCCGCGGCGTGAAAGATGCCGCGGAAGTCTTGGCGCGCGTGAATAAATTCGTCAGCGGCGATGTGAAGAAGGGTATGTTCGTCACACTGTTTTACGTCATCATCGACAGCAAGCACCGGCGGTTGAATTACGCCAGCGCCGGCCACAATCCCATGATTCTGTATCGCGCCTCGACCAAGCGCACGTATTATCTCAACCCGCGCGGATTTCCGGTCGGCATTCGACTGCCCGACGAAGATCTCTTTCGCAAATCAATCGAGAGCGATACGATTCAGTTGATCGAAGACGATGTTTTGCTGATTTATACCGACGGGATTACCGAGGCAATGAACTCCCGGCGGGAGCTGTTCGGCGAGGAGCGTTTATTGAAAATTATCCGCGACTACGGGCATCTGCGGGTAAAACCCTTTGTGGAAAAAATCAAGGACGAGATTCTGTCGTTCACCGAAGGCGCGCCCCAATCCGACGACATCACCCTCGTTTCGGTTAAAGAAAAGACTTCACCGGAGAAGGAGGAGCTGCGGCGGGCGCGTGCCGCGCACAAAGCAATTCAGGCCGGCGCCAGCATTCGCGAAGCCTGTGAAACCGCTGGCATCACGACGTATGCTTATTACAATAAATATAAAAAGGAGTTCGAAGAAAAGGGCAGCGAAAACTACGAGTTTGATGCGGAAATTTCGGTAGAAGCGAAGCATATCGCGATCGAAGATAAAATTAAAATTTTTGACATTATTAAGAACAATCCGGAATATGGCGCAAAGCGCATCAGCGAAGAGTTGAATGCGGAGAAGTACGATTTTACGATTATCGGGGAAAATAAAATTTATGATGAGTTGGTGCGCAGCCGGCTGAACACGCGGCAATTGCGCGAAGCATTTGTCGCGCGCGGCACGCGCAGCAAACGCCCGATGAAGCCGCCGGGCACGCCGATGCTGACGCTCAAAGGCGAAGTCATCATCAGCCGTGCGCCGATCAGCGAGCCGATTGCGCCGGACGCGAATGCAAAGCCGGCGCCTCACGAAGCGGATTTCAAAAACCGCAAATCCGCGCCCGGTAAAAGCGCCGGCGAGCCCCCGGTCGAAATCATGCCGCATAAACGGCGCGAAACAGCGCCGTCGGAAGAGGCGGCAGACACCGCGCGGGCGATGCGCGAAGAGTTGCTGGACGACCAGGCCAAGTCGAAAACAACTGCCGGCTTGTTTGATTCGACCAGCACTCAGGAATTTTCTGCAGCCTCAGCCGGCAGCGGTTTGGACGCGATAGCCGCGACGGATTTTAATTTTGAGGAGCTTTTTGCCGGCGGAGAGATTCTTGAAGATCAGCCGCCGCCAACTCCTGAGCGGGCGCCGGTTGAGCCGGAAACTTCGCGCCGCGACGAAACGGCTGATTTCACGCTCGCGCCGGGAACCGACAGGGTGCGAGACGAGGACATCTTTGCAGCCGTTGAGGATTTACTGCAAGGCGAGATCGAATCATCTTTTGGATTCGAGAACAGCCGCGCGGTGGATCTGGAAAGCCTCCCGCCCAATGGAGGGCTAAACGATGCGGTTCCTGCCAAAGCCGCTGCGGAGGCCGAGGCCGGCAAAACCACCACCGATTCGCATGTCGTACCGTACGTCGAAGTTGATGAGCTGCTCGAGCAGAGTTATGCGGAAAACGCGGCGACTCCGCCAGAGGAACACTATGCGCGGCAGGCGTTTTATGACGAGGAAGCGCCGGACAGCGGGACGCAGCCGAGTCAGCAAGCCGTAGAGGAAACCTCGTCTCATGCGGCTGCGCCTTCGGAGCATGCGCCGGAAGAACATGCCGCCCAAGCTGCAACACCGAGAGGGCGCGAACACGCCGCCAAGAACGGTGAGCCGGGCGACGACGAGCGGGAAAAATTATTGATTGCCGGGCTGCGTTACTACAAGCGCGGCCAGTTTGACGATGCGATTGCCGAATTCCGGCAAACGATTGCGCGCTATCCGAATTTCAAAGAAGCGCACAGCATTTTGGGAAATGCTTATTTTCGTAATCGCATGTATGACGACGCCAGCCATGCGTATGCGCGTGTGAAGGAGCTGGATCCGTCGGATACCACGGCGTATGAAAACATGGGAGTGATTTTTGCGAATCGCGGTGAATACATGGACGCGATGAAGGAGTGGCAACGCGTGCTCGAGATCGATCCCAGCCGCGACGACATCCGCCGCAAAATCGAGTTGGCCGCGCGCATGATGATGAAACGCGCGTCGGCTTAGTTGGCAACTTCTGGTATGGCGGCCCGCCCTGCGCGCGGCGGCAGCCGTTGAGGAGTTAATTCTCTGTTGACTTTGATTCGTATTCTTGTATATTGCGCAACGGTTCAAAAATAGAGTATGCCTTAGGAGTGAACCATGGAAGGTATTCAGGTGTCCGTGGAAAAAGCCGGTGTGAATAGTAACATCGCCGTGATCAAAGTCGGCGGTTATATTGATACCACCACGTCGGCCGAGCTTGAGCACGCACTCGAAGGCTTGCTCAAAGCCGGCATGAATGACATCATCATTGATCTCGGCAACGTCGATTATATCAGCAGCGCGGGCTGGGGAATTTTCATCAGCGAAATCAAGGGCATTCGTGAACGCGGCGGCGACTTGAAACTCGTGCGCATGATTCCGGACGTCTACGAAGTTTTCGAGCTGTTGGAATTTCATTATATTCTCAAAGCCTTTGACACCATCGAAGAAGCGGTGCATGATTTCGACCGCAACAGCAGCCTGCCGCGCAAGGGCGCGCCCCGCCCGGCTCCCAAACCCAGTCCGGCCGGCAACGGCGGCGTGATGGTCAAGAATGCGCCCAGCGCGATGGTGATGGAGCAACCCTCTGCTCCCAGAGCCAAAGCGGCGAACAGCGTCGATGATTTTATTCGGGAAATTATCACCGAGCAGCCCGATGCCGGCACGTTCAAGATTAAGCAACTGCTGGCAACGCCGCGCTTCGGCATGCACCGCCTGAGCTGGTTTGACGTGCGCCGCCGTCTCAAGGAAATCGGCCTGGATTCCAAACAGAAACGGGTGGCGTTTCTTAAGCAGAAGGTTGGCTGAGTGTATTTCTTTGAAGATTTGCTTTTTCCCGGCAAAAAGAAAACCCCGAAATTCTCGGGGTTTTTCTCGTTATAGCATCAACCTTCGGCATCTGACATGCCGAATTCAACCCGTCTCACTGCTTTTTTATCAGATGATATTTCAACATCATCGCATCGCAGTGGCTGAAATTATTTTATCACTTTATTCAGGTTAGCGAGGGATTGCGGATGGAACAGAAATCTCACATTAAAACCCCAACTGCGGGACAGGCGATCACGCTGGCGCATGGCAAGCTCAATGTTCCGGACCAGCCGATCATTCCGTTCATTGAAGGCGACGGTACCGGCCCGGATATCTGGGCCGCGTCGCAAGCCGTCTTCGATGCGGCGGTGGCCAAAGCTTACGCCGGCAAACGTCGCATCGCCTGG
This sequence comes from Candidatus Zhuqueibacterota bacterium, assembly GCA_003576975.1. Taxonomy (GTDB): domain Bacteria; phylum Zhuqueibacterota; class Zhuqueibacteria; order Zhuqueibacterales; family Zhuqueibacteraceae; genus Coneutiohabitans. The sequence continues at coordinate 12,688 of QEVD01000090.1, forward strand.
CTCGAAGTTTACGCCGGTGAAAAATCCGTAGCCGTTTACGGCAACAACACCTGGCTGCCGGACGAGACGCTCGAAGCCGTCAAAAAGTATCGCGTCGCCATCAAGGGCCCGTTGACCACGCCGGTCGGCGGCGGTATTCGCAGTTTGAATGTCGCGTTGCGGCAGATACTCGATCTTTACGTTTGCCTGCGCCCGGTGCGCTATTTCTCCGGTGTGCCTTCGCCGGTCAAGCATCCGGAGCGCGTGGACATGGTGATCTTCCGCGAAAACACGGAGGATATTTACGCCGGCATCGAGTATCGCGCCGGCACCGAGGAAGCGAAGAAAGCCGTTGCCTGGCTGCAAAGCGAGATGGGCGTGAAAAAGATTCGCTTTCCAGAGACCTCGAGCATCGGCATCAAGCCGGTGTCTGCAGAAGGCTCCAAGCGCCTGGTGCGTGCCGCGATCAACTACGCCATCGCGCAAAAGCGTAAATCGGTAACACTGGTGCACAAGGGCAACATCATGAAATTCACCGAAGGCGGGTTTCGCGATTGGGGCTATGAGCTGGCGCGCGAGGAGTTTGGCGCGCAGACGGTGAGCTGGGAAGAATGCGGCGGCAAACCGCCGGCGGGCAAAATCTTGATCAAAGATGCAATCGCCGACGCGTTTTTGCAACAAATTCTCACCCGCCCGGAAGAATACGAAGTGATTGCGACGCTGAATCTGAACGGCGACTATATTTCCGATGCGCTCGCCGCGCAAGTGGGCGGTATTGGCATCGCCCCGGGCGCGAACATTAACTACGATACCGGTTTTGCGATTTTCGAAGCCACGCACGGCACCGCGCCCAAGTATGCCGGCCAGGATAAAGTCAATCCCGGTTCCGTCATCCTCTCCGGCGCATTAATGTTCGAATACATGGGCTGGCACGAGGCGGCCAAGCTTATTGAAACCGCGCTGGCCAAAACCATTCAGCAGAAAATCGTCACGTATGATTTTGCACGGTTGATGGAAGGCGCGAAGGAAGTGAAATGCTCGGAGTTTGGGCAGGCGCTGATCGGAAATATGTGATCTGATCACAAACAGGTTTCAACTAA
>QEVD01000703.1 GCA_003576975.1 Candidatus Zhuqueibacterota bacterium
TCTATCTTTGCGGCGCTGGCACGCATCCCGGCGGCGGTGTGACCGGCGCGCCGGGCTATAATGCCGCGCGCGAAATTTTGCGGGATTGGAAAAAGTTGGCTTAATTCTGGATGCTGAATGCTGGTCGCTGGTCGCCGAGTTTGATGGCAGACGTCGAAAATGTTTAGGACAAAAGCACAGACCCGAGCGAGCCGAGTAATGCCTTGACTTTCGAAGCCGAAATCAATATTTTTAACGCCGCCAAAGCAAAACGCTTGATGCGATCATAAGCGATTTGCTGTTATTGCGCGGGAACATTCGCGTTCTTTATGATAAAAAGTGGCCTCGTCATCATGTGACGCAGGCCAAATTTTTATAAACAAAATGAGCACGAGCGCCAACCAGCATGACGCGTCTCAAAAAAGAAAGCCGGCAATACGTTTGCCAGAGCTGCGGCCACAAGAGTTTGCGTTGGCTCGGGCGCTGTCCGGAATGCGAGCAATGGAACAGCTTTGTGGAAGAAAAAGTTGCGCCTCCGGCGAAGCGTTCGCACCCGGCGCAGCTTGCTGCTAGAAATAAGCCGCTGCCGCTGCGCGAGATTTCGCAAGACGATCTCTCCCGCATTATGTGCCGCAGTGAGGAGTTGAACCGCGTGTTGGGCGGCGGTTTGGTACCCGGTTCGTTGGTTCTGTTTGGCGGCGATCCGGGCATCGGCAAATCGACATTGTTGCTGCAAGAAGCGGCTGCGTTGGCGCGCGAGGATTTCCGCGTGTTGTACATCACCGGTGAAGAATCGGCGCGGCAAACGAAAATGCGCGCGCAACGGTTGGGATTGGATTCGGCGCATCTCTACATTCTTGCTGAAACCAATCTTGATGAAATTCTCGGCGCCATCGGGCAGATTCAACCGGCGGTGGTCGTCGTCGATTCGATTCAGACGATTTACCGCCCGGAATTTGAAAGCCCGCCGGGCAGCGTCAGTCAAGTGCGTGAATGCGCGCTCTCATTTCTGACGCTGGCCAAAAACGAGGGCATTGTCGTCATTCTCGTCGGCCATGTCACCAAAGAAGGCTATCTCGCCGGGCCCAAAGTGCTCGAGCACATGGTCGATACGCTGCTGCAATTCGAAGGCGATCGCGATCATCTTTTTCGCATCTTGCGCTCGGTGAAAAACCGCTTCGGCAGCACACGCGAAATCGGCGTATTTGAAATGAAGCAAGACGGCCTCGCGGAAGTGGCCAACCCTTCGGAGATCTTCTTATCGCAGCGCAAGGGCGATATTTCCGGCTCCGTGGTGATTTGCACGCTCGAAGGCTCACGCCCGATTTTAGTGGAGGTGCAAGCGCTGCTCACCACCACGCATTATGGCGTACCGCAGCGCACGGCGAATGGCATTGACACGCGCCGCCTCGCCGTGTTGCTGGCCGTGCTGGAAAAACGCATCGGCATGCGCGTGAGTACATATGACGTTTTTGTGAATGTTGCCGGCGGTGTACGCATTGAAGAGCCGGCGGCGGATCTCGGGATCGTTGTCTCCGCCGCCTCTTCGTTGCGCAATGCGGTGGTCGATCCCACCGTCGTGGTGATCGGCGAAGTGGGTTTGGGCGGTGAAGTGCGCGCCGTGCCGCAAATCGAAAAACGTTTAAGTGAAGCCGCAAAATTGGGTTTCAAACAGGCTGTGATTCCAAAATATTCCGCGAGTGGTTTACCGAAATCACCCGGGATTGAAATCATTCCGGTGGAACGAGTCGATGACGCCTTGAGCCGGTTGTTGTAAGCCTCAGGACGGTCGAACTCAGAATGAAATAATTCGAGATGGCGCATTCTTTTTCGTTCGAAGTTCTTTCTCAAGATCGCGCAACGCGCGCGCGTTG
>QEVD01000704.1 GCA_003576975.1 Candidatus Zhuqueibacterota bacterium
CAGATGATTCAGAAAATCCGGCGTTACCAGCGTGTCGTTGTTCAGAATGAGAATGTACTCGAACGGCGATTGCAGAGCATGGCGAATGCCGAAATTGATCCCGCCGGTATAGCCCAAATTCCGGCCGGTCGAAACGATTTCGAGACCGGGAAATTCCCGGCGCAGCTTCTTGGCTGATTGATCGGTGGAAGCATTGTCAACGACAAGTATGTGATATGAATCATAGACACATTGCTTCAAGCTGTTGAGGCACTCAATCGTGTCTTGACAGCGGTTATAGTTTAGTAAAATGATGCAGACGCGCGGGTTGGGCATAAACGGCTTCACATAAACTGTATTCGTTCGAAATAAAACCGCACGGGCGATTAGCCATCAAGCGTGTAGTGGTCAAATAGCCACCGGGTTCATTCAGTGCAAACCGCCCGGGCGGTTATCCCTTGATACCGATCGCATAAATACACCACCCCGTGACATTCCAAAATGATGAAACCAGATAAGGACGATTGCCGCGCAGCAGGGCGAAGAACATGATGACGGGATCGAGAAAGAACTTCAGCCAATTCCGGCGCGTGCCGGCTTTCACCGCATTCAGCTTGCAATCCTGGCGCAGGAATTCATAAAGGCCGTGTTTGCTCCAGGGTTTGCGATGCGTGCGATCGTCAAAAAAATTGAACGGATAACCCTGGTCGCGCTTGAAACCGAACGAGGGCATGAACATGCTGATCCAGTTGGGCGTTTCGACGTAGATTTTGCCGCCCGGTTTGAGCACGCGATGAATCTCGCTGCCGAGGCGCATGGGATTTTCAAGATGCTCGATGACGTGCACGAACAAAATCGCGTCAAAAAATCCGTCGGGATACGGCAAGTTCGCAGTGTTCAGATCGGCTTGCTGATACTGAATGAAGCCGGGAACCATTTTCGGATCGAGCAGATCGATCCCGTAAAATTCAAGATGCGCCGCGGTTTCGCGCAATTCCAGGCAATTCTTGCCGTCGCCGCATCCCAGATCGAGAACGCGCTGCGCGCCATGCAAGCGGCGAAAGAATCGTCGCCGCGTATCAAAGTGAAGCAAAAATTTTTGTGCACTTTTCAGCATTTTGGCAATCAAATCCCGTCATCGGTAAGGTTCTGCCACGGTTTTGCTGGGGCTTTGCTGGTGTAAATGCCGCGGCCAAGCCGTGGCAGAGCATTGCCGAATTTGAAAATCAAGTCTGATCAGACAACCCAAAAACGTTACCTTTCGCCCTTCAATCCCGCACGCAAGCCATCACGTGAGAGATCAAAAAGCATTTTTTTCCGCTCGTTTTTTGAGTATCCGGCAAAGTAGATGATCAAGAGGCTAAAAATTCCGACCAGGGCAATACCATACCACGCATGCAATTCCGCGAAGCGCCAGAGCATGAAACCCAGAATTGCGAACAGCAGTCCCGGCAAGAGGTAATGTTTTTCCAGCGTCCATTTTAGAAAGAACGCGCGACAGGAAAAAGCAAAAATTACCGCCACAAAAAAATTCACGGCGACGGATACCCAGGCAGCGCCATAGGCGCCATAGCGCGGAATGGCATAAGCATGCAAACCGAGAGCGAGAAAAGTCGCCAGCGCCACGGTGATCATGCGCACGCGATGCCGCCCCGAGGTGGTCAGCATGATGCCGTAAGCCGCAAGCACCAAGCGGATGAGAATGATCAGCGCGGTTACGCGCATGATGGGAACGGCCGGGGCAAAATTCTCTGCGCCGTAAATCAAACTCATTACCGGCTCGGGATAAACGAAAAAAATCAGCGCCAATGGCAGCGCCAGAAAAAAAAGCGTTTTGTTGAGAAGTTTTCCCAACTGCTGCCAGCGCGCCTCG
>QEVD01000091.1 GCA_003576975.1 Candidatus Zhuqueibacterota bacterium
CGCGCGTCGATCTCCACAAATTCCCGCCAATCCATGTCCAGGTAGGCAAAAGCTTCCTGCAAGAATTCGCGAATGGAATGCGTCTCGCCGGTGGCAATGACGAAGTCGTCGGGAATCTCGTGCTGCAGCATCAGCCACATGGCCTCGACGTATTCCGGCGCGTAGCCCCAGTCGCGGCGTGCATCGAGATTTCCCATAAAAAGCTTGTCTTGCAGGCCGAGCTTGATGCGCGCCACCGCGCGCGTGATCTTGCGCGTGACAAAGGTTTCGCCGCGGCGTGGAGATTCGTGATTGAACAAAATGCCGTTAGTGGCAAACAATCGGTAACCTTCGCGATAATTCACGGTGGCCCAATAAGCGAAAACTTTAGCACAGCCATAAGGGCTTCTCGGATGAAACGGCGTGGTCTCTTTCTGCGGAACTTCTGCGACTTTGCCGAACATCTCGCTGCTGGAAGCTTGATAGAAACGGCATTTGACGCCGGATTCACGAATCGCTTCCAAAATGCGCAGCGTGCCCAAACCGGCAATATCGGCGGTGTATTCCGGAATATCGAAGCTCACGCGCACGTGGCTCTGCGCGCCGATGTTGTAAATCTCATCGGGCTGCAAGTCATAGAGCAGCTTGACGAGCTGCACCGAATCCGCCAGATCGCCGTAGTGCAAAAAGATGCGGGCATTTTCAGCATGCGGATCGATATAAAGATGCTCGATGCGCCCGGTGTTGAAACTGCTGGAGCGGCGAATGATGCCGTGAACTTCATAGTCTTTTGATAAGAGCAGCTCTGCAAGATAAGAACCGTCTTGGCCGGTGATGCCGGTGATGAGTGCGCGTTTCATAATCTGGTTGCTGGTTGCTCGTTGCTGGTTGCTCCCATGCTCAGTATTTCAAAAAGTAAAACATGAGCTTGAGATATTCATTCTTCACCATCGCGAGCGAGAGCTTGTCCTCCCACCAGCGTTGCTTGTATTGAGAAATGGCGAAAGGGACGGGCGCATACTGCAAGTGAACACGATTGCCTGCCACTTTGTTGAAAATCCAACGCGCGCGCTGCAAGTGATAGGGCGTGCTGACGATAATGACGGAATGAATGGCATTTTCTTTATCCAATAAATCTCGCAGGGTCACGGCTTCTTCATACGTATTTGCCGCGGCATCCCCACGCAACAGAATATCTTCGGGGCTTACGCCTTGCAGCTCGGCATAATCTCCCGATAAGAACGAATCGGGAAGATTAGACATGCCGCGCGGCTCCACCCGGCCGCCGGTGAAGAACATCTTTTTGCCCAAGCCTTGTTGGTATAACGCGACGCCGTGATCGACGCGGCCAACGTCGCCGCCGCCGAGCACGTGAATGAGTTCAGCCGGTTTAAGATCATCATGAACGATTAAGAAGTTTCCCAGAGCAAGCAGGGTAGTTTCGCGAAAAGGCGGTAAAAGCCGAAAAAGCAAAAAGAAAATGGCAAACAGAAAAATGCAAACGATGAGGTGAGCGCGCCATTTACAAAAATATTTTCCCAACGGATGGAAACAACACAACGGCTGAAAAATTTAAAGGCAAAACAATTTGGGACAAAACGATTAAAGGCTTTGTATGGTTTAAATCTTTGCGGCTTCGCGGCTTTGCGTGAACGCCTCAATACTTCAGAAAATAAAACGGAATCTTGAGATACTCATTCACCACTGCCTGCAAGGATAGTTCAGCCGTCCACCAGCGTTGCTTATGCCGGGAGCGCTCAAACGGCACCGGCACAAAACGCAGTTGCACGCGAGGCGGCAGGGCCTTTTCAAAAATCCAGCGCGCGCGGCGCAGATGAAAAGGGCTGCTCACAATTAGCAGTGTTTGAAGCGAGGTGTCGCTTGCCAAAACGTGGTGCAGTTCCAAAACTTCTTCGAATGTACTGGTGGCTTTGGATTCAAAGGGCAGGATACTCTCAGAAGGTATCCCCCGGGCTTGGGCATATTCCCGCGCCAAATGTGAGTATGTTACATCGGCCAGCGGAATCTCGACGCGCCCGCCGGTAAACAGGATTTTCCCCCCATAATCCTGTTGGTACAACGTAATCCCGTAATCAATGCGCTCGACATCGCCGCCAAGCACGTGAATGAGATCTGCCCGCTGCAATTCATCTCCTGCAATCAGGAAATTCCCCACACCGAGCAAAATCGATTCGCGTGAGGTGAATACGACAAACCCCAGAAAGAAAATGGCAAGTATTTTATTCCGCTTATGTGACGGCGTCATGCACGGAGCACTGGTTTAGGGTTACTTGCCATTCTCTTTCGATCACCCCTTGCCCGCCTTCGACACCTTCGCCTTCGACAGGCTCACCTTCGACAGACTCAGGCGCCGAAGCCCCGTTTTGCCCCTTGCCCGCCTTCGACAGGCTCAGGCACCCATTCCCCATTCCCCATTCCCCATTCCCCATTCCCCATTCCCCATTCCCCATTCCCCATTCCCCATTCCCCCACTTTGTGATTGCTACTCTTCGCCGTAATAATAGCGGTAATAATAGTAATAGCGATAATAGCCATACCCCTGACTGACATCGACGTCGTTCAACACTGCGCCCAGCACATTTGCCTTCGTTGTGCGAAGTTTGCCCAGGGCTTGCGAGGCCGCCTCACGCGGGGTGGAGCCGGCTTTGATGATCATCAGCACGCCGTCCACCTGCGCCGCCAGCAACAAGGGATCCGTCACAGAAATCAACGGCGGCGAATCAAGAATGACAATATCATACTCTTGTGACAACACCTGAATCAACTCGCGCATACTGGTGGAGGTCAGAGTTTGCACGGGATTAGGCGGCAGCTTGCCGGCGGGAAGCACATGCAAACTAAAATGAGACGTTTTGTATTCGTGCATGGCCTCATGCAAGGGCATATCGTCATACAAGTAATTGGTCAGCCCCGGCGTCTTGTTGATGTTGAAATAATTGTGCTGGCTGGGCCGGCGCAGATCGACATCCACCAGCGCCACTTTCTTGCCGATCTCCGCAAATGAAATCGCGAGGTTCGCGGAAGTCAACGTCTTGCCTTCGCTCGGCACGGTGCTGGTTATCAATAATTTTTTGATCGGATGATCCGGGTTGAGAAAAGCGATGTTGGTGCGCAGCGTGCGATACGCTTCTACAATCGGATCTTTGGGGCTGAGGTTGATGATCAGCCGCTCGCTAAATTTTACGGATTGAGCCGCTTGATCGGAAATACCCTTGAGATTCAAGGAAGAAAGGCGCGCCCGCCATCCCCCGTCGCGCGGTATGATGCCTCCTTCGATGGCCGGGATCAAGCCCAGCACGGGCAACGCCAAAGTATCGGTAACATCGTCTTCGACGCGAAACGAATTGTCGAACTTGTCTTTGGCAAGCGCAACCACCAGACCGAGGGCGAGGCCGCAAAGCGTTGCCGTCAACAACGTCTGGTGCAAATTCTTGGGAATAGGATTCAGCGGGCGCGTCGCCGGATCGATGATGCGCACGCCGCCGGTGCCGGAAGCGCCTTTGATCTTTGCTTCTTCGCCGCGCTCGATCAAAAACGAATACAAATTTTCGTACACGGTTTTAGCGCGCGAGAGCCGGGTAAACTCCATGGCGCGATCCACAATATTGGGATTCTTTTGTTTGAAATTTTCCACCAGGCGCGAATAATACACTTCGCGATTTCTGAGCAGAAAGATATTGAGCTGCTCCATCACCCTTTTTTCTTCGAGCGATTGCGAAAGCTCAGCCTGACCGGCTTCAACATTTTCCTGAGGAGCGGCCGAGGACCGCACAATAGCCTGCACCAATTGCCTTTTTTTGGCATTCAGTTTCTCCAGCACCTCCTGGTTCTCGCTTGTTGCCATCAAACTACCCTTGCCGGAGTTGCTTTGCTCGGTCAACTCGCGATACTGCTGTTCGAGGCGGGTGATTTCGGATTTCAACCGGAGAACCTCGGGCGATTGATTCACATCCAGGTCAACTGCACTGGTGGTACGATTGCCGTGTATTTGCTTGATGCGGGTTTCGTACGATTGCAGGTTGATCTCTGCCATTTCGCGTTGGGCTTGCACCTCGCCCAGCTTGGTCTCAAGGCTCGCCAATTGGCTGACAATATCGCCGTCTTTTATCGCAACGCTGATGTTCGCCTTGTCTTTGAATTGTTGCAACGAACGATCGGCTTCTTCTAGTTTTCCCCGGGCCAATAAAATTTGATTTTCGATAAAACTGACTTCATTTTGGGTTTCTTCCTGCTCGATCTCCTGGCAACGGTTCTTGAGATTTTGCGTTGCAATCGTGCAGAGCAGATAGGCGACATCAGGATCGAAGGCCTTGGCGCCCAGCTCAATGAAGTCCAGATATTGCGCTTTGGTGAGCGACAAGTTCTGGCTGAACAACTGCGGCACGTCGACGGGCGAGGGCGGTTGCGGCAATTCATGGGCGTGGTCCATAAAATTTTTGACCGCCTGCTCGCGAAACGGCCGGCTGCCCAACACGGCCTGATAGAAACCCAATGGCCGGACGTTCTCGCGAATCGCCATGCCCGCGCCGGTTCCCATGCTGACATTTTGCGATTCGATCATCAAAACAGATTTGGCTAAATAAACGTCGGGCTGCGTCAAATTGTAAATTGCGGTGGACGCGAGCACGATGATGAAAACAACGATAATGGTCCACTTGCGCCGGTAAATCAGATCGACATACGCGCGAAAAGGATTGGCCTGCCGGGCTTCCGGTTTTGCCGGGGCGGGCAGATGGCCGTTGTTGGAGGCCGTTATCGTTTGCATAAATTGGCGAATCGACGATCAAAAGGATTGAAGCGATTTATGTTCATTCGACGCGAGTTCTGCTTCATTTCTTGGAGTTGCCGCTTCTGTTGGCAGCGTCATAAAGGCGTTCGAGAATCAAGAATAAAGAGCCGATGCTGACCACATCGCGCGCCACGCTGAGAAAAATCCGGCCAAACGAATTTTTCTTTTTGGGCACGTAAACAATGTCACCGGGATTGATCAGGGGAATTTGCTTGAACTCTTTCGCCGTGAGCAATTTGTCGAGGTTCACCTCTTTTTGCCGGTTGCTGGGACTGAGCGGCGACAGAATACGTGTTTTTTTCAGATCGGCTTCGAGTGTTGGGCCGCCCGCAATAAAAATCAAATCCAATAGATTCGCGCCTTGATAAGCCGTGTACGGTCCGGGTTGATTGACCTCGCCGAGTACCTTGAGATCCGTAGCGCCTAGTGAGAGCGGATGGCCGGGAACGACGATGATGTCGCCCTTTCCCAGTTGCGGCAACAAACTGGGATTGGCTTTGTTAAAAAAATCAAGCAGGTTGACTTCCGTGAAGTGGCCGTTTGTGGCAGCACGGGAAAAGATGCGAATCTTGTCGAGTTGCGCGCCATGTGTTGCGCCGCCGGCAGCGACCAATGCGCCCTGAATCGTCGCATTCACGGCGATGTTATGCTCACCCGGCGTTTTCACCTGGCCGAGAACCGTCACCGGAATGGTATAACTTTGCACCTTGCTAACCGTCACAATCGGGCGTTCGGGAATGTATTTTGAAAGCTGGGCGACGATCATGTCCCGCACATCATTCAGCGACAAACCGTTGACCGGCAAATCTTGCAGAAAAGGAAAATCAACTGTGCCGCTGGGCGCAACGGTGACGGTGCGCGACAGTTCCTGATGGCCGAAGACTACGATTTCCAGAACATTGCCAGGCTCAATGGCTCTTTCCGATTGCGCCGACACATTGTCAGCCAGGATAAACAGGACAAAAAAAGCCGATGCGCAGAAAAGCAGCTTGAGCAGATTATGCTTCATATAAATGAGATCGAAGGTGTAAAATACCATAAGTAAACCGCGTTCCGCCGCACGCGTAAAGACATTGCCTGCGGCCATCCGCGAAAACCTGATCGCAACTCCCTGGCATAGCTCCGCTTTCTCAACGCCCTCACGCATTTCTGCTGATCGTCGCCCCGTAACCCAATCTAATTTTTCACGTGCCCGTGCCACAGCCAACCCTTCTGGGTTGAGCATAGCTCCGCCTTCTCAACGCCCGGAAGGTTTTCTTTCAAAAGACGAGAAACCGAACAACGGTCCATCCAGCAACACTAAACAGCAATTACGCCGCCTCTTCCCACTCGTATTCATCATCATCTTCTTCTTCAACTAACTCCGGGACATGCGTCGCGCGCCGCAACAGGCACGCATCAATCTCAATGGACACACTGCGGCGCAACAAAGCGATTGACACGATAACGCGATGCTTGGGGTTGGCGGGGCCTTGAATGAATCCCTGCAAGCCGGCCAGCGGTCCAACGATCACCTCAACCCGTTCACCCGCTTTGAAATAAGGAATTTCTTCGAATTGCTGATGGCTTTCGAGCAACAAACGCAGGCTTCTTACCTGCTCATCTGGAATCCACGAAAGCCGGGGCCAAGGACGGCCAACAAACTTAACCACGCTTTGCGTCTGCAAAATCGTGAGATAAATGTCCGGTTGCATATTCGCCCGCACCAGCACATACCCGGGCAGCAAATTTTTCTTGAATTTTCTCAACCGCGTTCCCCACTTCACGCGCGTCACGTAATCGGCCAGGTAATTTTCAATGCCTTTGGCCGTGAGCCGGTCGCGCACGATGCGTTCGTGCCGGCTTTTGCAATAGATGGCATACCAATGTTCGCCAGGTGACATCGTTGACAAACCCCATTAATGATGGTGAATATGCGTTATCGGCAAAGCGCTAGTATCAAAACAGCAGCCGCAATAAAATCAGCAACACCAGCAAAAAAAGCGGCGTCGAAATCAGCAATTTGAGCGAAAGGTTAATCGCCCGCCACGCGGCAAAAATGGACTTATTTTCCCGTAACGAAATAAATTTTGTAACCATGGCGCTGTCCTCCCACGGCGAAAGTTAAATTCTTCATAAATTCCCTATTACCCCGAACGGAACATCCCGCTTGAAATCTTGGCGATGCAAAAAATTTTCGCAGAGCGTGAAAATTTTTTGCGGTCAATTCGTTTATGATATCCCTTCCATCATTTTTCAAATTTCGAATGCCGCAGACATGCTGTGAATATTTTTAACAACAAACTCTTGTTTCTCTACGTTTATACATTCCTGCGGAAACGTCGCGGCAATTTTGTTACTATGCTCGATCTAATTTCTGGCATGTCCCTTGCCGTGTTGAAACGCACAAACAGAACGAAGTATCCAATTTTCTAATCCGCAGAAGCGTCCAGCATTGCAGCCCCCAAACCTCCATGCCGGGCAAATGCATGAACCCGCCATCATTGGGTTAGGCAAACAGATTCTTAAAATCGCGCGAAGCCAGCTTGCTGATCCCGATAATTGATCGGTTCCGAAGGATCAAAATGCGCTTCAGGCTGTTTCAGAAAAGGGCAAACCCTCGCCAATTCATTTGACAAAACCGCGTGAAATTCCGAGAAATTTCTCAACGATATTCGCCAAATGACTTAACGAACGTCAATAGATTGTTCCGCTTAGTCGGTTGCCCCGAGGGCTTGCGAATCATACAAAATATGCCAAAATGCTTTTCCCATTCTTCGCAAGCAAAATTCAAATGCGCCAAGCAGAAATTGTCACAATCCGGATAAAGCCTCTAATCCGGACGTCGATTACAAGAAAGGAAAATGGAAATAATGAAGGATTAATCGCTCAAATCGAATATATCGTGTGGATCCCAGAGTCGTGTATGAGCGATCTAGAAAAGATTCCCAATTAATACATCAAATAACATCTTCATGAAAAACTGCTATGAGGTTGCCAAGCCGGGGAGAAGTTTCATCGCTTCATCCACCCCGAACCTGCCATCGTCACGAGTTCTCCTTGCAGGATATCCTGCCGCAACATGATTTCAAAATTTTTCGGCTGTTTCTACGGCCTAACAAGCTTCATTGCAACAGCATGCGCCGGAACAACAAAATTCATTTATCACATCTTTACCTGCAAGGACGGCCTTTGCAGAAAAGCTTCGCCGGAATAACTGCTAATTTTTGCCGTTTCGACCATCCCTCTTCTAGTTTATAAAGCTTATCACATCCAAAGACGAAAATCACGGGAGCGAGGGCGCGGTTCACACCGAGAACGATCTGTGCAAAAATTTTGATTTTTGCGTGCGTAAGCCCGAGCACACAAAATTTGGCCGGACGTCTTCACAGCCTAATTTTATAGGCCTACAGAGCGTGGCGGCACGTCTGCACGTGTGTCTGAAACTCGGGAAAGTGATTGGGAGAGTTTGTGCCAAAACAGGCAGGAACAGCGATGCGAGGGTCACATGGACAGGATGGAATCATTCTGCTTTCGGCAAGCTGATCACAAATTCGGTGAAAAGCCCTTCTTCACTTTTCATCTCGATCTGCCCGCGATGTTGCTGCACGATGATATCGTAGCTGATCGACAATCCCAAGCCGGTGCCCTGACCGGCCGGTTTCGTCGTAAAGAAAGGCGTAAAAATTTTCTCGCAAATATCTTTGGGAATGCCATTGCCGTTGTCGCGAATGCGGACTTCGACTTTACCATTCAAATTTCTGGTTGCGACAGACAATGTTGGCGAAAAATTCTGGGGAGAGATTTTCTTCTTTTGATGTGCGGCGTAAGCGGCATTGTTCAAGACGTTCAAGAACACCCGGCTCAAATCCTGCGGCGCCACCTCCAACTCGCCGGTTGACTCGTCATAATCTTTCTCAATCGTAATATTGAACGAAGCATCATTCGCACGCAAGCCGTGATACATGAGATTCACCGCGCCCTCAAGCAAAGCATTGAGATTCGTCCTTTCACGCTGATGGGAAGCCCCGCGCGCATGCTGCATCATGCTCTTCACAATGCTGTCGGCGCGCTTGCCGTGATGATTGATTTTTTCCGCGTTCTGCATCAACGCGGCAAGAATTTCCTCGATCGCGGCGCGCTGGTCGCGATCGGCGATATTTGCGCCACTATCGATAATCTTTGCAATTTCCTCATGCAACTCTGCCGCCAGTTCTACTGATAACGCGGCAAAATTATTCACAAAGTTCAGCGGGTTTTTGATCTCGTGCGCGATGCCGGCGGTGAGCTGGCCCAACGAAGCCAGTTTTTCCTGGGTAATAAGCTGCTGTTGAGTCGCCTGCAAATGCTCGTGCGCCTTTCCCAAAGCCTCATAAGCCACCTTCAACTCGGCGGCTTTTTGCAGCTCCAATTCTTTGCGTTCGTTCTCCGCTTGCAGGGCCTTGGCTTGCGCTTCTGCCGCCTGCGCGTGCAATTCAGATTCTCGGATTCTGGCCTTCTGTTCACGCCGATTCAGCTCAAATCTTCTGGCGGCATAGAGAAAGCCCAAGCCCAAGGCCGCGTAGAACGCATACATCCATTTCGTCCGCCACCACGGCGGCGTGATGGTGAGGTGCAGCGCCGCGCCTTCCTCGTTCCACACACCGTCGTTATTTGAACCTTTCACGCGCAGCGTATAGTCGCCGGGATCAAGATTGGTGAAGGTGATTTCCCGTTTGGCGCCGAGTTGAAACCAACGATCATGCAATCCTTCCAGCTTATAGGCATACTGGTTTTTCGCGCTATTTCGAAAATTGAGCGCCGCCACTTCAAACGAGAGAATCTCATCCTTGTAGGTCAAAGAAATGTGCGACGTTGCGGCTATTCCCTTTTCCGTGAGCGCGGCGCCGCCGGTAACGTCGGTGTTATACCGTTTTAGGCCCGTGACGACTATAGGCGGAATGTAAGGATTGTCCCGCACGCTGTCCGGAAGAAACACATTGAAGCCATTGATCCCCCCAAAAAACAATTCACCGCTGCGGCTTCGAAATGCCGCATCAGCGTTGAATTCGTTGCTCTGCAGGCCATCATGCACATCATAGTTGCGAAAGGTTTCGGCTTGGGGATCGAATTTGGATAGGCCTTTGTTGGTGCTCAACCAAAGATGGCCGTGCTCGTCACCCAGAATGCCATAAATCACTTCATTGGGCAAACCGTCTTTTTCGCGATAATGTTTGAATGTTTCCGTTTGGGGATCGAACCGGTTTAGCCCCGCTCGCGTGCCAATCCACAACACGCCGTCGTCATCTTCATGAATCGACCAGATCGAATTATTGCTCAGGCTATTCGGGTTCTTGGGATCATGTTGATAATGCCTGAAGGTTTCGGTGGCGGGATCAAATTCATTGAGGCCCTCGGCTTCCGTCGCAATCCATATTCTTCCTGCTCGATCTTCATGAATCAACCAGATCGCATTCGAACTGATGCTGCGGGAATTATTGGCATCATTGCGAAAATGCCGGAACGTTTCAGTGGCGCGGTCGAAGCGATTGAGTCCGCCGCCCCACGTGCCAAGCCAGAGCACCCCTGATCGGGCGCGATCTTCGTGAATCGAGGTCACCCAATTGTGGCTTAAACCCTGAAGAGGCTTGGAATCGCGTTGATAGTTGCGAAAGCGCGCCTGGCCGCGGGCATCGCGGCTCATACGCGAAAGCCCGCCTCGTGTGCCGATCCATAAATCACCGGCGCGATCTTCATAAACGGCCCACACCGAGTTGTTGCTTAAGCTGCGAGAATCCTTTGGATCGTTTTGATAATGCGTGAAGGTTTCAGTGATGCGATCAAACAAATTAAGCCCGCCGCTCATCGTGCCAATCCAAACATTTCCGGCGCGATCTTCATAAATCGTCCAGATGGAATTGTCGCTCAAGCTGCGAGGATTCTTGGGATCATGCTGGTAATGACGGAAGGATAACGGCGTTCGATCAACGCGGCTGACGCCGTCTCGCGTGCCGATCCAAATCGCGCCGGATTGATCTTCACGAATCGCATAAACCTCATTGCTGCCCAAGCTAAACGGGTTTTGCGGGTCATGCTGATAATGCCGGAAGCTTTGCGTGGCCGCATCAAAGCGGCTAAGCCCTCCGCCATATGTTCCAATCCAAAGCGCGCCGTTGCGATCCACATAAACCGGCCAAACGTCGTCATGACTCAGACCTGAAGGATTGTTCGAATCAAATTGATAGCGCTGAAAAATTCCTGTGTCGCGATTCTCGCGTCTCAGGCAAGAAAGCCCGGACTTGGTAGCAATCCAAAGCGTTTCTTGCAGATCTCCTGCGATGGCTCTGACGACATTGCCGCTCAGACTTTGGCGGTTGCCGGGATCGTGCCGACAATGAACGAATGTCCCTTCTTCTCGATCGGCAGGATTCAAACGCGAAAGGCCGCCGCCCCAAGTGCCAATCCAGAGCACTCCCGCCTCGTCCTCATAAAGTGAGCTGACGGAATTGTGCCCGAGGCTTTCTGGATTGTTGGGATCGTTTTGATATTGTTTAAAGGCTCCCGTCGTACGATCGAAGCGATTGAGTCCTTTTTCCGTACCAATCCAAAGCGTTCCAGCACGATCTTCATAAATCGTCAGAACATGGTTATTGCTCAAGCTCTGCCGATTTTTCGGATCGTGTTGATAATTCCTGAAGGTCTCGCTGGCTGCGTCGAATTGATTCAGACCGCCGCCATCCGTACCGACCCAGAGTGTTCCGGTGTGATCTTCGAAAAGCGATTCTATCCGCGTGCTGCTTAGGCTTTGCGGGTCCTGAGGATCGGGCTTGTAGACGGTAAACACATAGCCGTCATATTTATTCAAGCCGTCTTGCGTGCCGAACCACATGAAGCCGTGGCGATCTTGCAGGATACACTGCACCGTGTTCTGCGAGAGTCCCTGCTCAACGGAAAGCCGCTCAAATCGAAGTTGATCGTCCGAGGCCGGCAATAAAGGCTGGGCGGACAAAACTGTCCAACTCAATAGCCCGCTTAAACGAATGAGGGAAGCGAAGAATACTCTCATGGCCAAAGGCCCTGGCTCAAGAATCATGTCTCCAAGAGATTTGTCTTGCGAATCAAGACAATATAGTTATATTTCTGCAACATTCCATATCAAAACTTAATCGGAGGAGGTGAATCATGTCGAACGCCCAGGGCAGTATCACGTTCGTGAACGAGAGCCTGTATGAAGTCAGCATCAATCGCGGGAGCGACTTTGTCATTGATCTGGCGCCCAGGCTATCATCCACGCAAAACACCGCGCCAGGCGAAGTGTGGACGATCATAGATAAAGGCACCGGACGAGAAGTCGACACGGTGACGGGAACAGACGGCGACCAAACCTGCCACATTAAATTCAAGCGCAGCCGCGGCGAGCCGATCAAAAGTGGCTCCGGCGGCAACTGATCTCCGTTGTTCGGTATCGCAAGGCTTGCGGCCCGCTTTGCTCAATCAGCCGGTGTATATTCCGCTTCGTTCAATTTTTACCGTCACCTTGGGTGCGATTCCTTCTCTTACTTTCTCTTTGCATGGTTTGTCGCACCCATATGTCCTACCTCACATTTCTCATGGGTGAATGTACCCATCGTGTTGCATTTGCGTGAACTTTTCTAGGAGATAACCACGTGCCAACTCTCCCCAAATCACCAGGAGTGCTTTACCGTTTTTTGAGTGCCCGCGGACTTACCTTCCTGTTATTTGCCTTGATGCTGGCGATTTCGCCCGCCGCGGGTCAGCAAGAATCCGTGGTGCTGGTGCATGCCGGCAAAGCCTCGGGCTACGGCGTGGCTTACGGCAATCCGGGCAATATCGTCACCGCGCTTCACGTTGTAGCCGGGCGCTCTCCGATAACCGTGGTGTGGAAGAATCAAAAATTTTCTGCGGCGATTGAAAAAATCTACAAACCGGCTGATTTAGCCCTCCTGCGCTTGCAGGCCTCTCCCCCGCCCAATATTCCGGCGTTGAAAATTTATCCAGGCAATCCTCCGTTGGACACGCCGCTCAATTTTTGGGAAGCGCCGGAAAAAATGTTTCGCATGGATAAGAAAGAAACCAAGCTCAATCGCGCCGTGCCGCTGGAGCAATTGGATAATCGTCTCGAGAGAAATTCGGCCGCCCTGGCGCAGGCGCTCTGCTCAGACGGCCAGAGCAATTATCCAACCTTGAAAACCAGTGTTTTTAAGTTTGAGGAAAAGAACATCCGCAAGGCGCATTCCGGCTCGCCCTTGACTTTTCAGGGACACATCGTCGGCTTGGTTGACGGCGGTCCTCCGATTAACGGCAAAGGTTTTATCTGGGCCATTCCAGCAGCCGGCAATTTTGCCAGATTATTGAGCGAGGGCTCGACCGCCATTCCTCGCAGCGCCTGTAGCTCCGAACGGCTGTACAGCGGCCTGCGCGCCGACAATCCGCATTTGGAAAATGATCCGGTGCTGGCGGAATTGGCGGAGAACGAGCCTTTTACGTTTGTCGATGACAACGGCAATACCATCGTCTTTACCCACGAGTACCGTGCGACTTGTAAGGACGTCTATGACACCATGTTCGAAGAAGAGCAAGCGTATATTCGTGATCTGGTAACGGAAAATGAAGCGTCCTTTGACGAAGGCGAACGGGCAACCCTATACGATTTGTATGAACAGCTCATCGACGTCTATCAAGAAGAGAATACCGGCGCCTCCATTGCTATTCCGGCGCAAAGCGACTTGAGTATTGAAAAAAGCGAAGGCCACACTCTGATCGAAGCCTCCAGTCCCTTCGAGGGCATCACCATGATTATTTTTGCGCGCAGCAATAACTCTCTCGAAGAAAGCCGGGCCGCGATGACATGGTTTGAAAGTTATATTCTCAGTGACCGCGAGGACTGGGCTACCGATCCTGAAGATGAGGATGAGATCGATGATTTTCTGGATGATGAAGAGGAGCCTTACTACAGCAAGCTCATGGGACGAGCCGCCGTGGATGAGAACGGCGATCCTGTCGCAGAGCTTTTTGCTTCTCTCACCATTGATGGAGATGATTTTCTCGGGGTTGTCGTCAAGGTGAACGATTGGCAAACGGTGGATGATGACAAGGAGGAACGGCTGTTCTACTATATGATGGAAGCCTGCGCGATGCTGACGGATTTTGCCTACTATTGAGTCAAGCCCAGTTCGCTTGCTCACGGAATTGGAAATCCCACAGACACGCAATCCAAGCTTTCTGTGGGATTTCTTTTTTCTGGGCGATGCCAATTGACTCAGATGCCAATTGACTCATCTGATGATTTCATACCGTTCTTCCTCCTCCCGCGTCAGCCGGTAAACCGGCGCAGTTTTTAACCATTCAAAAATCGTTCTGGACGTCCACCAGAGAATGGCATAGCCGTCATCGGAGGCAGTAATAATGTATTTGCCGTTGAAGGAAAAATTCGCCGAATTCACGGGCAGTGTATGTTTGCCGAAATTGGCCAGCAACTCGCCGCGCACATTCCAGAGCTTGGCGCTTTGGTCAATGGAGGCCGTGAGAATCTGCTGACCATCTGATGAAAATGCCACTGCCTTGACACCATATTTGTGTGCAAGACTTTCGAGCAGATTTCCCTGCTCATTCCACAACTTGACGGTATTTCCCGCGGTTGCCAGCACACGTTCTCCCGAAGCCGGAGAGAACGCAACCCTCCGTACGTTCTCACCGTGCTTGAAAGATTGTGCCGCATAAGGTTTCTCTGCTTGCCACAACCGGGCAACACTGTCGGCGCAGGCTGTGAGTATCTGATTCCCGTCCGGAGAAAAAGCGGCCGCGTTAACTTCATCATGGTGCTTGAAGACTTTGATCGAATCGCCGCTTGCCGACCATAAAGTCACCGCGCTGTCCGAAGAAACCGTCAGGATTTGGCGGCCATCTGAAGAAAAAGCAGCCGCCATCACCTCACCATGATGCCGAAGCGCATGTAGCGGAGAGCCGCCTGCCGTCCACAATCGAGCGGTGCTGTCGCGCGCAGCCGTGAGAATGCGGCTGCCCTCATCCGGTGAAAAAATTGCAGATTGCACTTCCCCGCGATGCGGCAAATTAAGCACGCGCGCCTCTTCAAACAGCCACAATCGCGCATTGCCATCTCGTGAGGCCGTGAGAATTCGTTTTCCATCAGGAGAAAAGGCCGCCGCGTTCACGACCTCACCATGCGCAAGGCTGTCAAGCAGAATGCCGCCTTCATCCCAGAGCCGGGCAAAGCCGTCATGCGAAGCTGTCACGATACGCCGGCCGTCAGGAGAGAAGCCGGCTGCGGTAACGCCCAGACCGTGCGGCGGCAGGCGATGCACAAACTTCTGCGAAAGATCCCAAAGCTTTGCCGTGTGATCGTTGGCCGCCGTGAGAATCTGCGCGCCATCCG
Source organism: Candidatus Zhuqueibacterota bacterium (assembly GCA_003576975.1). GTDB lineage: Bacteria > Zhuqueibacterota > Zhuqueibacteria > Zhuqueibacterales > Zhuqueibacteraceae > Coneutiohabitans. Next base: position 15,162 of record QEVD01000091.1, read on the forward strand.
GTGAGAAAACCGCGTGGTTCACTTCGCCGCGGTATTTGAAATCGCCGAGAAAATTCCCCTGCTCATCCCAAAACTTGATGGTGCTGAGACTGTCGACCGTGACGGTCAACAAACGCTTGCCGTCCGGCGAAATGGCAGCGGCGACAACGCTGCTATCGATACTCCGCAGTATGTTGCCTTCACCATCGAGCAGAATGGCAATTCCATAAGATGAAATAGTCGCCACACGCTGCTGGTTGGCGGCAGGGATGACCTGATACGTTTCCTCCTCTTGTTTAAGGCGTTGGATGAGCGCGCGAAACTTTTCATCCTCGCTGCCGGCAAACGTTTTTAGAATGCGCATGCCGTCGGTTGAAAAATCGGAGAGATCAGCGGCGTGACCGGCAGGCAGTGTATCGCTATCGACTAGTTTGCCATTCATCTCCCACAGCTTCACCATGCCGTTGGCCAGAGTCATGACTTGTTTGCCGTTCGGAGAGAACGCCGCGGATTCGACTTCATAGCCGTCGTGATCGAAGGCCTGCCGCAGATTGCCACGTTCATCCCACAGCTTGGCGAAACCGTCTTCCGAAGCGGTGAGAATGCGCCGGCCATCCGGAGCGATGGCCGCGGAGGTGACATGCTTGTCGTGGGAATAGCTTGCCTCATAAAACGGCCAGAGTTCTTGCGAATGAAA
>QEVD01000705.1 GCA_003576975.1 Candidatus Zhuqueibacterota bacterium
GAAGAAATCTTCAGCCGCTGCGAAAAGCTGTCGCAAGAATCATCATTCGTCGTCACCGGCACGGTGCGCGAAGACAAGCGCGCGCCCGGCGGCTATGAACTGCTGACCAAAAATATCGAAATCGTGCATATCGCGCAGGATTATCCCATCACGCCGAAAGAGCACGGCGATACGTTTTTGATGGATCATCGCCATCTCTGGTTGCGTTCTTCGCGGCAACATGCGATTTTGCGCGTGCGGCACACCATCATCAAAGCCATTCGCGATTTTTTTGACGGCCAGGGTTTTACCCTGCTCGACGCGCCCATTTTCACGCCTGCCGCTTGCGAAGGCACGACGACGCTGTTCGAAACCGACTATTTCGGCGAGAAAGCCTATCTCACGCAAAGCGGCCAGCTTTACATGGAGCCCGGTTGCATGGCGTTCGGCAAGGTGTATTGCTTCGGCCCGACCTTTCGCGCGGAGAAATCCAAAACGCGGCGGCATCTCACCGAGTTTTGGATGGTCGAGCCGGAAGTGGCTTACATGGATCTCGAAGGCGATATGCAGCTTGCCGAGCATTTCGTCGAGTTCATCGTGCAACGCGTGCTGGAAACGCGGCGCGAAGAATTGAAGGTGCTGGAACGCGACACCAGCAAGCTTGAAAACGTTGTGCGCCCGTTTCCGCGCTTGAGTTATGATGAAGCTGCAAAAATGTTGACGACTCCCGAAGCGATTGCCTACGCCAAAGAACGTGAAGCCCCGCCGTTTCAACCAGGCAGCGATCTGGGCGGCGCCGATGAGTCTTTTTTGACGGAGAAATTCGACAAGCCGATCATGGTGCATCGCTATCCGGCAGCCGTCAAAGCTTTTTATATGAAGAACGATCCGGAACAACCCGACAAAGCATTGGCTGTTGATGTGCTTGCCCCGGAGGGTTACGGCGAAATCATCGGCGGCGGCCAGCGCGAAGATGATCTTGACACCCTCGAAGCTAAAATCAAAGCGCATGACTTGCCGCTCGAGGCGTTTCGCTGGTATCTCGATGTGCGGCGTTACGGCTCAGTGCCGCATGCCGGCTTCGGGCTGGGCGTCGAGCGCACCGTGTCGTGGATTTGCGGCTTGCATCACGTGCGCGAGACCATCCCGTTTGCGCGGTTGATGCACCGGCTGTATCCGTGAATGCCAGGATTCACGGCCCCTTGGCCAAAAGCAAAATTTGGCAGATGTGGTTGTGAATTTGTAAAGGTGACTGGTATGGAAAATAATGTAGAAAAGATGAAACGGTGAGCTTGGCATTCAAGCAAACAGGATCATTATGAAAAAATGCGTCCATCTGTACATACGCGGCATGGTGCAAGGGGTAGGCTTTCGTTATTACGTCAATAAATGCGCCCGGCGGCATTATCTCAAAGGCTGGGTAAAGAATCTCGCTGACGGCCAGGTGGAAGTCATGGCTGAAGGTGACGAACTTGAGCTGCAGGAATTTGTGAGCGACATGAAAAAAGGCTCGCGTTTTTCCACGGTTGAGGAAGTTCAGGTGGAATGGCTGCCCGCAACAAATCAATTCAAACATTTTGATATTGTCGATTGAACGAATCTCAACGGGAGTGAGCATGAACGCTTTGGAACGTTACATCCGCACGGTGCAAGATTTTCCCAAGCCGGGCATCGGGTTTAAAGATATTACCACCTTGCTGAAAGAGCCGGAACCGTTCAAAATGGTTATCAATGAGTTTGTTGCTCGCTTCGGGAAACAAGGCGTTCAAAAGGTTGTGGGCATCGAAGCGCGCGGGTTTATCTTTGGCGCGCCGCTGGCGCTTCATCTCAACGCCGGCTTTGTGCCGGCGCGCAAACCCAA
>QEVD01000706.1 GCA_003576975.1 Candidatus Zhuqueibacterota bacterium
GACCGTGGTGATGACAATCAAGCCGGCAGGCGATGCGGATCTGCACGGCGGATCAGAAGCCCGGCGCGGCGGCAATGTCTATCGCGTTTGGATCACAACGGAAAACTTTTGGCAGAAACCATATCTTGCCGAAGACGGCGGCAAAAAATTCTTTGGCGAGAGATTGGCTAAGGCATTCCGGCGCGAAGAAGCGATTTCCCCTCCGCCGCCAGAGCCGGTTCCGGAAGAGCAAGAACAACTGATTGCCGCTGATACTCTCGAACCGCCGCCGGTTGCCACCGCGGAGCCGGAAGAACCTCCAGTTGAAGAAGTAATTGCTGATAGCGCAGTCGTGGACACGCCCGAAGTGGTTGACGCCGCGAATGTTGTTGAAGAGACGCCGGCGCCGCCCGAGGAACCACAACAAGCGGAAGAAGTGAGGGCAGAGACCTCGGCGTTTGAGCCTGCGACTTCTTCGTCGCATGAACCGAATCCAGAAACGGAGACCGAGTGGACGTGGACGGAGCCGGCTGATTCTCCTATCGCTGAAGAGGAACTGGCGGAATCACAGAATTCATTTGAGCCGGCGCCGCCCGAGAAGGAAGAGGCCCAGCCGATGGCCACGGTCAAGGCTCCGTCGCGATTGTTCGAGGGCAGCGGCACCCTGGCAGCGATCAGCGCAATTGCCGCGTTGATTTTATTGCCGGTTTTAAGCGTGGTTTTTTCGCCCACTTTCCGCGCTCGCTACTGCATGTTTCGCGGCTCTATGAAACGATTCTGGCCCGGCGCCCCGGCAAAACCAAGCTCTACGTCGAGCTTGCGAATGCTTATTTGCTGCTGGGCCGCCAGGATGACCAGGCCATGCGGATTTTCAAAATCGTTTTGCAGTTGCAGCCGGCCGTCAAAAATAGCGAAGCGATTAAGGCCATCATTACGCAAAAGTTTTTGCACAAAGGCAAGATGGATGACGAAAAAACCGAGCATCCCAAGTCGAGCTCGTGATCCGCGCAGTAATAACGGACTTAAGACAAAGCTTTGATCATAGCATAACACGTTTCCGAAGAATCATCGGATTTTCGCGATACGGTAAGCCATAAAGCATTCAAAGTCAGAATAAAATTCTGAAAGTTTTTGGCCCACAAAATTGAAATCCCATAAAAGTAAAAAGCTTTTTGTGGGATTACCACTTTGCTTTTGCTTTAAATTCGCCCGCGCGGGCTTCTGCTTTATATCCCTTCGCAATCACCCTGCCATACCGTCACGATTTTTGATTGATTGCATCTCCTCAGAAACCTCATTTCTATATTCCTCGTTATGCCCTCTTGCATTCTAAGCGAGTCATGCTTAGATTAAGCCCGGCATATTGGTCCGTTACGGATCAATTTACCTGCAACAGACAAGAAAACTATTTCATTTCAGGATTGGCCATGTCTAAACGCCCGCTCGCTGAATTGACAGCCGTCGAGCGCGTTGCCCTGCAAGCCTCGCCCTTTCAACCGCTCTATTCCCCTCGAGAAAAAATCAATACCATCGTCGTCGCCAATTTCCCCGCACTCGGCAAGCTGGCGGCCATGCGTTTCATCGAATGGGTGCAACACAATCCCGGCGGCGTGATTTCATTGCCCACCGGCAAAACGCCGGAACACTTCATCGATTTCATTGCCCACCGGCAAAACGCCGGAACACTTCATCAAATGGGTGACCTATCTGCTGGCGAATTGGATGCAGCGCGAGGTGCAAAGTGAGCTTGAAAAAAACGGCCTCGATCCGGCGCGCATGCCCGAGATGAAAAGCCTGCACTTCGTGCAAATCGACGAATTCTACCCCATCAATCCCGCGCAACACAACAGTTTTTTTTACTATGTCAATAAATTTTATCTGCAAGGCTTCGGGCTGGATCCGCAAAAAGCCTTGCTGATCGATTGCTCGAAGATCGGACTGGCCCCGCATGAAACCTTGAGCACCATTTGGCCGGACGACGAGGTGAATCTCGGGCTCCGCTATAAACAGGGCAAAAATGCGGCGGAACGCCAGCAACAACGCGTGCTGCAGAAAATCGATCAATGGTGCCAGGAGTATGAGGACCAGATTCGCCGGTGGGGCGGCATTGGTTTTTTTCTGGGCGGCATCGGCCCGGACGGACATATCGGTTTCAACGTGCGTGGCTCGGATCATTACAGCACGACGCGCCTGACGCCGACGAATTACGAAACGCAAGCCGCCGCCGCGACCGATCTCGGCGGTATTGAAGTTTCACGCAAACGCCTGGTCATCACGATTGGATTGGGAACGATCACATGCAATCCGGACTGCGCCGCGATCATCATCGCTGCCGGCGAGGCCAAAGCCGACATCGTCGCCAGCGCCGTGCAGAGCGACAAGGATATTTTATATCCCGCCAGCGCCTTGCAAATCCTGCCCAATGCCCGATTCTATATCACCATGGGTGCAGCCAAACAGCTTCACGAACGCCAGCATGTTTTGCTGTTGAATGCGGAGACAGTTGACGATCAGGAAGTCGAACGCGTCATCGTTGATCTCGCCGTGCGGCTGAATAAGCGCGTGGTGGAGCTTACGGAGGATGATTTTCTGAGCGACCGCACGGCGCATGCGATTTTGGCGAAGCGCCGGCAAGAGCCGCAATACCTGGCGCAGATGGTGCATAACAATCTGGTGGCAAAAATTGAAAAGGGCGCAAAAATGTTGAGCCGCACGCGCTTTTTTCACACCGAGCCGCATCACGATGATTTGATGCTCGGCTATTTGCCCTATATCGTGCGGCACGTGCGCGATGCGAGCAATACGCATTTTTTTGCGTGCCTGACCAGCGGCTTCACCGCGGTGACGAATCAGTATATGAAGCAGCAAATCAGCCGCTTGCGCGGATTTCTCTACAGCTCTGAGTTTGCGGCGTTGCAGCAAGAGGGCTATTTCGCGCCGACAAATGATTTGGGCCGCAATCGCGATGTCTGGCAATATCTCGACGGGGTGGCGGCCAAACGCAATCGCGTGAAAGATGAAGGCACGGCGCGCCGTTTTCTGCGCAATCTCATTGAACTCTATGGCGAGCACGAATTCCCGCAAGTGCAAAAGCGTTTGAATGTTCTTGAGGAGTATTTCGACAAACAATATCCCGGCAAAAAAGACGAAGAGAAAATTCAACGCCTCAAAGGTATGTGCCGCGAGTGGGAGGCGGAATGTTTGTGGGGGTATTTCGGCTGGGATCGCTCGAATGTGTTGCACCTGCGCCTGGGATTTTATACCGGCGATATTTTCACGCAGGAGCCGACGGTCGAGCGCGATGTGGTGCCGGTGTTGAACGCGCTCGAAGACGTGCGGCCCGACATCGTGACGGTGGCGCTCGATCCCGAAGCCAGCGGCCCGGATACGCATTACAAAGTCCTGCAAGCGATTACGGAAGCCTTGCG
>QEVD01000092.1 GCA_003576975.1 Candidatus Zhuqueibacterota bacterium
GCCTTTAGAGGCGCACGTGTTTGATTGATCTATTCGTTGAGAAAACTTTCAAAGACATTCCACCATTGAAAAGCTGAACATCTACTGCCAAAAAGGAGCACTCATGCGCGAAGTGATCAAAACCTCCTCGGCGCCGGCCGCCATCGGGCCGTACAGCCAGGGCATTCGAGTTTCTGCGGGGAAAATGCTGTTCACGGCCGGCCAGGTGCCGCTCGATCCCGCCACCGGCCAGATGGTCACCGGCGACATCAAAGCGCAAACCCGGCGCGTGCTCGAAAACGTGAAAGCGATTCTGCAAGCCGCCGGCGCCTCGTTTGAACACGTCGTAAAGACCACCGTGTTCATGACGGACTTGAATGAGTTTGCCGCGATGAACGAAGTTTACGCCGAGTTTTTCGCGACAAACCCGCCGGCGCGCAGCACGGTGGAGGTGCGCGCCTTGCCGAGAGGATGCAAGGTGGAGATTGAAACGATGGCGATTATTGAATAAAGGAGAAGTAATGGAATCCATTCAGGTTGAATTGCCGCCGACGCTTTTGGATAGAATACGAGAGGAAGCTTCTAATAAATCCTTGAATCAGGTTGTCGCCGAAGCCATACAAATGTGGCTTGAAAAGCGCAAAAAAAAAATCTACGGAAGATGCGTGGGATTTATTGGAAGGCCTGGCAGGCACGGTTGAAGGCCCGGAAGATTGGGCGGCAGAACACGATCATTATCTTTATGGCACTCCCAAGCGATCTGACCGGAAAAAGCCATGAAAGCCGATCGTTTTAATCAAGCAGTCATGAATATTTCTATGCTAGACTCGATTCAGCAGCAGAGAATTTATCTTACAGTTGTTTTTTTCTTGCTGGCATCTGTTTTCTCGCATGCTTTGCCGCAAACACCTTCATCTGATTCCCTGGATACGCGACCGGCATCGGCTGTTTTACATAAGAAAAGCCCGTCCGGCGCGGCTTTGCGCTCGCTGGTGATTCCGGGCTGGGGGCAATACTACAACGGCAAAAAGATCAAAGCGGCGCTGGCATTTGCCGGCGAAGCGGGTTTGCTCGGCATGGCGCTTCATTGGAACAATAAGGCAGCGGACGCCAAACTGGCGAACGATGATGACAACCGGCTTTTATTCGAAGATTGGCGCAACGGCTGCTATTGGGGATTGGCGGCGTTGATCGTTTACAGCATGCTCGACGCCTATGTTGATGCACAACTCTCGGATTTCGACGAATCCCCCGTGCTTGATACGATGTTGTCTGCGCCCCGCGCGCCGGTATTCGCGTTGCGCGTGCAAATTCGTCTTTGAATTCTTGATGAGAATCGCTAAAATGGCGCTTCGATTGATTATACTGGTGTTTCTCGCGTTATTGCCGGGCTTCACGTTTGCGCAAACGCCGGCGGATAGCAGCATAGCCGAACAAGTTCAACGTGTGAACGACCCCTGGTTCGGCAAGGACAAAGCCGATCACTTGATTTTGAGTTCGGCGTTGACGGCAACACAGTATTATGCTCTGCACCGCGAAGCGGAGATGTCGTCGCGCCGCAGCCTGCAAGCGGCGGTTGTCAGCACGATGGTGATCGGAATTGCAAAAGAGATTTATGACGCCACCGCACGCAAGCGTTTCGCCAGCAAAAAAGATTTGATCGCTGATGTTTTGGGAATCGCCCTAGCCGTTATAGTGATTCATAAATGAGGCTTTGAAGTTTTCGCATGAACGTTACCGCAACCTCCTCAAACGAGCTTGACAAGCCGCGCTCGAATTGCGCCATTGTCGGCGCTTACGGCAATCGCGAAGCGGCCAAGCTGGTATATCTCTCGCTCTACGCCTTGCAGCACCGCGGCCAGGAAAGCTCGGGCATCGTATCGAGCGACGGCGAGCATTTGCACCGCCATGCCGGCATGGGGCTGGTCACGAATGTATTCGCCGATGCGAAGCTGTTCGAGCGCCTGCCCGGCAAGATTGCGATTGGGCACAACCGCTATTCCACCACCGGCTCGACCATGCTGCAAAATGCGCAGCCGTTTCTCACGCATTTCAAGCACGGCGCAATGGCCGTTTCCCACAACGGTAACTTCACCAACGCGCGCACGCTGCGCCGGCAGCTCGAAGAACAAGGCTCGATCTTCCAAACCACCAGCGATACCGAGCTGATTCTGCATTTGATGGCGAAGTCGCAAGCGAGCGACATCGTCGGCCGCCTCAAAGACACGTTCAATCAGCTCAAAGGCGCGTATTCCCTGGTGATTCTGACGCGCAACAAACTCATTGCCGTGCGCGATCCGCGCGGCTGGCGGCCGTTGAATCTCGGGCGCAAGCGCCACACCTGGCTGATTGCCTCGGAAACCTGCGCCTTTGATTTGCTTGATGCCAAGCATGTTCGTGAAATCGAGCCGGGAGAGATCGTGGTTTTGGATCATCACGGCATCGCGTCCGATCGCTTGGACGAAAAAGCTGAACGCGCCGCGTGCATCTTCGAGTTCGTTTATTTTTCGCGGCCGGACAGCAAAATTTTCGAAGAGAATGTCGATCGCGCGCGCCGCCGCCTCGGCAAGAATCTCGCCAACGAACATCCGGCGCAAGCCGATATCGTTATCGGCGTGCCTGATTCGTCGAATACCGCCGCGCTCGGCTATGCGCGCAACTCGGGCATCAAATATGAAATCGGCTTGATTCGCAATCATTATATCGGCCGCACGTTCATTCATCCCGATCAAAGCGTGCGCGATCTCAACGTGCGGGTGAAATTCAATCCGGTGTCAATCCGGTGAAAGGGGTGCTCAACGGCCGCCGCGTCGTCGTCGTGGAAGATTCCATCGTGCGCGGCACCACGCTGCGCAATCTCGTGCGTCTGCTGCGCCGCGCCGGCGCAAAGGAAATTCATGTGCGCATCAGCTCGCCGCCCATCGTTTCGCCGTGCTATTACGGCATGGATTTTCCCACGAAAGACGAGTTGATTGCCGCGCATAAAAGCGTCAAGCAAATCAAGGACTATCTCGAAGTCGACAGCCTGGAATATCTTTCGCTGGAAGGTTTGCTCAAATCCGTGCCGCATGAAAAAGGCGGCTATTGCACCGCCTGCTTCAACGGCCAGTATCCTCTCATTCCCGAGGATTTAATGGACAAGTTTGCGATGGACGATAAGAACGGCCAATTTGATGTCATCGTGAAGCGCGCCAAAAATCAAGATCAAAACGGGCTGGTAAAAATCACGCGCAAGCCCGCGGCAAAGCAAACCGGCTGATGCCGCGGCTTTTCATCCCCATAGGAAGTGGGATCATCGATATGAGGATCAAAAAAATCGTCAAGCTGTTGGATTATGTTTTTGTCCTGCGGCCGACATTGTTCTTTCCGGTGTGGACGGTTTACGCCGCCGGTTATTTCGCCTTTCATCGTTTTGCGCCGGGCGGCATGAACGGCGCCACCACCGGCATGGCCGGCGAGTCGCTCACGCTGCTGCTCTCGCTCAGTTTGCTGATGGGCGCAGCGTTTATCTTAAACCAGCTTTGTGACATCGCCACCGACGCGCAGAATCACAAACTCTTTCTCATTGCGCACCGGCATATTTCACCGAACGCGGCGCGGCTGCAAACGATTTTGCTGTCCGGCGCGGGTTTGCTGATTGCTTTTTATTACAGCCACGACATCGGGCTGCTGTTCCTGGCCATCTTTTTGTTGACCGGCATTCTTTACAGCGTCGCGCCGTTTCAGTGGAAAGATCGCCCGTTTCTGGGGTTGCTCTCAAATGCCGGCGGCGCGCTGTTGATTTTCTCTGCCGGCTGGTGGTCGGTGGAAACCGGTCTAGGTATGCCGATTCGGCATGCGTTGCCTTACATGCTCGCGGTCGGCGCGGTTTATCTCTACACCACCCTGCTCGATCTCGACGGCGATGCGCGCACGCAAAAGCTCACTTTCGGCGTGAAATACGGCTGGCGGCCGACCATCATCGCAGGTTGCGCCTGTGAAATCGCGGCAACCGGAATCGCTTTTTACGTGAACGATCCGGTGATCTTTTATCCGGCGCTCATCTCCGCGCCGTTTTTCCTGCTGGCCGCGATCAAACAAACCCGCAACGACGTCTCGCGCGCCATCAAATTGCCGATCTTGTTTCTCGCGCTGGCGATCTGCTTGAAAGTATGGCAATATGTGCTGGTGCTGGCGTTTGTGTTTTATTTTTCGAAATGGTATTACCGCGAGCGTTTTGGGTTGAAGTATCCGAGTTTGCAGGCGGATTGAGGTGATTGGCCGTTTTTCCTCGGCCGGCTTCTCTGCATGCTTTTTAATCTATTAAAAGTGAGAGCTTTGCTTTTAAAACAAACATTTTGGACGCAGATTTCCACAGATCAACACAGATAAAATCAGTGTCAATCAGATTTGATCAGTGTCCAAAGATTTTGGTTCCGGCTCGGGTTAAGCATTGCAAGAGTAAATTGTACTATCGAATTTAGAAGAATAAGCACTTATCCAGGGCTTTACACTATGACATACGGTATTCTGTTTGAAAGAATCCCGCAACCGGATTTTCCCGCTGGATATTATTACGCCCACGTACCCGCGCCCGGCCTGACGACTCATGGCTTGGGAATCGAAGGCGCACGCGAAGCCGCGATTGATTTGATCAAACTTTGGGTGGCCGAAAAAAAAGCCAACGGCGAGATGGTTAGCCCGCCTTCGGAAGTTTTATATACTACCGTGGATGTCGCGGATGCCGTTTAAAGCGCGTGAGGCGCCGGGGAAATTGCTTCGTGCAGGCTATGAGATCAAAAGGCAATCAGGATCGCATGTTGTTTTGCGGCATCCGGATGGCCGGCAAACATACGTTGCTATGCATCCGGATATATTACCAGGAGCATGAAATATTTCAATTTTATAGTCATGAAACTCTTATAAATAAAGACTTTGATTACAGTGTTGAATAGAAGAGTATCATGCTCCGAGCAGTAGACCGACATGCGGTTTAACAATGAGGAAATATCATTGAAAACCTATCGAACAGATCAAATAGATGCGACTTTGTATGAAGTCGCATCTGTAAATTGGACGCGGTGTAAGACTCCGTGTAAAAAATTAACTATTAAGTTACACGGCCATAACAAGAAGCGGCATACAGAAGAGCAAGAGAAGATTACTCAATTAGTACCTCGTTCAGCCTGTATATCTGTTGAAGAAAAAGTGCGCTTTTTAAGTAATAGCAAGACCTTGGATGTTTGTTGTAAAAATGGATATGCCAGTATCTTACCTTCTTATAAAGCTCTAGATGAAATTCGGATAGGAACGTTGAAGCTTAATCTCGTGTTCAAAGAGATCACTGAATCTGATGAGCTAAATGGCTATGAAGCGCTTACTCAACATCACTATCGAAATAAGACTTTATTTGGGCGGCATGCACCTCTTATAGCAATTGTACAGCATCCTTTGTTACCAAAGGTTGTCGGATATATCGAATTAACTAGCCCATTCTTTGTCAATACCCCCAGACGAATTTTACTTGACGCGCCTATTGTGCTAAATGGAGTCTCTTGGAATGCTTGGAACGCTGATACCGCAAAGCAGCGCATTCATTTATTTGTACGGATAGGCAGGTGTGTGGTACATCCAGAACTTCGTTCGTCCGGTCTTGGGAAATTGCTTGTTCAGCATGCCGCGCAATTTGCACGTACCCATTGGCAAATGGCCGGCTGGAAACCGTATTTTTTGGAAATATCTGCGGACATGCTAAGATATATACCGTTTGCAGAAAAGGCTGGCATGTTCTTCATTGGAGAAACGGAGGGAAACCTCCATCGCATAACCAAAGACATCAAATATTTTAGTGCCAATGTTCAAAGAATTGAAAACAAAGAAATCTTTGCAGGAAATATCTCAGGCATACTTGATACAAAGCTGTCTCGATTTCATAAAGTTATGTCAAACGTATCATCAAACACAGGTTATAAAAAGATGGAAAGAAGCATCGCCCAGCAGATCGAAAGGCCAACATTGGACGGCTGGGCACATTTGAAGGATATTCTTTCCTTACCAAAACCGCATTTTATTATGGGATTAAACTCTGAAGCTTCCAAACGAATTGAGCAAAGAATGAAACAGTTGGATTTGCCAAAATCTCCAGCTAAAAATGGTCAGGATTTCATCAACGAAGTTTATCGTAGCCGGTTATTGACCTCGATAAAGGTTAAGAATGTGAGCTATGATATTGCGCTCCGCGTTCGTCGTACAAAAGTCACACATCAAGTTGAACGCGCTTTTGAGATTTCTTTGGATGATCTTACTCAAACTATCTTCAGAAATCTAGACTTTGAAATTCAAGCCGGTGAAATCTGGGTCGTAACTGGCTTATCAGGAACAGGTAAAACAACTCTTCTGAAGCTACTTGACGGTAAGGTCAAGCCCACTAAAGGTGAAATTGACATTCCACGTGAAGCGCACGGCGGTATCCTCACGCCTGTTCCAACTACAAGACCTTTGATCGAAATTATTGGGCAAAAAGATGTTGCTAAAGGAATCTATTGGATGAATCGGTTTGGACTATCTGAACCGAACCTTTATGTTAAGCCATTTTCGGCCCTCTCTGCCGGTCAAAAATATCGAAGCATGCTTGCGTATATGCTTGTACAAGGCTTCAATGTTTGGTTTATTGATGAATTCTGTGAGAATCTAGACATAATAAATACTAATCTCATTTCCAAACAAGTATCGCGATTAGCCAGAGAAACTGGTGCAACAGTTGTGATAGCTTCGTCAAGTGCAAAGCGCTTTGTAGATGCTTTAGAACCGAATAAAATTTTGCTATTAAAAGGCGTGACAGATGAAGTTGATAGCAAAATATATTTGACAAATGCGTTTAAAAGCCAACTAACACATTAACCAGAGATGGCCAATAACACTAATCCCGATACAGCGTACCTCACAAATTAAAAGAATGCGCCTTTTGCCTGAATATCTTGAGTCTATCCGAAATGGTCGTAAGAAATCAACTATCCGAATAGGGAGGCGCGTAGTTAGGGGTAATAAATTGATTTTTGATTCATCCAATTCGATGCTTCAAGTTGCCGTTAAGCAAGTTCGATACAAAAAATTCTCAGAATTTGATGAGGAAGATGCACACAAAGATGGATTTAACAGTCTGGTAGAACTGCGAGAAGCTGTCAAAGCTATCTACCCAGACATCAAAGACTCTTCCAGAATGACGATTATCGAATTTGACCTTGTATAACTATGCCACTCGGGGATATAGAACATGGATTCAACTTCTGCGGCCCAATTCCTCGACTATTTTGATAACTTGCCACGTAGCCAAGACGAATTTTTTAGACAACTTTGGCGAAAAGGAAAACTATGGTTCGATGATGCTGAGACGGGACATGATGAAATAGATCTCAAGACGGCTCAGTTGCTTTGTGAAACTCTTGTTACTCAACGATCACTGCTTGTCGTCTTGCCTGATCATGCTCCGCAACGGGTGCCTTTGCTTTTTGCCACCGCGCTCATTACATACGCGTTAGATCATATACAAGCGGATATAGAACACTCTGTAATTTACTTTGGCGACAGCGCTGCAATCAAAGCGTATCTGAGCAAGACTTATATTGGCGGAGAAAAGTTATCCGACATATTTAAGCAGGCCTATATTGGCAAAAATACGACCCAAGCTTTTACCCTTCCCCCTTTTGGTAAATTGCCCCATCTCGTGTTTTCCTGCTCGCCCCTTGAACCAGAAGCACTCATCAACAAAGTTCGGCCACAATGGGTGTTCTTAGACTGTGGGGATGGCGCTAATTCAAACTGGATAAATCGCGTTGTGGATTTTTGCTTTAAAAGAAAAATTCAGCTATTGGCGTGTTCTCAAAACTTACTATCGCAGTGTGTAGAGCACTGGAGTAAAATGGGCTGGGGTGTTTTTTATTGGAATATGCCATCAGAATCCAGTACTCAGCCATCAAACAATACTCACATCATTCCTGTAGTTTTGGAAAGTGAAACGGCGTCAATATACTCTGAAAAATATCGAAACGTATATCACTTGCTTTGCGAATCAACTAAATTAGCTAATGGTAGGTTCCAGCAGGATAGCACTAATATTTTATGGCGCTATTTACGTGGATTAGAGAGCTTGCCAGTTCCCTTTGATTTCTTCGAGGCCGAAGTCAAACAATTCTGGGGAATTCGGTCAATTTCGATGCTACGCAATGTAGCATCACAGTTCCTCAAAGCCCTTGGTAATTCCAAGATCGCTGGGTATCTTAGAGACGCCCAGCAAGAATTGGAAACCGTTTATCAAAACCAACAAACTTGTGTAAATCCCTTGTGGATAGGGTTGCAGCATTTATGCATTGATCCTCCGGCAAGAGACGAAGCCAATATTATGGTTTTTCAAAATGCCGCCTACAAACAATTATTCGCATTGGCCCTTTTGGCAAAAGAGAATATCTCAGAGATAGAATTAGCTGAAATGAAAGTATGGCTATCAAGCGTAAAGCAGCTTGCGCAATGGCAACTTATCAAGGAAAGATGTCAATGGCTAGAGGAAGAATGTGTCGGTCTGCCTGAGGGTTTAGATGATTTTCAAGTTCCGTGGCATCCTATCTTGGTGGGTTTACCCATGAAACGACATTATTGCCACTATTCATTTTTATTGCAATCTCCCAAGGTTGAAATATTGACCTTTCCGCATCAGTTTTCTGCGTTGCAATATCATCTTCAAGCTTGGAAGGAATTATTCGACCAAACGACTAACGCGAGCCTTTTAACGCTCAAATCTTTTCTAAATTTTGAGGCAAAGGTTACTTTTCCCAACAAAAGAAGTTTGTCAATCGGCTCCGAAAAGCATCTTGCTATCGAAAAAATATCTGAAGAGAGTACGAAAAAGCTCAAAGCACTGATCAAATTGCGTCCTCGCACCGAAGAATTTGCTCTTCTCATGAACGATGAAGATCAGGAGAATCAAAGCGATTTCCCTGTAGAAAGTGTCAGCGATAATGAAGCCAAGGCCGATTTTGATACAAGAACAATTGCGGTTGAAGAGGCGCTACATATCTCATTTGTTGAGGGACAGGATGTCATGCTTCACTTGCACGATACTGTGCAAGTGATCTCGCCTCGTTCACACGGGAAAATCACAGATATAAGAAGTGCTCGCTCTTTGAAGCCAAATGATAAAATACTTTTCATAAATGGCCAACGGAGGCAAAGTTTATACGATTTGATTATCTCAAGAGTACATGCGCATCCAACCTTCACCCTTCATCTAAACCTTATCCAACGTTGGAAGGACGAGTTAATTGCCAGTTATAAAAAATCAGATTTATCAGTCGATGACTTGTTAAGCAAAATGCAAAAAAAGGGTAGCAAATTAGAAACGACTATTGCCATTAAATATTGGCTTTCAGGCGAGGTGATGTGTCCTCTGGACACTGACGATTTACAACGAGTAGCTGATCTTTTAGGCATGACTTTCACCAAACAATATCATAAGCAGATTGCTAACGCAGCAAGCCGCTTGAGGGGAATACATCGTGGTTTGGCCAGAAAACTGAACAGTTGGCTGGAGCGAGGTGGTGCATTAAACGATGAAAGCGAAATGATCGAATTGATTGATCCTGAATTAGGACTATCTTTCAAGGATTTTTATGATGCTTTGATGATTCTAACTGTTCAATCTGTCGATGTCAAGAAGGGATTATTCTTAACGAGCGATTTTGGACAATTAAAAAAGCGAGGATGAAAATTATGGCAGCATGGACACCACAGGAAGAAGAAGAGCGGTTAGCCAATTATTTATTCGAGCGCGTGACTGGTCGCGCCTCTGGACGATTAGAAAGCGAATGCCTTTTTAACATGCCTCGTGACCGTTATTTCATCGGTAATTTGCGCTCTGCCTTTGAGGAAGAAAATCACGATCATCAAGAACGTTCGATATTATCGGAGATGAGAAATAAGTTGGCGCCCGTTGCGTTTGGTGCAGAATTCCTTTTAGAGCCATCCGAAAACCACTTTGAAATATCCACTACGGTTGAATGGGCATGCTATTATCGCGTCTTTCCAACTTTTAAGCAGCAGAGCGATTTCCTAAATCGCAGCAAAAGTGAACAAACGGAAATGGAGCCCGAAGAAAAAGCAGAAACCGAGAAAGTAAAGAAAAAAGACGTGCTCTTGCCTGAGGAACCAGATGAACGAGCTCACCGGCGGGAGTTAGAAGCGGAAATGAAACAAGCAAAGGGCGAAAGGAAACGTAAACGAGAAAAGACGGACGCCTTGTGTCCTCGTTATCGAAAGATCGTTTGTTCCGCTCGGGCAGATCTTATACTGTCTAAGACACAAGATAAAAGCCAATGGCATGTAGATGACACTCATCTAAAAGAAGCTTTGAAATCAGAAATTGAACGTGCTATACAGAATGTGCAAAATGATCCTGAGGCGATAAAGACCTCGGACAAGGATATAGACACAAAAATCAAAATACCAGACAACGCATCCACCTCGGAAGCTAGCTACCAAGCTGCCGTTTCAGCTCTTACAATTCCTGTTTTACCGCAATGGCAATGGCAAATAGATGCAAAGGTGCAACTTGAAAGCAAGAAACTCTTTTTTGCAATTACTTTGGTAAACACTTCGCCGATGCCTAGCAAATCCTCCACACGAGAAAGTTACTTCTTTGACACCTGCCTATCACTGCAATTTGATAAAGTAAAGGTTTTCCCATTCGAACTTGAGCTGGCACCAAAAGGCTTCCGTTATGATCGGCAATTGTGGGGTAAAGGATTCAATTGTGCCGTCAAAAAGCTATCCGACCATTTTTATCGAACCACTCATACACCAGTATACCGTCAGATGCGCTACGAAACCCAGAAGGAACCAGAAGCGCGATTTGACGAATTGGCAAAAAATCCCTTGTCGGTTCTATCAAAAATTCTAACGGCAATGCAAAACTATAATTACGAATGGAAAGAAGCGGAGCGCCTATACAGAAAGCAATATGGAGATACCTGGAACCTCTTCCAAGATGAGTTTCAACAAGACTGGGAGCGTTTCCATGACGAAACTCGTCGATTTGAACGGGGACTAAGACTGATTGAAAATGACGAAACCGTGCGTTTGGCATTTCAACTGACAAATGAAGTATTCAGAAGAACGGGTGATCATCCTATTTCCGAAAAACAGAAAGAGAAGTGGCGACTTTTTCAAATTGTTTTTTGGGCTAGTCAAATTCCAGGAATAGTTGCCTTATTAAGTGGCGATTCGGAAAACATCTCTGAACGGGAGTTGGTTGACATCGTTTATTTCCCTACCGGCGGTGGTAAGACCGAAGCATATCTTGCTGTGCTCGTTTTTCATTGCTTCTTTGACCGGTTGCGTGGTAAAACAGCGGGGGTTACGGCGTGGACTCGTTTTCCATTGCGTCTTTTAACCTTGCAGCAAACACAGCGCATAGCAGATGTTATTGGTATGGCCGAATTAGTGAGATGCGAGCAAAAAGACCAAAGGCTCAATGGCTCAAACGTAGATGGTTTTGCGGTTGGTTATTTTGTCGGTAGAGAAGCGACGCCAAACAAATTGACGCCTTCCAACAAACCAGAAGAGGCGGTTGATTGGAGCAGAGCACGCGACGAAAAGGAGCGGCAAGTTTGGAAACGTATTGTAACTTGTCCGGCATGCCGAACAACAAGTATTACTGTGGATTTCGACGAAACCACAGTCAACCTCGTTCATCGCTGCAAAAATTCCAAATGTGCCTTTCCAAACGGAATATTACCCGTTTACGTTGTTGACAATGAAATCTATCGAAATTTACCTTGTGTTGTTGTAGGAACGATAGACAAATTGGCTGGTATTGGAAATGAAAGAAAATTCTCACTGATTTTTGGTCAAGTGATTGGCAAATGCTCATTACATGGCTACTACAATGGGAAGTGTTGTCAACCCGAGTGCAAAGAAACAAAGCTTCTAAAACCAGGTAGACCCAAAGGAATTTCTGGGCCAACGCTTTTTGTCCAGGACGAGCTTCACCTTTTGCGAGAGGGCCTTGGAACATTCGATGCACATTATGAAACCTTCACGCAGGAATTACTCCGTCAATTCGGCCAGACTCAAACTATTAAGATTATCGCTTCTTCTGCAACGATTGAAGCTTTCGAGCGACAAGTTGAACATCTGTATGGCAGACAAAGAAGCCAGGCACGAATTTTCCCAGGAACTGGCCCTTCACTAACAAAATCATTCTATGCTGAGACGCTTGAGTATGTCCAGCGGCTTTATGTTGGAATTATTCCGCACAATAAGACGATATTTAATTCCATCCTTGAACTGCTGCAATATTATCACGAGGAGACACAGCATTTATTAAAACTACAATCAAATGACAGTAATCCCTATGCTGGCTCTATTCAACCTGGCACTTCGGAATGGCGTCAATTGATCGATTTTTACTTGACTTCTCTAACCTATTTTCTTGCTGGAAGAGACCTCAGTTCAATCCGAACTGATCTTGAAGCGGCTGTTAATTCGGAGTTGAGTGGAAGTGGCTACCGTGAACTCCTCATCAAGGAAATGACAGGAGGAACAGCTACCAATGAAGTCACGGATATTTTGGAAAAGGTTGAACGCGCTCATGTAGAAGGAACGACACCAGATGCGATTTTGGCAACCAGCATGATTAGTCATGGCATAGATGTGGATCGCTTTAATGCCATGTTGTTTTATGGTATGCCACGCCAGAATGCTGAATATATTCAATCGTCAAGCCGCATTGGACGCTCACATGTTGGTCTTGTTTTAACTTGTCTGCACCCCGCAAGAGAACGCGACCAAAGCCACTATAGTTATTTCGTAAAGTATCATGAATTTTTGGGACAAATGATTGAGCCTGTCGCGATAAATCGCTGGTCAAAGTTCAGTGCTGAGCGAACACTACCTGGATTGTTTATGGCTGTGCTACTGCAGTTGCTTGCAAATAGTTCTCGTGAAAGCAGCCCCAACAGCTATTACATGCTCAATTTTGTCAAAAAGAAAATCAGTTCGGGTGAAATTACACCAAATGAGTTTATTCCCTTGCTTGAAGAAGCTTATCGTGTCACCCATCCAAGCAATCCAGCGGAGCAAAGTTTTCATGAAGAAATTCGATCGCGGGTGCAAATGTTCTTTGATCAAATTGGTTCGGCTGCCCAGCAGACTTTTGTTAGTGATGCGCTCATCCCAAAACCAATGCGTAGTTTGCGCGATGTGGATGAAACCATCGCTATTGAACTGGACGATGCCGGAAGTCGTTGGATTTCTCGATCAGAATAAATTTTCAGGAGGAAAGTATGAGTGAGACTATGACGCGCGGCAAGCAACAAGTGCTCTTTAACTATCTGCCAGGTAGGACTTTTGACTTTGACAAAACCGGTGCGATCGCGCAAATAAGATTCATTCGCGGGTTTCCTAATGCAGAATTAAACTTGCCACTTATACTTGATGCGATCCAGCGATATGCATCAGCATGGCAGCAGAATTTAGCGGGTATTTTTTATCAACCACGTCCAGAACGGTTTGTTTTGCTAGAACCAAAGAAGGCCTATGCAGATTTTTATCCAAAAGCTTTTTGGTGCCAAAATCCATCATGCGGATTAGTATTTGATTACAGCAATCGTAATTTACCCAATAGTAAGAAATGCTTTGCATGCAAAAATGGTCGCTTGGTTCAATTACGATTTGTAAAAGTGCATCGCTGTGGAGAAATTACGCCACTTACCCCGCCTTATGAATGCCAAAAGTGTAATACAAGAAATAAGTTTGCTTTAGACACACGAAAAAGCGAACGTATCTCCGGTTTTGCTTGGATTTGTCGTAATTGCGGAAATTCATCAAGTATCTTTGGTGGATATTGCAACGCCTGTAATTGGCAAGCCCTGACGGGCGATTCCGATACGCGGCTGCGTCAAATGGATATAAAGGTCCACCGCGCTGGAGATGTTTACTTCGCTCACTTCGAAGTCTTGCTGAATCAGCCCAGTTCAGAAATAAGCTCATTTTTAAATATAGAACATTGGCAGGCAGTAGCCGCTGCAGCATTTTGGGAGATGCCAGAGGTTGAAGGTATATCAATTCAAGACTTTGCCAATAAAGAGCGCCAGTCTACACAAACTCAGTTTAATTTGTCCGAAGCTGAGATTCAGCAATTTCGCGCTAAAGGTTTTGGTGACGAACAGATCGAGCAGTTTCGACTGATGCAAACTCAATTAGTGGGCATAAGAGAAGAAAAGCAACATGATCAATCTCCCGCAGGTATCAGTCGAAAACTGCAAGAAAGAACTGGTGTTCCTGAAGCAATTTGGAAAGAAACTGGGCTGGAAATGCTTGAGGCGGTTTTAACATCGCAAGCTAAAACTACCAGTCATCTTTTTACTATGACAGACCCTAATCGTCAGCAGATACAAGCACGAAGTTTAGCTCAAAATATGGGTATTTCTCGATTATCCTTGGCTGCTGATTTTCCCATGACGCATATCAGTTTCGGGTTTAGTCGCGTTGCTTATGAACCAAATCAGTGTCGTCTAAATTCTTTCCCTGCCGATGCTGATCATCAAGGAAAATTTCCAATTTTTGTCGATCTAGTTCAAGCTGATGCAGTTCTGATTCAACTCGATGTAGAACGATTATGGCGTTGGTTAGAGCTCAATGGTTATACTCCGAGTATTCCTACGAACGCCAGTGATCCGCAACGAGCGCGCAAGGCCTATTTCGTTCGACTTCTCACGGGCGTTCCTCTGCGGCTGACCTTGAAAAATGAAAATCCGGAAGCCCGCATGATTTTTGGATTATTGCACACGATGAGCCATTTTTTTGTTCGGAAAGCCGCACTGCTTTGTGGGCTCGATCGCACGAGCTTGTCAGAATATGTTTTGCCGCGCGCATTGACTTTTGCCATTTATTGCAATCATCGCTTCGGAGCAACGATAGGCGCATTGTCTTCACTTTTTGAACAGTCACTTCCCGAATGGCTCGGACAAATTAAAGATGAAACACGACGTTGCATTTACGACCCAGTGTGTTATCAAAAGGGCGGAAATTGTCATGCCTGTACACACTTGGCAGAAACAAGTTGTCGATATTTCAATATCAATCTCAGCCGTAGCTTCCTTTTCGGAGGCCCAGATCCAGAATTGGGAGAGATTAGATACGGTTATTGGAATATGCCTGAATAACGCAAACAAGATTTTGTCTTGGATGCCATAGCAAAAAATCATGAGTCAATACAAGAATAAGTTTAAGGGTTTATGAAATTTCTTTGTAAGTAAAAAATGTGCCATATGTGCTGCAGGCATCGGTGCAGCCGTGAGGTTTTCATAATAGGTTTGAACGCGCCATTTTCGATTAAACTCGATCTCGCTTTGCTGTCGCAGGAGCACATCGATATACCCGATGGTACTCTGCGAAGCATTTTGAAGCAAGCCGGCCTAACGCCGCGGGAATTCAAGAATTTGTAAAACGATGATGCCATCGAATTATTGCACAACGTATTTGAATCTCCAGTTGATTCAAACTTCCACCTCCTCATGAGCACACCTCAACCTCGGCCGGATGAACGTCATCGCATCTGGACGATCTCCAATATCATCAGTTTCACCCGCCCGCTGTTTGTGATTCCGGCGATCTGGTTCATGAGCCGCGAAACGCCGCAGGGTAATTTGCTGGCGGTGTTGTTCATTTTCCTGGCCGGTGTCACGGATTGGGCCGACGGTTTTCTCGCACGCAAATTCAAACAACAATCCGAGCTGGGACGCGTCATCGATCCGCTCATGGATAAAATTTGCGCGGCTGGGGTCGGCTTTTATCTGGCATTTTTTCGCGACTTTCCCATGTGGTTTTTGGTATTGATTCTCACGCGCGATTTGATTATTATAGCGCTCGGTTTTTTAATGACTTCGCGCCGCAATAAAGTGCCGGAGTCAAATTGGTATGGCAAAGTCGCAGTCACGGCCCTGGCGATCGTGATGATCGTTTTCACTCTCGAAATCGGACCGATCAAATGGCCGTTTTTTTGGATCACCGCCGTTTTATTTCTCATCTCAGCGGGAGTGTACATCGCCCGCTTCATTTTGGATACAAAAAACGCGAAGATTCCTGCTCGCTGATGTTCCTGCCTGCGCTTTGTCTCGGTCACCCAAATTTGATTTGATCTTTCATGGCTTCCTTTTTTGAAAAACTGAAGTCCGGCTTGAGCAAAACCCGCCGCAGCCTGGT
>QEVD01000707.1 GCA_003576975.1 Candidatus Zhuqueibacterota bacterium
ACGGAGACGAGATCACCGGCTTTGACATTGGTGGTGTTATCATTGACCCAAATACCGCTCCAGGGATCGGTGCCGTCCTGAATCCAATAAAACGAAAAATCCGTGGTGTCTGTTGTCACGATGCCCTGCACCGTCACGGTCAAATTCATATAGCCCGAGTTACCATCGGCAAATGGCGTGTATTGCAGATCAAAAACTTTCAAACCGGCGTCGCGCACAAAGTAGAAGAATTTCGAAACAGAAGTATCTGCCGGAATCGTGGTGCGGTCGCCATCGGTATCCGCGGCCGCCAGAAAATATTCGACAAATGCGCCATCAGCTTGTGCGGGAATGTTGCCGGAGAACTGATTGGCGCCGCCGGCCGTCATCGTCAGGGTTTGAAAAGCGCCGCCGTTGATGCGATAATTGATTTCCGCGCTTGCCACGGAGGTTTGCGTATCAACAATATTCGCGGAGACCGTTACTCCGGCGGTCGAAGTTGCAACGACAGGATTTCGCGCGACATTGGTGATCACCGGCGGGGAAGAAGCCACCTCAATATCTGCCAGGCTGCGCGGATTGATGGTGGTAGTGCCTTGTGTTGTTCCGCCGCGAATGAAGCCCGTAACATTGATTCTCGTGCCCGCCGGGAAGCCCGGCCAAACGCCGCCATTGGCGCTGACGACATCGAAGACGGCGTCAAAATAATCATCGAGACTGATGCTGCCCGTGGCATCACCGGCAGTCATGATATTGCCGGCCAGGCCGTTTGCTGTGACGGTCAGGTTTTCAAAACGCACCAGCGTGCTTTCCCAGCGCTCGGCCAGTTGCGTGTTGGTCGTTCCGGCGCTTGCGCCCAAATCACCGGGCTTGAGCAGAATCGGCGCCGGCAAAGGCAAGCCGAAATCCAAAAAATCAACTTGCGTCACGGGATTGGTGAGAAGCGCGAGTTGGGTAATACTTTGCGAGCCTGCGGACGTCGGAAATTCCGAAAGCACGCCGGTGATCTTGATTTTGTCGCCCGCTTGTGCTGAACTAAAAAGTGTGCCGGCAACATTGCTGTCATTTTGAATCACGAAAAATCCGCTCCAGGGCCCGCCTGTCTCGTCTTGAACAAAGCCGCCCCAGCGCGCCCCCACGAAAATTTCACGCGCGCCTTGCATCATGATGCCGGTAACCGTTATCGTATCACCCACGAAGGGGGAATCGTCTGCATTCGTCGCGCCGATCGCATCCGCGCGTACGAATTGAATGTCGGCGATGTTCAAACTGTCGCCCAGCGCGCGCGCACCCGGTGTGGCCGGCGCGTTGATGCTCCAGATGCCGCCCATCCACGAAGTGTTCTCGCTGGTTTCGTTATGGCCGGTGATGCCGTTGCCGCCCGTCCAATTCTCCAGATCTTCAACGTTCAGCTTACGCTGCGCGGAAGAGCCGTCGTTGTGCGGATTGGGGTCCGCGTCATTTTCAGTGTTGACCACAAACTGTTGCGCAATGGGTGTGTCGGGCAGATAGCTGGAAGGCGTGCTATCTGCATCCGGGCCGTCGATGCTTACGCCGGTTTTGTCGACAGCTTCCGCTTTGTCGCCCCAGACAACGTAATCGACATCCTGCACCAGATCACTGGCGCCATCCCAATAGTAAAGGACAAGAACTTCACCGTCATTCGTGAGGCCGCCTTGATTGGCAATGCTGCCCGGCGTGGCTTCGCGCATGTCGGGAATATCGTCCGCCGCAGGGCCATCCTCAAACAGTTCATAGGTCGGCTGAACCCCATAGGTATTGAAGAAGCCATTGCCGACCATTGCGATGGTTTGATGTTCACCGGGAGCGATCGTCGCGCCCTCTGGAAAGCG